>CAMLDZ010000149.1 GCA_946478985.1 uncultured Solimonas sp.
ACGGCGCTGATCCACTCGCTGGCGGTGACCGAGAAGCGCGGCCAGCTCAAGGCCTGGACCATCCTGCTGGCAATCCTGGCGTTTGCGCTGTCGCTGCTCGGCACCTTCCTGGTCCGCTCTGGCGTGCTGGTGTCGGTGCATGCCTTTGCCACCGATCCGGCGCGCGGCGTGTTCATCCTGAGCTTCCTGGCGCTGGTGCTCGGCGTCGCTTTCACGCTGTATGCATGGCGCGCGCCGAAGTTCGTCGCCGAGAGCACCGGCGAGTTTTCGATGTTCTCGCGCGAAGGCCTGCTGCTGCTCAACAACGTGTTCCTGGTGGTCGCCGCCAGCGCGGTGCTGCTCGGCACGCTTTATCCGCTGCTGATGGAGGCGCTGAACCTGGGCAAGGTCTCGGTCGGGCCGCCGTATTTCAATGCAGTGTTCCTGCCGCTGACGGCGCCGCTGGCGGTGCTGATCGGCCTGGCCGCGGCGGTCGGCTGGAAGCGCGCGAACCTCAGGGACCTGATCAAGCGCTTGCGCCTGCCGGCCGGCGTGGCGCTGGCAGCCGGCCTCGCCGCGCCCTGGCTGCTCGGCCATCAGGCCCGGCTGCCGGCGATCGCCGGCGGGGTGCTGGCGGCCTGGGTATTTCTGACTACCGCCGAGGATATCGTCCGCCGCATCCGCGCCAAGCGCGACCGCCTGCAGGGCCTGCGGCAGATTCCACGCGCGGTCTGGGGCATGACGCTGGCGCACGTCGGCATCGGTGTCTGGGTGCTGGGCCTGAGCTATGTCAGCCTCTACAGCGTCGAGCGCGATGTCCGCCTCGGCCCTGGCCAGAGCACTGAACTGTCCGGCTACGAGTTCCGCTTTCTCGGCATCGAGGCGCGTCACGGCCCCAACTACGACGCCGACCACGGGGTTGTCGAGGTCAGTCATGCCGGTCGCCTGCTGGCAAGGCTGCAGCCGGAGAAGCGCCTGTATCGCGCCAGCGGCCAGCTGATGACCGAATCAGCCGTAGACCACACGCCGCTGCGCGATCTTTACGTCGCGCTCGGCGAACCGATCGACAAGAAAAATGCCAATGGCGACTGGGCGCTGCGCCTGTACTACAAGCCGATGATGCGGCTGGTCTGGTGGGGCGGGGTGCTGATGGCGCTGGGCGGCGCGCTGGCCGCCAGCGATCGCCGCTACCGGCTGGCCCGCATCAGCGCCGCGACCGCAGACGCCGGTTCGGCCGCGGCGGTGGCCTGATGCGCCTGCGCTATGTATTGCCGGTGCTGCTGCTGGTCGGCCTGCTGGTCGTGCTGGCGATCGGCCTGCGCCACGATCCGCGCGAGGTGCCCAGCCCGCTGATCGGCAGGCCGGTGCCGGCGTTCTCGCTGGCGGTGCTCGGCGCGGCGGAGACGCGGTACACGCAGGCCGAGCTGCAGGGGCGGCCGCTATTGGTCAATTTCTTCGCCAGCTGGTGTGCGGCCTGCGTCGATGAGCATCCGTTCCTGATGCAGCTGGCGGCGCAGGGCATCGAGATCGTCGGCGTCGACTACAAGGACACCGACGAGGCCGTGCAGCTCTGGCTGCAGCGCCGCGGCAATCCGTACCGTACGGTCATCACCGACCCGCAGGGCCAGGCCGGACTCGACTGGGGCGTCTATGGCGCGCCGGAAACCTATGTGATCGTCGACGGCCGCATCGCCTACAAGCAGATCGGCGCCCTCACCGAGCAGACCTGGCGCGAGCACATCGCGCCGCTGTTGCAGCCGGCCGCCGGCGAGGACGGCGCGTGAAGCCCTTGCTGATCTGCCTGGCGCTGCTGCTGGCGCCCCTCGCAGCACCGGCCGCCGAGCTCGACACCGAGCAGCAGGCGCGCTTCCAGGCCCTGTCCAACGAGCTGCGCTGCCTGGTTTGCCAGAACCAGTCGATCGCCGAGTCCGATGCGCCGCTCGCCAACGACCTGCGCGAGCAGGTTCGCGCACAGCTGGCGGCGGGCAAGAGCGATGCCGAGATCAAGCGCTACCTGACCGACCGCTACGGCGATTTCGTGCTGTACCGGCCGCCGCTGAAACCGGCCACCTGGCTGCTGTGGGCCGGCCCGTTCGCGCTGCTGCTGTTGGCGCTGCTGGTGGCCTGGCGAGTCTCGCGGGCGCGCCGCGCCGCGCCGACGACGGCCGCCGATCCGGCAGCCTTGCAGCGTCTGCTCGACGAGCAGGGCGACGACGCGCGCGAAGACAAAGACAAGGATCGCAAGTGATGGGGCCGACGATTGTCGGGATGCTGCTGCTCAGCCTGCTGGCCGGCCTGTGGCTGACCCGGCCGCTGTGGACGCGCGGACAGCTGGCAACCCTGCGCCGCCGCCGCGCCAACGTCGCCGTCTACCAGAGCCGGCTTGCCGAGATCGACGCCGACCTGGCCAGCGGCACGCTCGACGCCGCGCAGGCGCAGGCGCAGCGTGACGAATCGGCCGCACACCTGCTGCGGGATGCCGGCGAAACCGATGCGCCGCTCGCCGCCGACCGGCCGCGCCGGCTGCTGCTCGCCGCGCTGCTGGTGCTGCTGCTCGGCGCCGGCAGCGGTCTGGCGTACTACCTCGCCGGCGACCAGGGCTGGCGCATGCGGCAGATGATTGCGCTGGCCGAGCGTGATCCGCAGGCGGCGCAGCTGGCGATGCTCGACAACATGATCGTGCAGCTGCTGCACAAGACCGACCGCAATCCGGACGACGCCGAGGCCTGGGCGATGCTGGGCCGCTCCTACGGCCTGCTGCAGCGCTATGCCGAGGCGGCCGAGGCCTATGAGCGCGCCAACCAGCTGCGCCAGGCGCAGCCGGAGCCGGACTGGCTGGTCGCCGCCGGCGAGGCGCGCGGCTTTGCCGATCCGCAGCAGAACCTGGTGCCGCAGCGCGCGCTGTTCGAGCGTGCCCTGCAGCTGCAGCCGGCCCATCCCAAGGCGCTGTGGTACGCCGGCGTGGCGGCCCTGCAGTCCGGCGACGCTGCCGCCGCCTTCGCACACTGGTCGGCGTTGCGCCAGCAGCAGGTGCCGGCGGAGATCGGCGAGCTGCTCGACCAGCAGCTGCCGCAGCTGGCGGCGCGCAGCGGCCAGCAATGGACGCCGGCTCAGGCCACAGCCGCCAGCCTCAGCGTGCGGGTGACGCTGGCCGAGCCGCTGCGCGCCCGGCTCAAGCCGGGCATGCGCTTGCTGGTGTTTGCCAAGGCCGAGAACGGACCGCCGATGCCGCTGGCCGTGCAGCGCATCGAAACGCCACAATTTCCGCTTACGGTGACGCTCGACGACAGCATGGCGATGCTGCCCAACATGAAGCTTTCGCAGTTCGAGCGCTGGACGATCACGGCCCGGTTGACCAGCAGCGCTGGCGCCGAGGCGCTGTCCGGCGATCTCGAAGGCCGGCATGCTGCGGCCCGCGCCGATGCTGCCAGTCCGATCGACCTCGTCATCGACCAGCAGCTGCCGTGAGCGACTCGGATGGATCCGGCCCGATGACACCCGGCTCCAGACATTGAAGATTCATCACGGCACGCGCCTCATCCCGGAATCCGCTCGTTCTCAAGGACTCATCCGATGACCGCTAGCCTGACCAAGCTGCCCTCCGCCGAGGGCCTTTATCTCACTGCGCTGCGCAGCGTGCTGCGCCGGCCGGAAGGCAAGCCGGCAATTCCGCCGCTGGCCGTGCAGATCGCCGGCGTGCGTGCCGCGTCGACCCAGCTGGCCGACTACCGCAAGCTCTGTGGCTTTGCCGACAGTCGCCTGCTGCCGATCAGCTTTCCGCACGTGATGGCGGCCGGCCTGCATCTCTACCTGCTGACGCGCCCCACGTTCCCGCTGCCGCTGCTGGGCCTGGTCGATATCCGCGCGCAGATCTCGCAGCGCCGCGGCATCGGCACCGGCGAGCCCTGCGATTTCGACGTGCGCCTGGGCGAGTTCCGCGAAGTCCGTCAGGGCCTGGAATTCGACCGCCTGGCGACGGTTTCGGTCGACGGCGAGGAAGTCTGGCGCGAGGTCATCACCACGCTGTACCGCGTGCCCGGGCCCAGGGGGCCGGCCAAGGCGCCGGCAGCGGTATCCGCGCGGCTATCGCAGTACCTGGTATTCGAGGCGCCAGCCGACATCGGCCGCCGCTATGCCAGGGTCGGCAAGGATCTCAATCCGATCCACCTGTCGGCGCTGTCGGCGCGGCTGTTCGGCTTCAAGCGGGCGATCGCCCACGGCATGTGGTCGCTGGCGCGCTGCGCGGCGATGCTGAGCGAGCAACTCGGCCACGAACCGATGGAACTGGCCGGCGAATTCCGCCAGCCGTTGTTCCTGCCGGGCCGGGCCGCGCTGAAATTCGCGCATGCCGCGGGTGCCCGCGAGCGCGGCATCGAATTCGCGCTGCTCGGACCTTCGTCGGATAGGGTCCATTTGCGTGGCGTCCTGCGCTAAAATCAACGACCTGCTCAGGAGCCCATCTGCATGCGCATTCGTAAGGCGGTCTTTCCGGTTGCCGGTCTTGGCACCCGCTTCCTTCCGGCAACCAAGGCCAGCGCCAAGGAAATGCTGCCGGTTGTCGACAAGCCGCTGATCCAGTACGCCGTGCAGGAGGCGATCAGCGCTGGCGCGCAGGAGCTGATCTTCGTCACCGGCCGTTCGAAGAATTCCATCATGGATCACTTCGACAAGGCCTACGAACTGGAAGCCGAGCTGGCGGCGCGCGGCAAGAACAAGCTGCTGGAAACGGTGCAGGGCATCGTGCCGCCGGGCGTCACCTGCATCTTCATCCGCCAGGCCGAGGCGCTCGGCCTCGGCCACGCCGTGCTGCAGGCCTGGCCGGCAGTGGGCGACGAGGATTTCTACGTGATCCTCGCCGACGACCTCATCGACGGTCGCCTGCAACCCTGCCTGTCGCAGATGCACCGCGTCTACCAGCAGTACGGCACCAGCGTGCTGGCCACCCAGCGCGTGCCGCAGGAAGACGTCTCCAGCTACGGCATCGTCGACGCCCAGCCGATCGGCCCGGGTCTGTCTGAAATCAAGAAGATGGTGGAAAAGCCCAAGCCGGAGAATGCGCCGAGCAATCTCGCAGTGGTGGGCCGCTACATCCTGACGCCGCGCATCTTCAAGCTGCTGGAGCGCACGCAGCGCGGTGCCGGCGGCGAGATCCAGCTGACCGACGCGATCAGCCTGATGCTGCATGAGCAAACCGTGCTGGCCTACGAATTCGAGGGCGTGCGGCACGACTGCGGCTCCAAGCTCGGGTATCTGCGCGCCAACGTCGAGTTCGGTCTCAAGCACCCGGAACTCGCCGAGGAGTTCCGCGAGTACCTGACGCAGCTGACCTCCAGTTGGCACGAACAAGACAAGAAGCGGAACAAAGCGTAAACGGTCGACGCCCCGGCGATCCGTGATCACGCGAGACGCCGGGGCATTTCAAAGCAACAATCGGTCTGCACGGACATGGCTACCAGCAAGTATCACAGCTTCATCGAGTCGTCTTCGATCAACGGCGCCAACGCGCCTTACGTCGAGGCGTTCTACGAACAGTTCCTCGACGACCCGGAGTCAGTCGACCCGAGCTGGCGGGCTTATTTCCGGCTGATCCAGGACCAGAACGCGCCGCGCGAGACGCCGCACAGCGAAGTCGTCGCGCGCTTCGAGCGCCTGGCGCGCGAGCCTCGCCGCGTGGTCGCCGCCGAAGCCGGTTTCGACGCCAAGGCCGCCGAGAAGCAGGCCGGCGTGCTGCGCCTGATCAACTACTACCGCATGCGCGGCCATCAGGCGGCGCGCCTGGACCCCTTGAACCTGGCGCCGCAGGCGAGCATCCCGGATCTGGACCCGGCCTTTCATGGCCTCGGCCCCGAGGATCTGGAGACGACTTTCAACACCGGCACGCTGGCGGTGGGCAGCGATCGCCTGCCGCTGCGCGAGATCATCAAGGTCCTCAAGACCGTGTACACGGACACCATCGGTGCCGAGTACATGTACCTGACCGAGACCAGCGAAAAGCGCTGGATCCAGAAGCGCCTCGAGGCGGTGGCTTTCCAGCCGAAGATCGCGCCCTCGCGCAAGCGCGAGGTGCTGCAGCAGCTGGTCGCCGCCGAGGGCCTGGAGCGCTACCTGCACAACAAGTACGTCGGCCAGAAGCGCTTCTCGCTGGAAGGCGGCGACGCGCTGATCCCGGCGATGGACGAGGTGCTCAAGGCCTGCGCCGCGCGTGACGTCGACGAGATCGTCATCGGCATGGCGCACCGCGGCCGCCTCAACGTGCTGATCAACGTGCTCGGCAAGTCGCCCAGCGACCTGTTCGCGGAATTCGAGGGCAAGTACTCGGTCGACCAGCTGTCGCGCGCCGGCGACGTCAAGTACCACATGGGCTTCTCGACCGACGTCGAGGTCGACGGCAAGCGCGTGCACATGGTGCTGGCGTTCAACCCCTCGCACCTCGAGATCGTCAACCCGGTGGTCGAGGGCTCGGTCAAGGCGCGGCAGATCCGCCGCCTCGACGAGGCCGGCCAGAAGGTGGTGCCGGTGCTGATCCATGGCGACGCCGCGTTCGCCGGTCAGGGCGTGGTGATGGAGACGCTGCAGCTCTCGCACTCCAAGGGCTACGGCACCGGCGGCACGCTGCACATCATCGTCAACAACCAGATCGGCTTCA
>CAMLDZ010000150.1 GCA_946478985.1 uncultured Solimonas sp.
GCGATGCGCTTGAGCCAGCCGAGCAGGAAATCGATGTTGAGGCTGCGCTCGTGCGCCTCGTCGATGATGATGGTGTCGTAGTTCAGCAGCAGATGATCGCGGCCCAGCTCGGCGAGCAGGATGCCGTCGGTCATCAGCTTGATCATCGAGCGCTCCGACACGCGGCGGTCGAAGCGCGTCTCGAAGCCGACCAGGCCACCGACTTCCGAATCCAGCTCGCGGGCGATGCGGTTGGCGACGCTGCGCGCGGCGAGCCGGCGCGGCTGGGTGTGGCCGATCAGGCCGCGCGTGCCGCGGCCCAGCTCCAGACACAGCTTGGGCAGCTGCGTGGTCTTGCCCGAGCCGGTCTCGCCGCAGACGACGACGATCTGGTGATCGCGGATCGCCGCCAGCAGGTCCTCGCGTGCCTGCACCACCGGCAATTCTTCCGGATAACGGATGCGCTCCGGCTTCAGCCGCAAGCGGTTCTCGTGGCGCAGCCGGGCGGCGGCGACATCGCGATCGAGCCGCGCCAGATCGAGCGTGCCGCCGCGGCGCGCACGCTCCAGCGTGCGCGCGAAATGCGCGTAATCGCGCGCCGTCAGCAGCTCGCGCTGCGTCTCCAGCTGCGCGGCGAGCTGGCGCAGCGGCGGCGCCTGCGGCGCACGGCTGGCCGGACCGGGCGCGCTCACTGTCGCACCGGCCGCAGGGCGGCGCCGCAAGGGCGCGGCACAATGAAGCCGCGCAGCGCGACGCACGCGGCGCGGTCAGCCACGCGGGGGAGCAAGATGGACTGGCACAGCATCGGAACGGACATCCGTACGCACTTCTGGATTTATCTGTCGCTGCCTTTCGTCAGCGCGGTCATCGGCTACGTCACCAAGCTGGTGGCGATCCGCATGATGTTCCAGCCGGTCGAGTTCGTCGGCATCAGGCTGCCGCTCCTGCCGCCGCTGGGCTGGCAGGGGATTATCCCGCGAAACGCGGCGCGGATGGCAGGCATCGCCGTCGAGACGATGACGCAGCGGCTGATCCGCGTCGACGAGGTCTTTGCGCGGATCGATGCGCAGCGCGTCGCCGAGCTGCTGCAGCCGCCGCTGACGGCGACCCTCGAACGCACCGTCACCGATGTCGCCGAGCACATCCGCCCGGGCCTGTGGAAGCGGCTGCCGGAGACGGCGCGGCAGCATCTGGTCAGCCGCGTGCAGGCCGACTTGCCGCGGGTGATGGCGCAGCTGATGACGGAAGCGCGCGACAATCTCGACGGCCTCTTCGACCTGCGGCAGATGGTGGTGGGCGCGCTGCTGCGCGACAAGCCGCTGCTCAACCGCATCTTCCAGCAGACCGGCGGCCAGGAGCTGCGCTTCTTCGGCACGTCCGGCTTCTACTTCGGTTTCGCGATCGGCCTGGTGCAGATGATCACCTGGGTGTTCTGGAAGGAGCCCTGGCTGCTGCCGGCGTTCGGCCTGTTCGTCGGCTTCGCCAGCGACTGGCTGGCGCTGCAGATGCTGTTCCGGCCGCTGCGGCCGCGACGCATCCTCGGTCTGCGCGTGCAGGGGCTGTTCCTGCGCCGCCAGCGGCAGGTGGCCGAGGACTACGCCAGCCTGATCGCCAGCGAGCTGCTGACTCCGGCGCAACTCTGGGAGGCGCTGCTCAAGGGGCCGATGTCGGCGCGGGTGCTGGAGATGCTGCAGCGCCACGTGCGGCAGACCGTCGACGAGCATGCCGGGCTGGCGCGGCCGCTGCTGGCGCTGGTCATCGGTTCGGCGCAGTACCTGGAGATGAAGAAGGCGGTCGCCGACCGCCTGATCCGCGAGCTGCCGGACGCGCTGCCGGCGCTCAATACCTATCTGGTCGAGGCGATGGATATCCGCAACACGCTGGTGTCGCGGATGCAGGCCCTCAGCGCCGAGGACTTCGAAGGCATGCTGCGGCCGGTGTTCCGCCAGGACGAGTGGCTGCTGATCGGCATCGGCGCCGCGCTGGGCTTTCTGGTCGGCGAGCTGCAGGTGCTGCTGATGGTGCATTGAGCGCCCAGCAGCACCTGCGACGCGGCCTTACGAAGCCGGAACCTCGCGGCAGACTTCCTTGTAGCTGACTTCCTGATCCGGGTACTTGTCATTGGCGATGCGCTTGCCCGCATACGCGCCGCCGACCGCACCGACGGCGGTGGCCACGTCCTTGCCGCTGCCGCCGCCGATCTGATGGCCCAGCACACCGCCGGCAGCGCCGCCGATCACGGTACCGAGCACGCCGTTGGTGCCCCATTGCTTCTTGGTGACCACGCGCTCCTCGCTGCACACCGTCTTGGTCGCCACTTCCTGCGGCGCCGCGCCGTCGGCCTCGTCGGCCGAGCCGCGGTAGTTGGCGAAAAGCATCGCCGATGCGGCGACCGTGAGAACGGCGACGCCGCCGATGGCACCCGCTGCGATGTTGTTCATGACGACCCTTCCTTGAGTGTTCACGCGCTGATTTGCGCATGGCTGCAAGTTAGGGCGCGGCGCTGAATCCGAACTGAGCCGTGCATTGCGCCCGCTTCAGCGGCGCGACAGCTGCACTTTGCTCGGCGCGTCTCAATCGACGCTGATGACGACCTTGCCGAAGTGCTGGCCCGACGCCAGATACGCGTAGGCTTCCTGCGCCTGCGCGAAGCCGAACACACGGTCGACGACCGGCTTGATGCCGCGGACCTCGATCAGGCGATACAGCTCTTCGGCCATGTGCCGGCTGCCGACATAGACGCCGCGCATCATCTGGCTGCCGAGCATCAGCGCGATCGGGTTGAAGTCGCCGCCACCGAAACCGGTGACGCCGCCGATCAGCACCACCTCGCCATGCATGCGCGTCGCCGCTACCGAGCGGCTCAGCGTGCCTTCGCCGCCGACTTCGAGCACCAGGTCGGCACCGACGCCATCGGTCAGGCGGCGCACCTCGTCCTGCCATTCCGGCGTCTTGCGGTAGTTGATCGTCAGATCGGCGCCGAGCTGGCGCGCACGTTCGAGCTTGTCGTCGCTGGACGAGGTGATGATGCTGCGCAGCCCGGCCGCATGCGCCAGCTGCAAGGCGATGATCGACACGCCGCCGGTGCCGAGCAGCAGCACCGTGGCGCCGGGGCGCAGGCGGTTGTACGCGAACATCGCGTTCCAGGCGGTGACGCCCGAGCACGGCAGGGTCGCCGCCTCGGCAAAGTCCAGATGCGCCGGCATCTTCAGCCAGGCCGTCTCCGGCAAGACCACTTCCTGCGCCAGCACGCCGTCGACCGCGCCGCCGAGGCTGTCGACCACATTGGCCGGCGTCGGCTCGCCGTCGAGCCAGTACGGCGAGAACACCGAGACCACGCGATCGCCCGGCTTGAAGCCGCGCACCGCGCTGCCGACCGCCAGTACCTCACCGGCGCCATCCGAGCACGGCACCACCGGCCCGCTGCTGGCATTGGGATACCAGCCTCGCGCCAGCATCAGATCGCGGAAGTTCAGCGACACCGCGCGGATGCGTACGCGCACCTCGTGCGGCGCCGGCTCGCGTGCGTCGGCATCGACACGCTGCAGTCCTTCGATCTGCGATCCGGCGAGTAAGCGATAAGCCTGCATGACGCACTGCTCCTGACGATGGGGACAACCCCGCCCAGCGGCGAGGGACCGGCAGCTTAATCGATGGCCCGCATGAGATCCCCGCCAATTCGGGGGGTCGGCGGCGCAGCCTCAATCGAGCTTCGGAGCCATGTCAGGATCGCCGTGCGCCATCGCGCGCCGGTAGGCCGGGCGCTCGCCGATGCGGCGCAGGTAAGCCTGGATGTTCGGATAGGCGGCCAGATCGATCGGCATGAAGCTGCGCATGGTCGTCAGCGGGAAGAACATGATGATGTCGGCCGCCGTGAATTGCGTGCCGGCAAAGTATGGCGCGGCCGCCAGCCGCGCCTCGGCCAGCGCCAGGGCCTTGCCGGCGCGCGCCTTGAGCGACTCCAGCGCGGCGTTGTCGTTGGGCTGCGCACCGCTGAGCGCGAGCACCAGGTGCACCATCATGTTCGGCATCAGCGAGCCGTTGGCGAAGTGGAACCAGAACACGTACTGCGCGAAGTCCTCGTCCTCCGGCTTCAGCGCGAGACGGCCGTGGCCGTACTTGCCGATGATGTAGTCGATGATCGCGCCGGATTCCGGCAGCACCAGCGCGCCGTCGCTGATCACCGGCGCCGTGCCGAGCGGATGCAGGGCCTTGTAATCGGCCGGCGCCAGCATGGTCTGCGCGTCGCGCGTGTAGCGCTTGAGTTCGTACGGCACGCCGAGTTCCTCGCACAGCCAGGCGACGCGCTCCGACTGCGAGACGCAGAGATGATGGACGGTGATCACGATGGCGGCTCCGAAGCTTCTCGATCAACCGATCCTAGCCGCCCGAGCTTGTGTCGGCGCCCCCCGAAGGGAGGGCGCGATCCAGCAGCAACAGGCGCAGGTCGAACTCGATCTGGTGGTAGTCCGGCAGCATGTGCCGGCACAGCTGATAGAAGGCCTTGTTGTGCTCGCGCTCGCGCAGGTGCGCCAGCTCGTGGACCACCACCATCTCCAGGAACTCCGGCGCCTCGGTCTTGAACAGGCCGGCGATGCGGATTTCCGCCTTGGCCTTGAGCCGGCCGCCCTGCACGCGCGAGACCGCCGTGTGCAGGCCCAGCACGTTCTGCAGCACGTCCATCTTGTTCTGCCAGATCACCTTGTGCAGCGGCGACGAGCTGCGCAGGTGCTGCTGCTTCAGCTCCAGCGTGTAGTCATAGAGCGCCGCGTCGGTCTGCACGGCGTGGCGCTGCGGATACTTGCGCGCCAGATAGGCACCGAGCCGCTGCTCGGCGAGCAGGCGACGGACCTGCTCCAGCAAGGGCTCGGGACAGGCGCCGAGGTAGCGGCGCAGCTGCTGCTCGATGTCCGGCACCGCGATCCGCTCAGCCGGCGATCACAAGAATCCGCACATCGCCGCAGCGCACGCTCTGGCCGGCGCGGATCTTGGCGGTCTTGCGCGTCTCCGGTTGGCCGTCGACCTGCACGCGCCCTTCGGCGACCAGCGCCTTGCCGGCGCCGCCGCTGTCGCAGAGGCCCGCCAGCTTGAGCAGCTGGTTGAGCTCGATGTAGTCGCGGTCCAGCGGGAATTCGACGGTGTTCATGCAGGCGTCCGGCAGCGGGCGCGCAGTGTGCCGCCCGGCGCTGGCGTACGCCACTTCAGTCGCGGCAGTAGCCTTCACCGCTCTTGACCGTCAGGCAGTCGTGCTTGTCGAGCAGCCATTTCATTCCGGTGGCCTGTCCGTCGCTCGCGCGCAGCGACTCACGCTGTCCGTCGCGCTCGAACTGCAGATAATCGCCTGCCGCCTGCGCCGGATACCGTGCGGGGCCGTCGAGCGTCTGGATGGTCAGCATGAAATCCGCACCGGCACGCTGCACGTCAACGAACGTGCCCTCCGGTCCGTTCCAGCGGCCGAGCCAGGCGTCGAAGGCGTGCGCCGCCGGCTCGGCGGGAATCGCTGTGGCGGGCGCGGCCTTCGCCGCATCCGGCGGCAGCGGCGCGGTCGGCCCGCCGCAGGCAGCGAGCAGGACGGCGATGCCGCCCAGAGTCATCAGCATGAGGCGCATGGCAGGCTCCAGATGATCGGGGCTCTACGCTAGCGCGCCCGAGGTTGCCACCACCTGAGCGTGGCCGGCGGACTATTTCAGCTTCAGCTCCAGGCGCTGGCCGCCGTCACCCGCCGCCGCGGCATTGACGATGAAGATCCGCTCCGGCGCGACACCCGCGCGCGCCAGCAGCGCCGCCTGCACCGCCTCCGCGCGCTGCCGGCCCAGCGTTTCCAGCGCCAGCGGTTCCGGCATCAGGCGGCCGCGCAGCGCCGGCGTCAGGAAGGCGAGCTGCGCGGCCGGCGTGTCGCTGTCCTTGGGATAGCGCACCTGGCTGCCGTACAGCTCGCGATAGGCGCGCTCCAGCGCCTTGAGCCGCGCCTTGTCGTCGAGCGCACCGGGCGGCACGCGCTGCGCGAGCGCCAGATCCGCCATCGCCGCCGCATCGGCGGCGCCGCTCGCCATCGGCACGTCGAGGCGCAGCTGCGGCCGCTCCGCCAGCGCCTGCGCCAGCTTGTCGAGCTTGCCGCGCGCGGCGTCGTCGAGCTGCGCGGAACCGGCGGCGAAATCGACATACGCGAGTTCCTCGCCGCCGCCGAACAGCGAGCCGAGCGCCGCGAACGGCGCGGTGACGATCTTGCTCAGCGTGTTCATCAGCACCGTGCGGACGATCTGGCCGTAAGAGAATTGCGGATCGTCGAGACTGCCGCCGACCGGCAGCTGCAGATCGATGACGCCGTGGCGGTCCTTGAGCAGCGCCACCGCGAGCTTGATCGGCAGCGGCGCGGCGTCCTTGGAGCCAGTGGCCTCGCCGAACTCCAGCTGGTCGAGCACGACGTGGTGCTCGGCCTGCAGCGCACGCTTGTCCAGGCGGTAGCGCAGCTCGGTACTGAGCTTGCCGCGCGCGATGTTGTAGCCGGCGAACTTGCCCGAATACGGATTGAAGGTGCTCAGCTCGATGTTGCGGAAGCTGAGC
>CAMLDZ010000151.1 GCA_946478985.1 uncultured Solimonas sp.
GGCCACCATGCTCGGTCGCGACGTCGACGCCCAGCAGGCCCAGCTCACCCATCTCACGCAGCAGTGCGCGGTCGAGCACGCCGTCTTTCTCGCGTTGCTGGTAATGCGGCAGCAGCCGCTCGCGCGAGAAGCGACGCGCGGCGTCCTGCAGCGCCAGCTGGTCTTCGTTGAGGATCATGCGCCGCGCTCAGGCGACGGAGCGCATCGCATGCGCGCCGTTGTCGAAGGAGACGATCAGCTTGCGCAGCAGCCGGTTGAGTACCGCACACTCCTCGTCGTCGAGCTCGCCGAACGCGCTCTGCAGCGGGGCCGCGATCTTTGCCACCACCTCGCGGACCTTGCGGCGGCCTGCGGCCGTCAGCGTGGCGATCTGCCGGCGGCCATCGCGTGTCGCGGTGGCGCGGCTCACGTAGCCACCCGCCTCCAGCTCACTCAGCATCCGCGTCATGTTGGCGCGACTGGTGCCGACCATTTCGCTCAGCTCGGTGGGCGATTCCGCAGCATTGTCAGCCGCCGCCAACAGGCACAGCACATGAAAGCCGTGCTCGCTGACATCCAGACCGCGGAACACCGGCTCGAAGTAGTGCCCCATGCCAAAGAAGCTGATGCGCATCAGGCGCACCAGGATCGTCATGTCCATCGGCAGATCCGGCAACGCGCGCGCCATGCGCGGCGTGCTGCTGTCGAGATGCCTGAGCCTTTCGCGTCCCTTCATTGATCACTCGATAATACAGTAATGCTTTACATGTGAATCATCATGTCAGCATGGTGCCCGGACTGTAAAGCGGATCAGACTGCAGCGAGTCGCCCCAGTTGCCAGAGCTCAGCCGGCGCTTCCGACGTGCGTGACCGCGATCAGGCCAGTGCGCGGGCCTTGCGCAAGGAGTCTTCGATGCTCAAGAGGGATTCCGGATAGCCATCCCAACGGGTGCCCGCGATGAAGGCACGTTCGCGGCTGAGCTGTCCTTCGGCGTGGCTCAGCACCAGCTTGTGCACGGCGCTGCGCGCAACCTGCGGCGCCTCGGCATAGATGCCGTCGACCGCCGCGGAGATCGCCTCGCGCAAGGCGCGACTGGCCTCGCGCAACTGCGGCAGACTGACATCCCAGCGCGAGATCAACGCCACGCCGTTACCACGCAGTTCGCCAAGCACCTCGAACCGGCCAGCATCCTTGATCGCCATCAACTCGACGGCGAGATTGCACAACGAAATCAGGTCTGCAGATTCATACCAGTGGGCAAAGTCGATCTGCTGACGGATCACCTCCAGAGAGCCCAGCACCAAGCGGGCTTGCTCCTGCGCCTGACGGTTGGCGGGATCGATCGCCGGCAGTACGACTTCCGAGATGGCCTTCATCATGGTGCGCAAGCGCAATTCGAATCCGGGCTGCATGTCTTTGAGTTCCTTCCGAGGTTGTCGATGCGCGCTCGATGCTCAGGCATCGGCCGCGTGCAGTGACTGCCGCAGTGATTCGAGCAGGCTGTAGCCAAGCCCCGCGAACCAGGTCAGCACGATGTCCTGATGCGATTTGGCACCGTCCGCAGTGCGCAGCGCCGAGCCCAGCGTCATGATCGCGGCACGCCATTGGCAGAAGACGGTGTAGTAGTGCAGCCGGCGCTTGTCGACCTTCAGGCCGCTGCGCTGCTCGTAGTCGGCGATGAAGCGGTCCCGCACGAACAGCGACGAAGACAGCGGCGAGCCGTCCTCCGCCGGCACGTCGAAGGTCGGCATCAGCACCCATGCCAGATCCATATGCCGATCACCGAAGTACCCCAACTCCCAATCGAGGACCGCGGTGATCTTCAGGCTGTCTTCATCGAACAGATAGTTGCCGGTGCGGAAGTCGGAGTGCACCAGCGAGCAGTGATCCAGTGGCACCCGATTGGCGCGCAGCCATTGCTCCGCCAGTGCCAGCAGCGGCACCGCCTCGAAGCGGTCCTCTTCCCAGACGCGCGCCCACCAGTTGAGCTGCCAGTCGATGTCCTGCGTCGTTCCCACCGCCGGAATGTCGAAAGCCGACAGATCAGCGCGTGCGGGATCGAAGTTGTGGATCTTGGCGAGCGCCTCGATGAATTGCGGCCCCAGCGCAGTGCGCTGCTCCGGATTGAACTGGATGCCGACGCCGGTGATCTGTGAGGCTCCCTTGGAGGGCTTCTGCACACCGGTGACGAAGCTGTAGACGATCGATGGTCGACCCAGTTCTGTGCCGCTGTCGTCGAGCCAGTACGCGGCCGGCACCGGCAACACGCCTGCCATGGCGGCAATCAGCTGAAACTCACGCGAGCGGTTGGTCTCGACTACCGATTCCGGCGGCTCGCGGCGCAGCACCATCTTTTCGCCGCGGCGGCGCTCACCGGCGCAAGTCCAGTCCAGCTCGAAGGCGAACTGCTCCTTCGAGGCTCCACCAGTCAGGGCGGCAAGATTGCGGATCTCAAAGTCACCGTCGATGCGCGCGCGCAGGAAGCTGCGCAGCCGCTCGGTGATTTCCGCCAGATCGGCAGGCTCGCGCCGGCCGCTGGCGCGTCGTTCCAGCTTCGAGGTCAGCGTCAGATCGACCGTGCGCTCGACCGGAAAGCGCGCGCGCACAGCGGCGATCCACTGCGGTGTCGGCTGGCTGCGAATGTCATGTCTCATGTCGCATGTCCGTGATGTGCGGGCACAGCAGAACGTCGGATCGACACCTTGGTTCTCCTCCTGCTGCCGCTTACTTGCCACCCGTTATCGACATCCGTCCCGTTAGGCGGGACAGAAGCCCTTGCCGGAGGCCAGCCAGCCCGCGTTGAGAATGGCGTTCTCGATCATCGAACTGTCGGCGCGACCGCTGCCGGCGAGGTCATAGGCGACGCCGTGCGCGACCGTCGTGTGCACATACGAGGGCCCCAAGAACACGACGTTGTTGCCTGAGAACCCCCAGGTCTTGATTGCGATGTGTCCCTGGTCGTGGTACATGGCGATCACCGCGTCGTAGCTGCCTTCGATGCAGTGACGGAAGATCGAGTCCGGACTGACTGGACCTTCGATCTCGATTCCTTCGCCCTGCGCCCTGGCAATGGCCGGCACGATGGCCAGCTTCTCCTCGTCGCCGCTGGCATGCGGATTGAAGCCCGCAACGCCGATCCGGGTGCCGGGCAAACCCCAGCTGCGCATCGCCGCCGCAAGCGTGCGGATTAGCCGATACACCGAGTCCTGCGTAATGAGTCCGGAAACCTCGCGCAGCGCAACGTGATCGGTCAGATGCGCAATCACCAGACGCCCGGAGCGCAGCAGCAGGTACGCCTCTTCGCCCGGCTTGTGACTGGCGATCGTGTGCAGCGTGCCGGCCATGCTCATCGCCTTGGCACTGATCGGCCCCATCACGGTGGCATCGAGCAGGCCGGCCCTGGCGAGGCGATCGGCATGATCGAGCCAGGCGCCGCTGACGGCGCCGGCATTCTCAGCATCGTGACCGCGTCGAATGGCGTCGACGGCGAACGGCGTCGATTCGATGACATCGATCACGCCATCCTGCCCGGCGTCATCGCCCTTCTCGTCGACGATTCGTGTCCGCAGCGGAACGCCGGTGATGCGGATGGCGTCATCCAGCACCGCCGCGCTGCCGATAGCCAGCGGCCGGCAGCACGCATGAATGCGTCGGTCCGCCCAGACCTTGGCAACGATCTCCGGGCCGATGCCGTTCGGATCGCCGATCATTACACCGACACGCGGCGGCCTGCGCTCTGAATCCGTCATGGCAGCTAGATGTTGTAGAAGTCGAGCACTTCATGAACGCGATCGTTGAGCAGGACCGTCTTCTTCGAACGGATCCGCCACGAACCGGCGTCCTGCACCAGTTCGTAAAACGCATAGCCGACATAGGTCGCCACGCGATCGTCGTAGACGGAATGCGTGGTCCAGTGCGTCCGCACCTTCAGGCCCTGCTCGGTCCGCTCGATCGCAACAGGCTGGCTTGCATGCACCGTGCGAGGAATCGTGACGGCCGAAGACACGCGATTGGTGCGCAGTCGAAACACGCGACCCTCAAGGCCGATGCGGCTGCTGTAGTAAATCAGCGACAGTTCGGTCTTCGGGTTCTCGACCAGACTGCCGTCACCGCGCCATGCCGGCAGCCAGTAGGTGCAGTCGGCGGTATACAGCGACAGCCAGCGATCCCAGTCGCGATCATCCAGTGCCAGCGCTTCGACACCAAGGAACTCGACGACCGCCTGCCAGTTTTCGGCGGCCGCGTTCATACCGTCGCCCTGGCGAGTTCGGCTTCTACGGCCTGGCTCATGCGCTTGGTCCATTGGTCGAGGATCGACACGTAAACGCCTTCATCGGCCGTCTGCGAGCTGCTGAGCAACGGGGTCACGCCCAGGCGCTGCGCGCTGTCGTTGGCGCCCTTAACCCAGCGCTGCTGGCCGCGCGACAAATCGCTCCAGCGCACACTGGAAGCGGCGTAACCGATCTGACAGTTGCGAAACTCTGACAAATCGTCCGGTGTCGCCATGCCGGTGGCATTGAAGAAGTCCTCGTACTGACGGATGCGACGTTCGCGCGCGTCTGCCTCCTCGCCCTTTGGGGCAATGCACCAGGTGACGACCTCGGTGAGATCGACGGAGATCGGCCGCATCAGGCGAATCTGCGAACTCATCTGATCCATCAGCAGCACATTCGGCATCAGCAGCAGATTGCGGAACTTAGTCACGATCCAGTCCGCATACTCGCTGCCATGCTTCTCCTGATAGCCCTCGTAACCCGCATAGTTGGGCCGGTCCTCGTAGTTGAAGTACGGGCCGTACAACAGACCGTGTCCGTTGACGAACCCAAAGAAGCCGGCGTCGCCCTTGCCCCAATTGCTAAGATTGAAGTTCTTGGTCGGATCGGCCGATTGCGCCTTGGCACGCTGCTGCGTGGTCATGATGTAGTTCGCATGCACCGTCGGTACGTGATAGCCGTCCAAGCCGTTCTCGGCCGACAGCTTCCAGTTGCCAGAGTACGTGTACGAGGTTTCACCCGGCACCAGTTCCAGTTCACCGGTCGGCGACTGATCGACCAGCAGGTCGATGAAGCGAGCCGCATCGCCCAGGTAGTCACGCAGACTTCCACTGACGGGCGCCAGCGAGACGAAGATGAAGCCGCGATAGCTCTCGACATGCGGCAGCGGCTTGAGGCCCAGTTTGCTGCGATCGAAGCCTGGCGGATACGCGCCTTCTTTCTCGCTGGAGACGCTGATCAGCGCCCCTTTGTGATCATAGACCCAGCCATGGAATCGACATGTGTGGCTCTTGCGGTTGCCAAGCTTCTCGCGGCAGACGCGCGCGCCGCGGTGCATGCAGGCGTTGAAGAAGCCATGGAGCTTGCCTTCGGCATCACGCGTCAGCAGCACCGGCTGGCGACCGATCGTCGTGGTCAAAAAATCGTGCGCCTTTGCCATCTGGCTTTCGTGCGCGGCGAAGATCCAGTTGCCCTCGAACAGGTGCCGCATCTCCAGTTCGAACAGCTCCGGATCGGTGTAGAGGTTGCGCGCGCCCAGGTACAGATCGCCTTCCTTGTGAACCAAGGCCGGAGCAACCAGATCATCGCGCAGCCGCAACAGGGTCTGCCGCGCCAGGCTTGGCCGGAGATCTTCCAGCTTCGTCGCGTCGGTGCGTCCGCAAGCCTGGCTGTCGGAACGCAGATGCTGACCATCGAGCATCAGAAACTCTCCTCGCGCTAAGAATTTGGTTTTATCGACACACCGGATCGCGCTTTCCGAGTGGCATGCCAACATGTTAGCCAAGATGGCCGGGTGGAGCAATACACCTGCGCCAGCACCACGCGTGCCCATGCTGGGCGGCACTTCAAGGACGGCGCGACACGATCATTGCCGCCGCGACCGTCGACAACGGTCGACAGCCGGACGTGATGGTCTTGCCAAGGCACTGTCGCTACAGACGGCGCGCCGGGCCCATGAGAAAATGCGAAGGCGTGGCGCGCCTTGAACTTTGGCGCCCCGAACAGGAGAGCTTATGTCGGCAGACGATGCGCCGCGACGCGCGGGAAGGACTGGCTGGAGTCTGGATCAGCCGCAGATCGGCCATTCGCGCAACAAGGTGCCAGACCCCACCGGCAAAGGCGGGCAGATCGTCGCGCTGATGGAACAGCGCCTCACGCTGGGCTACTACGAGCCCGGCGAGATGCTGTCGTTCGCGATGCTCGCCGAGGAGTTTGGCGTAAGCCGGCAGCCGGTCAGCACGGCGATTCTGCATCTGCGCGCCGCCGGCTATGTCGAGGTGCTTCCACATGTGGGCTGCCGCGTCCTGGTGCCGACGCCGCGCGAGATCGAGGACTTCTTCTTCATCTCCAGCAAGATCGAGAGCGCGGTGGTGACCTTGGCCGCGCAGCGTTACGAGGGCGACGAAGGGCGGCAGCTCTTGGCGATCACGCCGCCAACCGATCTGT
>CAMLDZ010000152.1 GCA_946478985.1 uncultured Solimonas sp.
CCCTTGATCTTCGGCAGCACGATGCCGGTGGGCTTGGCAGCCACCACCGCCGGCAGATCGTTGAGCAGCTCGCCGGAGGCCAGGTCGTTGACGCGCACCCACATGCGCTGGCGCTGCGGGGTGGCGGCGAGGTAGCTCTTGAGCATCTCGCGCGCGGTCGGCTTGCGGTCCGGCAGTACCGAGTCTTCGAGGTCCAGCACCAGCACGTCGGCGGCGATGTCGGCAGCCTTGGCCAGCTTCTTCTCGCTATCGGCCGGAACGAACAGCATGGAACGGATCATCGGTCTCTCCAGGTGGGTTCAAGCGCCGGGCGGCTGCCCGCGGCAAAGTAGTATGGATGCCAACGATTATACCGGCGTGCCTGCATTCTTCCTCCACGCCCCCTTCGGTAGGGCGGGAGCATCCCGCCTTGTCGCGATCGGCGGGATACGCGGCTCACGCCGCTCCTCCCGCCCTACGTCGCGCTGTAGACGCGACGGCCCGGCCGCGCCGCGCTATCGTGCGGGCTGAGGAGGCAAGACGTGAATAAAACCATGCATCCCTGGGCCGTCCAGGCGAGCCAGCCGGACAAGCCGGCGCTGATCATCGCCGACACCGGCGAGACGATCAGCTACGGCCAGATGATGGACCACGCCGCGCAATGCGCGCGCCTGTACGCCGCGCTCGGCTGCGCGGAAGGCGACACGGTGGCCATCCTCTCCGAGAACAACGGCACCTACCCGGAGCTGTGCTGGGCCGCCAAGAACAGCGGCCTGCACTACGCCTGCGTTTCCACCCATCTCAATGCCGAGGACGCCGCCTACATCGTCGCCAACAGCGACGCCAAGGTGCTGGTGGTGTCCTGGGCGATGCGCGAGCTGGGCCTGCAGCTGCTGGAGAAGCTGTCCGGGCAGCACGTGGCGCTGTTGATGTTCGGCGGCAGCGTGGCACCGTTTGCGGCCTACGAGCCGGCGCGCGACGCACAGCCCAAGACCGTGATCGAGCACCGTCGCCGCGGCGCCTCGATGCTGTATTCGTCCGGCACCACCGGCCGGCCCAAGGGCGTGCGCACCGCGCTGCTCGACGTGCCGCCGACCACGCCGCCGGTGCGTCATCAGCTGCTGGTCGATCACTTCGGCCTCGGCGCCGATACGGTGATGCTCACCCCCGGCCCGCTGTATCACGCCTCGCCGCTGCGCCACATGATGGCGGTGCAGCGCGCCGGCGGCACGGTGATCGGCTTCGCCAGGTTCGACGCCGAAGCCGTGCTGCGCGCGGTGCAGCGCTACCGCGCCACGCACGGCCTGTTCGTGCCGACCATGTTCGTGCGCATGCTGCGCTTGCCGGAGGCGGTGCGCGCGGCCGTGGACATTTCCAGCCTGCGCTGCGCGATCCACGGCGCCGCGCCCTGCGCCGTGGAGGTCAAGCAGGCGATGATCGACTGGTGGGGGCCGATCCTCCACGAGTTCTACGGCGGCACCGAAGGTTGCGGCCACAGCTTCATCTCGCCGCAGGAATGGCTGCGCAAGAAGGGCTCGGTGGGCAAGCCGGCCAGCGGCTGCAGCGTGCGCATCGTCGACGAGCAGGGCGTCGAGGTGCCGCGCAACACGCCGGGCCTGATCTACATGAGCAACGGCCGGCCGTTCAGCTATTACAAGGACGCCGACAAGACCGCCGGCGTCCTCGACGCGCAGGGCTACGCCACCATGGGCGACATCGGCTACCTGGACGACGACGGCTACCTGTTCCTCACCGACCGCCGCGCGCACATGATCATCTCCGGCGGCGTCAACATCTATCCGCAGGAAGCCGAGAACGTGCTGACCCTGCACCCGGCGGTGGCGGACGTGGCGGTGATCGGCGTGCCGCATCCGGAGTTCGGCGAGGAAGCCAAGGCCGTCGTGCAGGCGGCGCAGGCAGTGGCGGACCGCGAGGCGCTGGCGGCGGAGCTGATCGCCTACTGCCGCTCGCAACTGAGCCCGATCAAATGCCCGCGCTCGGTGGACTTCGTCGACGAGCTGCCGCGCAACGAGGCCGGCAAGCTGGTCAAGCGGCTGATCAAGGACCGCTACTGGCAGGATCGCGGCACGCGCATCCGCTGATGCCTGCCGGCCGCGGGACTCAGGCCGCGCTCGCCTGTTCCAGCGGCTGCGCCTGCGCCTCGCTGTCGTAGGGGATCACCACCACCACGATCTGCTCCGGCGTCAGCGCACGGGCGATGCCGAAGGCCTCGGCCAGCACCTCGCCGCCGGATTCATGCAGACGGCTCCAGCCGTCCGGCAGGCACTGCGCGGCCGCGAAACGCGCCACCTCGGGCGCCACGCCGCCATAACGCACGCGCTCGGTGGCGCGCAGCCAGGAATGCTCGCGCGTGAAGCGCTCGCGGCTGCTGCGGTTCTGATCCTGCGCGGCTTCCACGCAGTGCAGGCGCACCGATGATTTGAGGAAGGGTTGCAGCAGGCCCACCGCATGCATGCCGTCGGCGGTGCTGACGATCAGCGCATCCGGCATGCGGCCGGTCTGCTTGACGATCTGCGCGCGCAGGTTGCGGCCGCTCAGACCCTGCAGGTCGCGGACGATCATCGGATACGGATGCGGGCCGGCGGCCAGCGGGCTGATCCAGAACGCGTGTTCGCGGTCGTCGAGGCTGTCGGCCAGCGCCTGCGCCTGGGTCGAGGCCCCCATGCCGAGCACGGTGTCGCGCACCAGCTTCAGCCTGGCGCCGAGCATCTCCACCTGGGCGATCTCGTCGCGGAACAGCTGCTGCTCCTGCTCGTGGATGTGCAGCGTGCATTGCAGGCCGAGCTGGCGCGCGGCGGCGGCGATGGCGAAACCGTGGCCGTCCTCCATGCCGCCGGCGACGATGCGCGTGCGGCCCATGCGCTGCGCCAGCACCACCTGGCCCACGGCACTGATCTTGGCGGCGTCGGCCAGCGGCCGCTGGCGTTCGTTCTTGAAGTACAGCCGCGCGCCGCCGAGATAGGCGCTGAGCTGCGGGGCCGCGGCCAGCGATGAGGCGGCGGCGATGTGCGGCTCGCACAGGCTTTGCACCGCTTTCCAGAAACCCAGGTCCTGGCGCTGCGTCTTGTAGGCCTCCTGCAGTTCCAGCTGCACGGAGCTGAGCAGCACCTGGTTGACGCTGTCGTAGAAACGGCGCGCCCGCTGCACCGGCGTCACCCGCGCCGGCGCGGCGGGCGGCGTCAGGCTCAGCGGCGGCTGCTCGGTATAGAAGCCGGTTTCCGGGGCCAGCTCGCGGCCCATGGCAATGATGCGCGGCCAGTACGTGTCGGCACGGCCGCCGAGGCCGCTGATGTAAAGACGCGTCTGCTCCACGAACGGCTCGCGGCGCTCGCCGGAGGCGTAGACCTCCATCAGCTTGTAGCGCAGGTCACGGCGCGAGGGGTTCTTCTCCAGCTCGGCGAGCAGCAGCTTGGCGATCTCGTCGTAGAAATCGGCGCCGACTTCCTGCGCCGTTTCGGTCTGTGTGGTTGCCGGCGTCGCGGCGACACTGCGCAGGCGCTCGCTCGGCGTGCTGGCTTCCGCCACCAGCGGCGGCAGCGATGGCGACGGGCCAGCCGCAGGCGGCGTGGCACTGATGAAGGGGATGGTCTCGGCCGGCGACGACGGCGCCGCGGCCGCACCCAGGCTCGGCTCGGCTTTCGCCGCAGCCGGCACCGTGGCCGATGGCGGCGCCGCGCCCGGTGGTGTCGCGCTCAAGGGCGGCACGGAATGGCCGGACGGCGGCTCGCGCGTGGCGCTCAGCGGCGGCACCGCCGGCTTGCGCGGCACGGCCGGCTTGCTGGCACGCAGTTCGGGCACCGCCCGCGTATCGCCGCGCGCGCCGCTGCGGCGCGCGCGCATCAGCAGCAGCAAGGCGATTGCCAGCGCCAGCACCGCCCACAAGACCGTCGTCATGTCCGCGTCTCCGCATCGCGGCGGTCGATCGCTGCAGTCGCAGGTTCGGCCATGTCCTTCTCCTTATCGTCCGCTCTGGGTTCGACTCCACCCGGCGCATACGTTCCGTCGTATACGGGATCAGCGCCAGCGAGCCTAGCGCAGCCAGGCTGAACGCGACAGAACGGCCGATCAGCGCTCGGCCAGCCAGACCTCTACCGGCACGCGCAGCTGGCGCAGCACGGCGCGGACCGGCATCTCCTCGACCGCGCCGGCGCCGAGCGCGCGCGCATAGGTCTCAAGCTTGGCGCTGCCAGCCAGCGGCAGGATCAGCACGCGGCTCTGCAGGAGCGCGGCAACGGTGAGGCTGAGCCGCGGGTATGGCGCAGCCGGCGGGTGGATCGCCGCGCACAGCGCGCTGCCCTGCGCATCGAGCGCGGCGGCCAGGCCGTCGGCCGCCGGAAACAGCGAGGCCGTGTGGCCGTCCTCGCCCATGCCGAGCAGCACCACGTCGAACGGCAGGGCCAGCTCGCGGACCGCCTGCTCGGCGGTGGCCAGACCGGCTTCCACCGTCGGCGCCGGGTTCTTCAGCGGCACGAAGTGCGCCGCCGCCGCGGCGCCGCGCAGCAGCGTCTCCTGCAACAAGCGGGCGTTGCTGTCGACATGCTCGGGCGGCAGCCAGCGCTCGTCGACCAGCGTCACGGTGATGGCCGACCAGTCCAGCGGCGCTGCCGCCAGGCGCTCGAACAGCGGCCGCGGCGAGCGCCCCCCGGACACCGCCAGCAGCGCGTGGCCGCGGCTGGCGATGGCCTCGGACAGTCGCGCCGCGAGCGCCTGCGCCAGCGCCAGCTCGAGCGCCTCGCTGTCGGCGAAGCGGTGTTCGGTCGCATAAGAGACGACGGCAGACATGGCGGGCTCCGGGAAACAGGAGTCCTGACTGTAACGGCTCGCCGCCGCAAGCGCCGAACCGCGCGCCGAGCGCCGATCTTGCGGTGCAACATGGAGCGGCGTAAGGTGCGCGACCCATGAAAATCGTGATTCTCGGGGCAGGTCAGGTCGGCTCCACGCTCGCAGAAAATCTGACCAGCGAGCGCAATGACGTGACTGTCGTCGACACCGACGCGGCCGCGCTGGACGATCTGCAGGAACGCCTGGACCTGCGCACGATCAATGGCTACGCCTCGCACCCGAGCACGCTGCGCCAGGCGGGTCTCGACGACGCCGACATGCTGATCGCCGTCACCGACAGCGACGAGACCAACATGCTCGCCTGCAAGATCGCCGACACCCTGTTCAAGACGCCGACCAAGATCGCGCGCATCCGCGCCGTCGACTACCTGCGCGAGGACGCGCTGTTCGGCCCCGATGCGGTGCCGGTGGACATGCACATCTCGCCGGAGCAGCTGGTCACCGACCAGATCCGCCGGCTGATCGAATACCCGGGCGCGCTGCAGGTGGTGGACTTTGCCGATGGCCGCGTGCGCCTGGTCGGCGTGCGCGCCTACTACGGCGGCCCGCTGGTGTCGCGCCAGCTCAAGGAGCTGCCGGAACATCTGCCGGGCATCGACGCGCGCGTCGCCGCGATCTACCGCCGCGGCCGGCCGATCATGCCGGAGGGCGACACCATCATCGAGGCCGAGGACGAGGTGTTCTTCGTCTCCGCCGCGCCGCACACCGCCAGGATCATCGCCGAGCTGCGCCGCCTCGATAAGCCGGTGCGCCGCGTGATGCTGGCCGGCGGCGGCAACATCGGCTTCCGCCTCGCCCGCGCGCTGGAAGAGAGCCGCATCCAGGTCAAGATCATCGAGCGTTCGCGCGATCGTGCGCGCTTTCTCTCCGAGCATCTGCGCCAGACCATCGTGCTCTCCGGCGACGGCGCCAACGAAGCGCTGCTGCGCGAAGAGAACATTGAAGACGTCGACGTCTTCTGCGCGGTCACCAACGACGACGAAGCCAATATCCTCTCGGCAATGCTCGCCAAGCGGCTCGGCGCCAAGAAGGCGCTGTGCCTGATCAACCGCCTGTCGTATGTGGAACTGGTCGAAGGCGGCAGTATCGACGTGGCGATCTCGCCGCAGCAATCCACGGTCTCGGCGCTGCTGGCGCGCGTGCGCCGCGGCGACGTGGTGCGCGTGCACTCGCTGCGCCGCGGCGCCGCGGAGGCGATCGAGGCCGTCGCGCACGGCGACCGCAGCAACTCCAAAGTGGTCGGCCGCCGCCTGGAGGAGATCAAGCTGCCGCCGGGCACGACCATCGGCGCGGTGGTGCGCGGCGATGACGTGATCATCGCCCACCACGACACCGTGATCGAGGCCGAGGATCACGTGATCCTGTTCATCGTCGACAAGAAGCGCGTCGGCGAAGTCGAAAAGCTGTTCCAGGTCGGCTTCTCCATTCTTTAGGACCTGCTAATGCCATGGCCACCGCTGCGATGCCACCCGCTTTGCGGCCAGGCAAGGCGCGACGAAGGAATTTGGTGGTTCCA
>CAMLDZ010000153.1 GCA_946478985.1 uncultured Solimonas sp.
GCGCCGATTCCGCTGACGCCGGAGTCCGAGGGCACCTGAAGCCCGGCGGCGCCGCCCAGAGGCGCCGCTACGGCAGCGGCGGCAGGGCGTCGTGGGCGGCGAGCGTGTCGAGCAGCGGCTGCCGCCAGGCATCGCCGCGCGCCAGCAGGGTCAGCGGCATGCGCCGCCGCACCACGTCTTCCAGCGACATCGCCATTTCCGACCGCACCGCGTGCACGGCCTCGGCGTAGACGAACGGCACTTCGGCATCGATGCGCGCCGCCAGGCGGGCATCGGCGCCGATCAGCGCCTCGATCGCCGCGACGTCGCTGCCATGACGCAGCGTCAGCCAGCGCGAGGCTTCCAGATCGACCCCGACGCCGGCCAGCTGCGCGATCGCCTGTGCCTGCCAGGATTCGAAATCGCCGGCCGGCGCGCCCGGCAGCGGCTGGCTCTGTGTGACCGGCGGCGGTGCCTTGCGGCCGAGCAGCGCATAGACCTGATCGACGATCTCGATGCTGTCGTGACGCGAGGTCGTGTACTTGCCGCCGGCATGCATCAGCAGTTGCGGCTTCGGGTTGAGCACCGCGAATTCGCGGGTGATCTTCGACAGCGAGCCGGCGTCCTCGGCCTGCAGCATGCGCACGCCGGCGAAACTGGCGATCACGTCCTTCTCGGTCCAGTTCAGGCCCGGCAGACCCTTGCGTACGCCGGCGATCAGGTAGCGCGTCTCCTCGTCGGTAGGCAGCGCCTCGGCCGGCGCGCCGACGCTGGACTCGGTGGTACCCACCAGCGTGCGGCCGTACCACGGAATCACGAAGAACACGCGACCGTCGTCGGCGGTCAGCAGGAAGGCCTCGTTGACGCCGGCGATCGCCGGCAGGATCAGGTGCGTGCCCTTGACCAGCTTGACCTTGGGCGCGGCCTCGCCGAGCAAACCCGGCGCCCAGGGACCGGCGGCATTGGCGACGACCTTGGCGCGGATCGTGAAGCGCTGGCCGCCGGCCAGGTCCTCGACCTCGGCACCGCAGACCCGGCCCTGCTCCTCGATCAGCGTGCAGGCCTGCACGCGGTTGGCGCAGACCGCGCCGGCGCGCTGCGCAGCGGCGGTCACCGCCAGCGTCATCCGCGCGTCGTCCTCCTGACAGTCGCCGTAGCGGAAACCGCCGAGCAGGCGCTGCGGATCGACGAAGGGGTAATCGGCCAGCAGGCGGCGGCGGTTGAAATGGCGGTGCGGCTGCACCGGGCGGCTGCCGAGCGCCAGCATGTCGTAAAGGAACAGGCCGGCCGAGACCAGGAACGGGCTGGCGCGCGGACCCTTCCACATCGGCAGCACGAAGTTCAGCGGCCGCACCAGATGCGGCGCGATGCGATACAGCGTGCGGCGCTCGCGGAGCGCGTGACGGACCAGGCCGAACTCGTAGTTCTCCAGATAGCGCAGGCCGCCGTGGATCAGCTTGCTCGACGCCGACGAGGTTCCGGCCCCCCAGTCGCTCTTTTCGACGATCGCCACCTTCAGGCCGCGGCTGGCAGCGTCGTAGGCGGTCCAGGCCCCGTAGATGCCACCGCCGATGACCAGCAGATCGAATGCCCCATCGGCGAGCGCCGACACCGAACGCCGTAACGGAAACGCGTCAGTCATGCCTGTTTCTTGTGCGTGGTTGCCGGGTTTGCACCATGCCGGACGACGCCGGCCTGGGCCTTATGCTGTACTGCAACACATCCTAACCGCTGGCGCCGCCGATCGACACCCGTCGCGCGACCAACGGCCCTCGCCGCAGTTTGCATACCATCTCCATCTCGTCCCACAGAGCATTCTCAATGGAATACCGCCAGCTCGGCCGCTCCGGCCTCAAGGTCCCCGTCCTCAGCCTCGGCACCGGCACCTTCGGCGGCGTCGGTGCGATGTTCAGCAAGTGGGGCACGTCCGATGTCGTCGATGCCTCGCGGCTGATCGACATCAGCCTCGATGCCGGACTCAACTTCTTCGACACCGCCAACGTCTACTCCGCGGGCGTCTCCGAGGAGATCCTCGGCCAGGCCATCAAGGGCCGCCGCGAGCAGCTGCTGATCTCGACCAAGGCCACGTTCACCACCGGCCCCGGCCCCAATGACAAGGGCTCGTCGCGTCATCATCTGATCCGCGCCGCCGAGGCCAGCCTGCGCCGGCTCGGCACCGACTACATCGACCTCTACTTCATGCACGGCTACGACGCGCTGACGCCGCCGGAGGAAGTGCTGGGCGCGCTCGACCGCCTGATCCAGGACGGCAAGGTCCGCTACATCGGCTGCTCCAACTTTTCCGGCTGGCACGTGATGAAGGCGCTGGCGACCTCGGAGCGCTACGGTCTCGCCCGCTATGTCAGCTACCAGGGCTACTACTCGCTGATCGGCCGCGAGTACGAGTGGGAGCTGCTGCCGCTGGCGCTCGACCAGGGCCTGGGCACGATGGTCTGGAGTCCGCTCGGCTGGGGCCGCCTGACCGGCAAGATCCGCCGCGGCCAGAACAGCAGCGGCCGCATCGCCCATGGCGGCGCCGCCGGTGGTCCGCCGGTCGACGACGAACTGCTCTATACCGTCGTCGATGCGCTCGACGCGCTCGCGCAGGAAACCGGCAAGACCATCACCCAGATCGCGCTGAACTGGCTGCTGCAGCGGCCCGGCGTCTGCAACCTGGTGATCGGCGCCCGCAACGAGGCGCAGCTCAAGGAAAACCTCGGCGCGGTCGGCTGGTCGCTGAGCGCCGAGCAGATCGCCCGGCTCGACGCCGCCAGCCAGCGCACGCCGATCTATCCGTACTGGCATCAGCGCGACTTCGACGAGCGCAATCCCAAGCCGACGCGCTGGTAAGCACAAGCAGCCGCGACAGCCCGGGGCCGGCACTGCCGGCACCGGGCCGTTTTCAGCCGACGGCGGACGGCTCGCGCGTCCAGCGCCAGGCCGTGAACGTCTGCAGCAGCGCCAGCGCCAGGGTCAGCGCCAGCAGCAGCAACTGGCTGGGGTCCGGCGCCTCGCTGCGCAGCGTGCCGAACAGATGCGACAGATGCGCGAGCGCGTACAGCGCGCTGAGCACCAGCATCGTCCAGCGCAGCCAGGCACCGCTGGTGTACATCAGCAGCACGATGAACAGCATCGGCAGGAAGTTGAACAGCGTGCGCAGCACGATCAGCGAATACGGCCGCGTGCCATCGGCGGTCTTGCTGACGATATCGATGCCGTAGAACAGATCGCTGACGTGGTAATTGAAGTGCAACATCATGCACAGCAGCATCAGCAACCACAGCACCAGCAGGCGTAGGGCGGGACTCATCGGCACACTCCTTGTGCGCAAGGTGGAGGCTGGCGGTCGGCTTGCCGGTATGACCCAGCAAACGCGGCAAGCATCGTGCCGCGCCGCGTGACGCCCCCCGCGTCGCGCCGGTACGATCAGCGCTTTCGCGCGCGAATGAACGCTTCGGCATGAACGATACCCACACGCTGCTCGGCCAGTTGAAAATCGATCGCGGTGACGATGAAGAACCGCCGCGCCGCGGCTGGCGCTGGCTGCTCGCCGCGCTGCTGGTGCTGCTGGCCGCCGCCGCCATCATCTGGATGATGCGCGACACCCGCGTGCCGGTCAGCGTGGCCGTGGTCAGCGTGGCGCCGGGCGGCCCGCAGGCCGCCTCGCTGCTGGATGCCTCCGGCTATGTCGTGGCGCGCCGCCGCGCCACGGTATCGGCCAAGGTCACCGGCAAGCTGCAGGAGCTGTACATCGAGGAGGGCCAGCGCGTCGAGGCCGGCGAGGTGATCGCCAGGCTCGACGACTCCAATGCGCAGGCAGCGCTGCAGGAGGCGCGGGCACGCGTCGCGCAGGCCGAGGCGAGCCTGGCCGCCGCCAGGGCCGCGGCCGCCAACATCAGGCCCATCCACGAGCGCGTGGTCGCCCAGGCCGAGGCCAATATCGTCAGCCGCGAGGCGCTGGACAACAGCAAGGCCAGCTTCGATGCGCAGCAGTACGCGCTGCGCGTCGCCGAACAGACGCTGGCGGTGGCGCGCGCCGGCCTGCTCGGCGCGCAGCGGGCTGCCGACGACACGACGGTGCGCGCGCCGTTCGCCGGCGTCATCACCCAGAAGGCGGCGCAGCCCGGCGAGATCGTCTCGCCGATATCCGCCGGCGGCGGCTTCACGCGCACCGGCATCGGCACGCTGGTGGATATGGATTCGCTGGAGATCGAGGTCGACGTCAACGAGAACTTCATCAACCGCGTGCGATCCGGCCAGCCGGCCAGCGCGCGGCTCAACGCCTATCCGGACTGGCAGATTCCCGCCGAAGTGATCGCGGTGATTCCCACCGCCGACCGCAGCAAGGCCACCGTCAAGGTCCGCGTCGGCTTCAAGCAGAAGGACTCGAAGATCCTGCCGGACATGGGCGTGCGCGTGTCGTTTCTCAGCGAGCCGGCCACCGCGACCGGCAGCGCCACACCGGCCCTCGGCCTGCCCAGCGCAGCGGTTCAGGCCGAGGCCGGTGCCGACAGCGGCATCGTCTATGTGATCGAGGGCGAACGCGTCGCGCGTCGCAGCGTCCGCATCGGCACGCGCGACGGCGAACAGCTCACTCTGCTGTCCGGTGTCGCCGCCGGCGAGCGCGTCGCCATCGGCGACCTGGCGCGGCTCGCCGACGGTGTGCCGGTGCGCATACAGCAACCCTGAAACCCGCGGAGACGCCGATGAGCAGCCTCGTCTCGCTGCGCAAGGTCGCCAAGCGCTACCAGCGTGGCAAGGAATCGATCGAAGTGCTGAGCCGCCTGGATCTCGACATCGCCGGCGGCGACTTCGTCGCGCTGATGGGGCCGTCCGGCTCCGGCAAGACCACGCTGCTGAACCTGATCGGCGGTCTCGACCAGCCCAGCGAGGGCGAGATCCACGTCGCCGGCCAGCGCATCGACCGACTGCCCGCCGCGCAGCTGGCGCGCTGGCGTGCGCGCCACGTCGGCTTCATCTTCCAGTTCTACAACCTGATGCCGATGCTCACCGCACAGGCCAATGTCGAGCTGCCGCTACTGTTGACGAAGCTGTCGGCCGCACAGCGCCGTCGCCACGCGGCGATCGCGCTGCAGATCGTCGGTCTGGCCGACCGCGCGCGGCACAAGCCCAGCGAGCTGTCCGGCGGCCAGCAGCAGCGCGTCGCGATCGCCCGCGCGCTGGTCGCCGACCCCACGCTGCTGATCTGCGACGAGCCGACCGGCGATCTCGACCGCAAGACCGCCGATGACATCCTCGGCCTGCTGCAGACCCTGAACCGCGAGCATGGCAAGACCCTCGTCATGGTCACGCACGACCCGAAGGCGGCGGAATACGCGGGCAAGCAGCTGCACATGGACAAGGGCACGCTGGTCAGCGAGCCCACGCACTGAAGGCGGCGGATGAAATACTTCCCCCTGCTGTGGGCGACGCTGTGGCGCAAGAAGGCGCGGACGCTGTTCACGCTGGCCTCGGTGGTAATCGCCTTCCTGCTGTTCGGCATGCTGCAGGGCGTCAACGCCGCGTTCGCGCAGAGTATCGACCGCGCCAATGTCAGCCGCCTGATCACCACCAGCAGCATCTCGCTGACCGAGGCGCTGCCGCTGGCGCAACTGGCGCAGATCGAATCGGTGCCCGGCATCGAAGCGGTGTCGTATTCAAGCTGGTTCGGCTCGTACTACCAGGAGCCGAAGCAGCAGGTATTCGCTTCGCCGGTCGACATCGCGCGGCATTTGCGCGTGGTGCCGGAGCTGCAGATCGCGCCCGCGCAGGTCGCGGCGCTGCAGCGCACCCGCGACGGCATCATCGTCGGCCAGCAGCTGCTGCAGAAATACCAGTGGAAGCTCGGTCAGCGGATCCCGCTGAGCTCGACGATCTGGACCCAGCAGGACGGCAGCTCCAGCTGGAGCTTCGAGATCGTCGGCACCTATGACGTGCCGAGCGATCCGCAGCAGACCAATGGCGCGCTGTTCAATTTCCAGTATTTCGACGAGGCCCGCACGCTGGCACGCAACCGCATCGGCTGGTGGGTGATCAAGCTGCGCGATCCGAACCAGTCGGCGCAGATCGCCGGCGCCATCGACGCACGCTTCGCCAACTCGGCGGACGAGACCAAGACGCAGAGCGAGAAGGAGTTCGCGCAATCCTTCCTCAAGCAGTTCGGCGACATCAATTTCATCGTCAACAGCATCCTCGGCGCGGTGTTCTTCACACTGCTGTTCCTGACCGGCAACACGATGATGCAGTCGGTGCGCGAGCGCATTCCCGAGCTGGCGGTGCTCAAGACGCTGGGCTTCACCGACGGCCGCGTGCTGGCGCTGGTGC
>CAMLDZ010000154.1 GCA_946478985.1 uncultured Solimonas sp.
GTCGGCAAGCCGGACCGCAAGCTCGGCAATCACGGCCAGCTGACCGCCGATATCCGCTTCGACAAGGTCCGCATGCCGCTCGGCAACGTCATCGGCAAGCGTGGCGAAGGTTTGAAGATCGCCCTGCAGGTGCTGACGTATGGCCGTATCGGCATCGCGGCCACCGGCGTCGGCATGTCGCAAGCCGTATTCGATCACTCGGTCGATCGTCTTAAGACGCGCCGCGCCTTCGGCAAGGCCATGGCGCAATTCCAGCACTGGCAGTTCCGCATCGCCGAACGTGCGACCGAGATCGAGAACGCACGCAACCTCTATCTCAAGGCCGCCCTGCGCATGGATTCCGGCGTTAATTTCCCTGAGCCGGAAGCGGCGATGGCGAAGTGGTATGCCACCAACCTGGCCGGCGAGTTCGCCCGCGACGGTGTGCAGATCTTCGGCGGCTACGGTTTCACTCAGGAGTTGAGTCACGACGGCTCGCATTACCACGTCGAGGAGGTCTACCGCGATTGCAAGATCGCCGAGATCTATGAAGGCGCCAACGAGATCCAGAAGTGGGTCATCGCCCGCAACATCTTTGGCAAGGACCTGACGGGCTGAACGGCCCGCAGATCCCATCATTCCTGTAGTGGAGTCATCCATGCCGATCATCCAGTTCAACTTGCTCGAAGGGCGCAGTGATGAGCAGAAGCAGCGTCTGGCAGAGAAGGTCACCGACGTGGTGGTGGAAACACTGGGCGTCAAGCGCGAAGCCGTGCGGATCCTGATTCATCAGCTGGGGCCGTACGACTTCGCGGTCGGCGGCGTCACCCAGGCCGAGCGGGAGCGGCTCACCAAGAGCGCCGCCAAACTCGCCGAAGGGGTAGCCTCATGAGCCGCAAGATCAAATGCGCCATCATCGGTCCCGGCAACATTGGCACCGATCTGATCTACAAGCTCAAGCGCAGCCCGGCCCTGGAACCGGTGTGGATGGTCGGCATCGACCCGAAGTCCGAGGGTCTGGTGCGCGCCCGCGAGATGGGACTCAAGACCACCGACCAGGGCGTCGACGGTCTGCTGTCACATGTGCGGACCGACGAAGTGCAGATCGCCTTCGACGCGACCAGCGCCTACGTCCACGCCGAGAACAGCCGCAAGCTCAACGCGCTCGGCGTGCTGATGATCGACCTCACGCCGGCCGCCATCGGCGGCCTGTGCGTGCCGCCGGTCAACCTGCAGCAGCACGCGGCGGCGCAGGCGATGAACGTCAACATGATCTCCTGCGCCGGGCAGGCGACCATCCCGATGGTGCATGCGGTATCGCGCGTGCAGCCGGTCGACTACGCGGAGATCATCGCGACGGTGGCGTCCAAGTCGATCGGGCCGGGCACGCGTGCCAATCTCGACGAATTCACTTACACGACCTCGAATGCGGTCTGCAAGGTCGGTGGTTCGAAGCGCGGCAAGGCGCTGGTCGTGGTCAACCCGGCCGATCCGCCGCTGATCATGCGCAACACCATCTATTGCCTGACCGAGGATGAGCCGGATCAGCCGCGCATCCGCGAGTCTGTTCTGCAGATGGTGACCGAGGTGCAGAAGTATGTGCCCGGCTATCGGCTGGTCAATGGCCCGGTGTTCGACGGTAACAAGGTGGCGACCTTCATGGAGGTCAAGGGGCTTGGCGATTACCTGCCGGAGTACGCCGGCAATCTCGACATCATGACCGCCGCAGCGGCGCGTACGGCAGAGATGTTCGCCCACGAGATCGTCGCCGGCCGCTATCAACTCAAGAGTGTTCAGGAGGCCGCGTGATGAGCACGATCGACATCAAAGGCCGCAAGATCATCCTTCATGACATGAGCCTGCGCGATGGCATGCACGCCAAGCGTGAGCAGATTTCCGTCGAGCAGATGGTGCAGGTCGCCACCGCGCTCGACGATACCGGCGTGCCGCTGATCCAGGTCACGCATGGCGCCGGCCTCGGAGGTAATTCGCTGCAGCATGGCTTTGCGCTGAGCAGCAACGAGGAGTACTGGAGCGCGGTCTGTCCGAAGATGAAGCAGGCCCGGATCAGCTGCCTGCTGATCCCCGGACTGGGCACCATGAAGGAACTGCAGAGCGCTTACGACCACGGCGTACGCAGCGTGCATGTGGCCACGCACTGCACCGAAGCCGACACCAGTCCCCAGCACATCGCCTATGCGCGCAAGCTCGGCATGGACACTTCCGGCTTTCTGATGATGGCCCACCTCAACGATGCCAAAAGTCTGGCGGAGCAGGGGCGGATGATGGAGTCGTACGGAGCACAGACGGTCTACATCACCGATTCGGCCGGCTACATGCTGCCGTCCGACGTGCGTGATCGCGTGCGCGCGCTGCGCGATGTGCTCAAGCCGGACACAGAAATCGGCTTTCACGGACACCACAACATGGGCCTGGGGATCAGCAACTCGATCGCCGCCATCGAAGAAGGCGCCACGCGCATCGACGCTTCGGTGGGCGGCTTCGGTGCCGGTGCCGGCAACACGCCGCTCGAAGTGTTCGTTGCGGTCTGCGAGCGCATGGGTATCGAGACCGGCTGCGATCTGTTCAAGCTGATGGATCTGACGCAGGACGTCATTTTCCCGATGATGGACCACATCGTCCGCGTCGATCGCTCGTCGCTGACGCTGGGTTTCGCCGGCGTCTATTCGACCTTCCTGCTGCATGCAGAGCGTCTGTCGAAGAAGTACGGGGTGCCTGCGCGCGACATCCTCGTCGAACTGGGCCGCAAGAAGATGATCGGCGGCCAGGAAGACATGATCGAGGATACCGCGCTGACCATGGCCAGATCGCGCGGCCTGCTTGCCGATACCCGGCGCGACGCGGCCTGATCAGCGTTTCATACTTTTCGTCACGAGGTGCCGTGTGCCTGAAGAACAACTCCACTTCTTTGTCCGCCTTCTGCAACTGGAGAAGATCCTGCCACCGTTGCCGACCGTCAACGATCAGCTCAGCGCAGCCTTCTTCGGCGTGGCCCCCGACGGCTTCCAGAAGATCCGTGCGCAACTGAGTGGCGAGGTCAGTCGCAGCGCCGAGGTGTTGCTCGCCGACAGCCGGATCGCCGCACAACTGGCGGCGCTGCCGTTTGCGGACGGGCAGGTCGTGCTCGGTCTCGGCGACAGCCTGACGGCCGATCGCCTGTCCTGGTTCGAGGTGCTCGCGCAGGCCTACCGCTTGCGCTTCCCCGAATCGACGGTGCAGTTCGTCAATGCTGGCGTGTCAGGCGATGCCACCCCGCAGATCGTCGCCAGGGCGCCGTTCTTCGCCGCGCTAAAGCCGGCCCATGTGCTGTTTCTCGGCGGCGGCAACGATGCGCGCCGCTTCGGCAGCCCGGAGACACCGACTCAGCTTTCGATTGCCGAAACCGAGCGCAACCTGCGCTTGCTCAGGGCCAGCTTCAGCGGTGCGCGATGGCTGTCGCTGGCGCCGGCAAGCCTTGACGCCGGACGTGCCGCGGCGAGCCCGTTCTGGGCATCGATGGCAACGTTCTGGAACGCCGCCGATCTTGCTGCCGTCAGCGCCCTGGTCCTTCGTCTCGATCCTCAGGCTCTGGATTTGCGCACAGTGCTCGATGGCAACGCCACGCTGATCGGCGATGACGGTCTGCATCCGACGGGCGAAGGACATACCCGCATGGCGGCGGCGGTGATCGCCCGTCTCGCGGGGACCTGAGGCAACGGGTGCGCTTTGCGAAGCGGTCGAATTGATCGACACTGCGATCCCGGTCCGGGCGCTGCATGGGCCGGCCGTCGACTGCTAAGGAGCTGATGATGTCCAAGGCCAAGGAGCCTCCGTATTCCGGTCCCGCCGGCGGCTGGCCTGCGCTGGCCAGCTCGCTGCACCACGTCCGCGAGCAGGGCATCGTCAGCCTCGGCTCGCTGACGATGCTCAAGGCCAATCAGCCGGACGGGTTCGACTGCCCGGGGTGCGCGTGGCCGGATGCGAACCACCACTCGACCTTCGAATTCTGCGAGAACGGCGTCAAGGCCGTGGCTGCCGAAGCCACCGCGCGACGCGTGACGCGTGAATTCTTCGCGGCGCATACGGTCAGCGAGTTGCTGACACAGGATGATCACTGGCTCGAAGCGCGGGGGCGTCTGACCGAGCCGATGCGCTACGACGCGGGTAGCGATCGCTACGTACCCATCGCCTGGCCACAGGCATTTGCACTGATCGCCCAGCATCTCAATGCGCTGGCGCATGCGGACGAAGCGGCCTTCTATACCTCCGGCCGCACCTCGAACGAAGCGGCATTCCTGTATCAGCTTTTTGTCCGCGAGTTCGGCACCAACAACCTGCCGGATTGTTCGAACATGTGTCACGAGCCGTCCGGCGTTGCGCTGGGCGAGCAGATCGGCATCGGCAAAGGCACCGTGTTGCTGGAAGATTTTCAGCATGCCGATGCGATCTTCATTTTCGGACAGAATCCGGGCACCAATCATCCACGGATGCTGGGAGAGTTGCGTGCGGCGTCTAAGCGGGGCTGCAGGATCGTCAGCCTCAACCCGGTTCGCGAGCGGGGTCTGGAGCGCTTCGCGCATCCGCAGAGCCCGGTCGAGATGTCGACCGGCGCCTCGACGCGAATCTCCTCGCACTACTACCAGCCACGCCTCGGCGGCGATCTGGCGGTTCTGGCTGGCATCGCGCGCTGCGTGATCGAGGCCGATGCGCTCGACACGGCGTTCATCACCGAGCACACCCGTGATTTCGCGTCGTTCCGCACGCAGATCCTGAATACGTCATGGGCCGAGATCGAAGCAGGTTCGGGACTGACGCGCGCACAGATTGAGGAGGCGGCCGAAGTCTATCGTCGCGCTGGCGCGACGATCTTTTGCTGGGGCATGGGCATCACCCAGCACAAGCATTCAGTCGCGACGATCCAGATGCTGGTCAACGTGCTGCTGCTGCGCGGCAATATCGGCCGGCCGGGTGCTGGCGCCTGTCCCGTGCGGGGCCACTCCAACGTACAGGGTGATCGTACGATGGGTATCTACGAGAAGCCGACCGAGGCGTTTCTCGATCGGCTGGCGCAGGCATTCGATTTCAGCCCGCCACGTGCGCATGGGCACGATGTCGTCGGCAGTATCGAAGCGATGCTGCGCGGCGAGGTCAAAGTGTTCATCGGCATGGGCGGCAACTTTGCAGCCGCGACACCCGACACTCTGCGTACCGCGCAGGCGCTGCGCCGCTGCGCCCTGAGCGTCAACGTCTCGACCAAGCTCAATCGCTCGCATCTGGTACATGGCGTCGAGGCATTGATCCTGCCGTGCCTGGGCCGCACCGAAGTCGATCTGCAGGAGGGCGGTGCGCAGGGCGTCTCCGTCGAAGACTCGATGAGCATGGTGCACATCTCGATGGGCATGAATGCGCCCGCGTCGGAGCACTTGCTGTCGGAACCGGCGATCGTCGCCGGTATGGCATCGGCGACGCTCGGTCCGCGCAGCAAGACGCCATGGGCGTGGCTGGTCGCCGACTACGACCGCATCCGCGACAAGATCGCCGACGTCATTCCCGGCTTCGAGAACTTCAACCAGCGTGTCGCAGCCGCAGGCGGCTTCTATCTCGGCAACTCGGCCCGCGAGCGCCGCTGGGTCAATGCCGCGGGCAAGGCGGTGTTCTTCGCGCATGCGCTTCCTCCGGCGCCGGTACCGGCAGACCAGACGCTGCTGACCTTGATGACGATGCGCAGTCACGATCAGTACAACACCACCATCTATGGCCTGCATGACCGCTATCGCGGTATTCACGGCGAGCGGCGGGTCTGCTTCATCAGCGCAGCCGACCTGGCGCGCCTGCAGCTAAGTGCCGGCGAGCAGGTCGACATCATCTCGGTCTGGCACGACGGCGAGCGCGTGGTGCCCGGATTCAAGCTGGTGGAATATGACATCCCGGCTGGCTGCATCGGCGCCTACTACCCGGAGACCAATCCGCTAGTGCCACTGGATTCGTATGCCGACCGTGCACGGACGCCGACCTCCAAGTCCATTCCGGTACGCCTGCGCCGCTGCACTGCGAATTCCTGATGACGGAAGATCAGCTTTTCAGCCTGCTCGAACTGCTGTCTGGCGAGGACAG
>CAMLDZ010000155.1 GCA_946478985.1 uncultured Solimonas sp.
TGATCAGCATCGCCGACCTGTCGGCGCCGCTGATCGAGCGCATCGTGCCGTTCGGGCTCAAGGACCATTCGATCATCGGCAACGAGCTCGACGCCAGCGACCGCGACGGCCCCGGCAACGGCCCGCGCATCAACATCCGCAACTGGCCGGTCAAGGGCATCTACCAGCCGGACGCGATCGCCGCCTACGCCTACAACGGCAAGACTTACTTCGTCACTGCCAACGAAGGCGACGACCGCAACGACTTCATGCCGGGCGAGGAGACCAAGCGCCTCAGCGCCGGTGCCATCGTGCTCGATCCGGCGATCTTCCCGGACGCGGCGACGCTGAAGTCCAGCATCGGCCGCCTGACCATCACCCCGTTCGGCGCCAGGACCAATGCAAAGGGCGAGCTGCAGGAGATCCTGGTGCTGGGCGGCCGCTCGTTCAGCATCTGGGGCGACGACGGCCAGCAGGTCTACGACAGCGGTGCGGACTTCGAGCGCATCACCGCGCAGCGCAATCCCAACTTCTTCAACGCCAGCAACGACAACAACAATCTCGACGACCGCAGCGACAACAAGGGACCGGAGCCGGAAGGCATCGCGCTGGGCAAGATCGCCGGCCGCACCTTCGCGTTCATCGGCCTGGAACGCATCGGCGGCATCATGGTCTACGACATCAGCAACCCGCAGAACGCTCGCTTCGTGCAATACCTGAACACGCGCGACTTCACCAAGGCGATCGACGATCCGGGCGCCGGCGACATCGGTCCCGAGGGTCTGGCCTTCATCTCCGCCGCCAACAGCCCCAGCGGCAAGCCGCTGCTGGCGGTCGGCAACGAGGTCAGCGGGACGACGGCGATCTTCGAGATCGACACCATCGAGCTGAAGTCGGCCACCCGCTGAAGGCGGGCGAACGGCGGCTGCAGCCTGTCGCTGCAGCCGCCAAACCGCTGATTTCTTACCGATCGGCCGCGAGCGAGGCTAAAATTGGCATGAAAATCGTTTAATGTTCCGCCTGCGCGCGCGGCTGGCGCACGCATCCCGAGGAAGTGTCCATGTCGAAGTGCACGACGGTGCAGATCACGCGCGAGCAATTGCGCGAACTCACCGAGTTCCACAATGCCTATACGCTGGGCAAGATCGCGCTGTTCGTCGGCATCATGGTGGCGCTCGGCTACATCGCCTGGGTCGCCGACTCGGCGTGGATCGACTGGTCGGCCTACTGCGGCCTCGGCTACATGTGGATGAGCATGGTCACGCTGATGCATGACGCCACCCACAACACCCTGTTCCCGGAGCGCTGGCAGAACTGGGCGTTCGGCATCATCGCCATGCTGATGCTGATCGTGCCGTTCATCTCGTTCAAGGAAGACCACCTCGAACACCATCGCTACAACCGGACCTACAAGGACCCGGACGCGTGGACGATGACCCGCAAGCGCGGCATCGGCGAGTTCATCGGCTTCTACGCCTATGCGCTGGCCGGCGTGGTGCTGACCATCGTCTTCTTCGTCGCGATCTATCCGGTCAAGTACTTCAACCGCCAGCAGTGGGCGATCCTGCTCGGCGAGCTGGCGCTCAAGGGCGTCTGCTACACCGCGCTGCTGGTCTGGGCGCACAACAAGGGGCTGACCGGCGAAGTGCTGGCGCTGTGGTTCATGCCGATCATCGTCTTCTCGGTGCTGAATTCGATGCGCTTCCTGTCCGAGCATTACGGCACGCCGTGGAACGAAGGCAAGCTGGCCGGCACGCGCACGGTGATCTCCAATCCCGTGCACAGCTTCTTCTGGAACAACATCAACTATCACGCCGTGCACCACCTGTACCCGCGCGTGCAGGCCTGCAACCTGGTCAAGCTGCACAAGATCATGGAGCCCGAGCTGCACGCGCAGGGCGCGGTGATCGACAAGAGCTACATCGCGGTGTTCCTGGAAGCGCTGCGCCACGGCCCGGAAACCGAGCCGCAGCTGCAGCGCCGGCTGGAAAAGCGCCGTGCCGCTGCGGCGACGGATGCCGGCTCCGCCGCCGCGACGGCGGGCTGAGCCTCACCGCTTTGCCGGACGCCGGACGCCGGACGGTGCCCGAGGCACGGCGATGAACGAGATTTCCTGGGAAGACTTCACCAAGGTGGAGCTGCGCGTCGGCCGCGTCGTCAGCGCCGAGGTGTTCGCGCAGGCGCGCAAGCCGGCCTACGTGCTGCACGTCGATTTCGGCGAGGCGCTCGGCATCCGCAAATCCAGCGCGCAGATCACCGCGCTGTACACGCCTGAAGAACTGGTCGGCCGTCTGGTCGTCGCTGTCGTCAATTTTCCGCGCAAGCAGATCGGCCCGCTGATGTCGGAGTGTCTGGTGACGGGCTTCCATGATGAAAACGGCGACGTCGCGCTCTGCGTGCCGGACAAGCCGGTGCCGCCCGGCACCAAACTGCTATGAGCGGCTACCGGTAGGCCCGCCGCCGCTGCGACAATGCGCGGCCGTTCCTGGTAAGCCACGCCTCGTGAATTCGCCTGCCGCCGCCCCACGTGTCCGCCCCGCCGACGCTGCCGATCTGCCGGCGATCGCCGAGCTGTTTACCGCGTCGATCCACGGCCTTGCCGGCGCTCATTACGATGCGGCGCAGCGCCGCGCCTGGGCGCCGCGGCCGCCTGACCTGGACGCCTGGCGCCAGCGGCTGGCGCCGCTGCACACGCTGATTGCCGACGTTGGCGGCAGGCTCTGCGGCTTTGTGTCCTGTACGGGCGACGGCCATATCGACCTGCTCTACACCGCGCCGGAGCAGGCGCGCCGCGGCGTCGCCTCGCTGCTGCTGCAGCATGCCGAAGCGCACATGCGCGCCTGCGGCGCCGCTGCGTTCCATACTGAAGCCAGCCTTGTCGCGCAGCCCTTCTTCGCACGTCACGGCTATGTGGTGGTCGAGGAACAGTTCGTCCAGCGGCAAGGCGTGGGGTTCCGGCGCTATGCGATGCGCAAGGTCTGCGCCGCGCCGCTGTCGGAGCAAGCCGCTCAGCGGTCGAGCCGGGCGAGCGCCGCCTGGATCTCCTGACGGCGGCCGGCATCGGCATCGTCGCGGCCCGGCCGCGCCGGCGCGGCGAGCGCCTGCTGGTAGTAGCGGCGCGCCTGCGTCTTGTCGCCGCGGGTGGCCAGCAGCTCGGCATAGAAGAAGTTCGGATCGATGCCGTCCGGATTGATCTCCAGCGCCTTGCGCAGATAGGCCTCGGCCTTGTCCTTGTCGCCATAGGCGATCGGCCAGCCGGGCACGTTGGCGTAGAGGCTGCCGAGCGAGCTGTAGATCGAGCCGTCGAGCGCGCGCGGATCGAGCTTCTCGGCGGCGAGCAGATCGGCGCGCGCCTGCTTGACCTGGCCGAGCGCGCCGAGGCCGCCGCCGAACTTGGCGGCGCTCGACAGCACGATCGCATGCCAGACCAGCGCTTCGGCGCGCTGCGGATACCGCTGCAGCAGCACGTCCGCCTGCGCGATCAGCGGCTTGAAGGCGGCGTCCTGCTGCGCCGCCGGCGTCTGGTAATAGGCCTGCGCCCAGCCGTGCTGCAGGCCGGCCAGATCGTCGTCGAGGCCGGCAGCCCAGGCCGGCGCGCTCAGCAGGCACAGCATCGCCAGCAGCGATTTGAGTGTGAAGGTTTTCATCAGTGGGGTTCTCTCGAAGGGGAGGACAGTGCGCCGCTTGCTCCCGGCGCCAGCTCGCGCATCCGCTGCGTCTGCGCGCGCAGCGCCAGATCGACGAGCCGTGGCCACCAGGCGTTGATGCGGACGAAGATGCGTTCGGCGAAGCCGAAGTAGACTTCGCTGCGCTCGCGCTCGATCGCCACGACGATGCGCGCGGCGACCTGCCGCGGCTCGTCCTGAGCCATCTTCAGCGCCTGCGCCAGCCGCTCGGGGGCGCCGGCGTTGAGGTCGGTGCGCGTGTAGCGCGGCGCGACGTAGGTGATGCCGACGCCGCTGCCGTCCAGCTCGCGGCGCAGCGCTTCGGCGAGACCGCGCAGCGCGAACTTGCTGGCGGAGTAGCTGGCGTACAGCGGAAAGCCCAGCGATCCGAAGATCGAGCCGACGAAGACGATGCGGCCGCTGCCGCGCTGGCGCATCGCCGGCAGCAGTGCACGGCTGAGCAGGCTGGGCGCGATCACATTGGTTTGCCACAGCAGCGTGATCGCCTGCGCCGACATCGTCTCCAGCGCGCCGAAGCCCAGCCGCCCGGCGCAGTGGATGAGCAGGTCCGGCACGCCGATTTCGAGCGCCGCGCGGGCGAGGCGGTCGAGATCTTCGCCGTACTGCAGGTCGGCCGGCAGTATCCGCGCATCGGCGCCGCGCGCCTGCAGGGCGTCGACCAGCGTCGCCAGCTTGTGCGGATCGCGGCCGCTCAGCAGCAGCCGCGCGCCGCGGTCAGCGAGTTCGCACGCGATCGCCCGGCCGATGCCGCCGCTGGCACCGGTCAGCAGGACCAGACGGCCTTGCAGGTTCATGCCGCGCTCCGCGGTTCTATCGAGCGGAACACGGCACCGTAAAGGTGGAAGAACATCCGCGCCGCGTGCAGCACGGCGTCGCGATCGGCGTCGCGGTCGAGGCGGCCGACCAGTGTGCGGAAGAAGTCGACATGCTCGACGTCGACCGCGCCATGCGAGGACAGGTAGCGGAACGCCTGCTTCGGCAGTCGTAGCGAATGCTGCAGCGTCTGCGCCGCCAGGCTGGCCAGCTCGGTGCTGGTGGTCTCCAGCACGAAGACCATGCCGAAGAACGCCAGCGGATTGCCGCGCTGGATGCTGTCGTAGGCGTAAGCCACCATCAGCTCGGTGGCGGCGTTGGGCCGGCCCTGCCGGACGGCCTGCGCGTCGCCGCCGGCGACGCGGATGTCGTCGAGGATCCACTCCTGATGGCCGATCTCCTCGTCGATGTAGTGGGCGATGGCCTCGCGCAACCATTCGTAGTCGCCACCCAGGCGTGCGCCGCAGGCCATCAGCAGCGGCACCGTATGGCGCACGTGGTGGTAGGCCTGGGTGAGAAACGCCAGGTAGTCGTCGCGGTCGACCTGGCCGGCCATCGCGGCGCGGATCAGCGGCGCCGCGTACAGCTGCGCGCGCTCGGCGGCGGTCTGCCGCTGCAGGCTCAGGTAGAAATCCGGCTGCGCGCCGGCGGCGTGGTCATTCACGTCGAAGTCTCCAGGTACAGGGAATCGAGGGCGGCGCCGTAGCGCGCGGCCACCGCCTGGCGGCGGACGCGACCGTTGGCGGTGAGCAGGCCGGCGTCGGCGCTGAAGCCGTCGGCGAGCAGCCAGCGGCGGATCTGCGCGTAGTCCGGCAGCGCGGCATTGGCGCCGGCCACTGCTGCAGCAGCGGCGGCATTGGGGTCGACACCGGGCAGCGTGCGCGGCGCCAGCACGGCGACGTTCCACGGCCGGCCCTCGCCGAACACGGCGGCGTGCGCGATCGCCGGATGCTGCGTCAGCTCGCGCTCGACCCATTCCGGCGCGACATTGCGGCCGAACGCGGTGATGAACAGGCTTTTCTTGCGGCCGTCGAGATAGAGCCGGCCGTCGGCGTCCACGCGGCCGAGATCGCCGGTCGCCAGCCAGTCAGCGGCGTCGCGGCTGCCATCGCCGACATAGCCGAGAAAGCCGCTGCCGCGGACGCAGATCTCGCCGTCGGCGGCGATACGCAGCTGCAGGTGCGGCAGCAGGCGGCCGACGCTGCCCGGATGGTTGTCGCCCGGGCGGTTCAGCGCAACCACGGACGCCGATTCGGAGAGGCCGTAGCCCTCGTGCACCGGCAGGCCGAGCGCCAGCGCGCGGCGCAGCAGCTGCGGCGCCACCGGCGCGCCGCCGACGGCGATGAAGCGCAGCGACGGCGGGCGCGGCAGGCCCGCTTGCAGCGCCGCGACCAGCGCGGTCAGCAGCTGCGGCACCAGGATCGCGGTGCTGGCGCGGCTCTCGTGCAGCGCCGCGAGCATCTGCCGCACGTCGAGTTGCGCCGCGCCGTGCAGACCCACCGCCGCCTGCGGCAGCGCGACTACGGTGGCGCCGGCCAGCAGCGGCGCGTAAACGCCGGCCAGATTCTCCAGCAGTG
>CAMLDZ010000156.1 GCA_946478985.1 uncultured Solimonas sp.
CCTGGCCGCAAAGCGGGTGGCATCACAGCGGCGGCCATAGCGTTAACAGGCCCTAACCGACCGGCGGCTCGTCGATCACCTCGCCGGCGCGGCGCAGGATGCCGTCTAGCGTGCGGCTGATCTTGGACGAGATGCGGATCATCTCGATGCGCGGCCAGGTCTGGCGCTCGCCTTCCAGCAGCAGCTCGCCGATCTCGGCGTGCGTGTACGGCGACACCAGCTTGAGCGGCGAGAACAGGCGCTTCTGCGGCGCGATGTTGATGTCGCCGACGTAGTCCTGCGACAGCAGGTCGTGGACGATCTTGTTGGCGACGCCGGCCGAGGAATTCGGCATGTAGCGCGCGATCCAGTTGTCGGTGGACTTGACCAGATTGCGCGTGCTGCTCTTGATCATGTCGACGAAGGGCTTGAGGCGGCTGATCTGGATCTTGTGGTCGCGGAAAGTCGCCAGCAGCACCGGATTGATGTAGCTGACGATGTAGTGGTTGGTGCCGTACAGGCGCGCCAGCTGCTTGGCCGGCAGGTCGGCGGCGAACACGCCGTCTATCCACTTCGACTTCAGGAACGGCACGGTCTCGCCGCAGGAATTGCGCGCCAGCAGCTGCACCGGCTCGAACAGGCCCGGCACCGCACAGGACGCGCGCACCGCCGAGCGGATCAGCACGTGCGGCGAGGTCAGCGCATTGAGCAGGCGCGGGCTCTGGTGCCGTTCGCGCGGGCTGACCGAGATGCTGATGTTGCGGCCGGTCAGTTCGAAGGCCTCGCGGAACGTCAGGTCCGGGATCAGGCGGTCGAAGGTCTGGTCGAATGCCTCGATCCCGAAAATGCGACGCAGCCCGGTGACGCGCTCCAGGCGATTGGGCTTCCAGGCCTCGCCGAAGTAGATGTTCTCCGGCGCGAAGAAATTGTCGCGCAACTCGGCGTCGGTATGCGTGCCGAACACCGCGGCGACGATCGCGCCGGCGCTGGAGCCGGAGATCACATTGGGCAGCACGCCCTGCTCGAACATCGCCTTGGCGACGCCGAAGTGAAAGTACATCAGCATGCCGCCGCTGCTCATCATCAGCGCCGAGCGCCCGTAGCAGTGGCTGGCGCGGCGGAACAGGTCGAGCCGGTCGGCGCGGCGCAGGCTGGGGTCGTCTAGCGTTTCCAGGTACAGCAGGGCATCCGAGACTTCGTCGACGTAGTCGGTGATCAGGCGTTTGGTGCCGAAGCGCGCCTTGCGATAAAGGATCGGCTTGCCCATGCCGCCGAGGTTGCCGTGCACGCCCTCCTCGATCAGGAACATCAGTCCGCGCGCATCGCCAGCGGCGCGCAGTTCGCGCAACTGCTGCAGACGCTCGCCGATCATCGTGTAGTCGTACAGGCTGGTACGGCGGCGCTCCTTCCAGCGGCTGCGGCCGGAAGCGTCGTCGAAAGCCTGCGCGGCGCGCGCCCAGCTGGCGTAGGTGGTGGCCTGGCTCAGGGTGCGTTCCATCGCCTCGAGCTGATCGCCTGAGGCCAGTACCACTGCAGCATCGGACGGCATAGCTAGCGTCATGGGCGTGCGATCAGGGCGACGCGGACGGCGTCGCGGTTTTGCGCGGGCGGGGGACTGCCGGGCCAATTTCAATGGCATCGCTATCGGCCTTCGGCGGCTCAGGTCAGGGATTGTACCTGTGGCGCAGCGCGACCGCGCCACCACCGTGGCCGCAGTAACACCGGCAGCACCAGCAAAGTCAAGAGCGTCGACGAAACGATGCCGCCGACCACCACCGTCGCCAGCGGCCGCTGCACCTCGCTGCCGACGCCGGTGTTGAGCGCCATCGGCACGAAGCCCAGCGCCGCCACCAGGGCCGTCATCAGCACTGGCCGCAGCCGCGCCAGGGCGCCGTCCCGGATCGCCGCGTCGCCGGGCAAACCGGCCTGCTGGAGCTTGCGGATGAAGGAAATCATCAGGAGCCCATTGAGCACGGCGATGCCTGACAGCGCAATGAAGCCGATGCCGGCGCTGATCGACAGGGGGATGCCGCGCGCCGCCAGCGCCAGCACGCCGCCGGTCAGCGCCAGCGGTACCCCGCTGAACACCAGCAGCGCGTCGCGCCACGAGCGCAGCGCCAGGACCAGCAGGCCGACGATCAGCAGCAGCGTCGCCGGCACCACCAGTTGCAGCCGCCGCGCCGCCGACAGCAGCTGCTCGAAGCTGCCGCCGTAGTCGATCCAGTAAGCGGCCGGCAGGCGCAGCTCGGCATCGACGCGCGCGCGCAAGGCCGCGACAAAGCTGCCGAGATCGCGGCCGCGGACGTTGGCGCTGACCACGACGCGGCGCTTGCCGTTCTCGCGATTGATCTGGTTGGGCGCCGACGCGACGGCGATGTCCGCGAGCTCGGCCAGCGGCACGAAGCCGCGCCCGGAAGTAGACGCCGGCAGCGGCACCGGCAGCGTCGCCAACACGACGGGATCGTTGCGCAGCGGCTCGGCCAGGCGCACCACCAGGTCAAAGCGGCGGTCGCCGTCGAACACCTCGCCGGCGATACGGCCGCCGATCGCCGTGCCGATCACCTCCTGCACGACGCTGACATCGATCCCGTAGCGAACCAGCCGTTCGCGGCGCGGCGTGACGGTGAGCACCGGCAGGCCGCTGAGCGGTTCCACCCGCACGTCGGCGGCGCCCGGCACCTGCGCGGCGATGGCGGCCAGCTGCGCACCCAGCACCTGCAGCTGCGCCAGATCATCGCCGTAGAGCTTGATCGCGACGTCGGCGCGCACGCCGGACAACAGCTCGTTGAAGCGCATCTGGATGGGCTGCGTGAACTCGTAGTTGCTGCCGGGCACGGCGGCGGCGCGCGCCGCAAGCTCCCGCACCAGCTGCGCCTTGGGCTTGCGCGGGTCGGGCCAGTCGCGACGGTCCTTGAGCATCACGAAGGTGTCGGCGACGCTCGGCGGCATCGGATCGGTGGCCACCTCGGCGGTGCCCAGCTTGCCGAACACGCGCGCGACTTCCGGCTGCTGCCGCAGGCGCGCCTCCAGCAGCCGCTGCATCTGCACGGCCTGCTCGATGCCGGTGCCCGGAATGCGCATCGCGTGCAGTGCCACATCGCCCTCGTCGAGGCTGGGGATGAACTCGCTGCCCATGCGTGCGGCCAGCAGTGCCGACAGCAGCACCAGCAGCAAGGCCGCGGCGACCGCCAGCCGGCCGTGGCGCAGCGTCGCATCGAGCAATACGCCGTAGGCGGCGCGCAGCCGTCGCATCAAGGCGTTGTCGTGTTCGGCAAGCGGGCCGCGCAGCAGCAGCGCGACCGCCGCCGGCACGAAGCTCAGGCTCAGCAGCGCGGCGGCGAGCAGCGCCAGTGCCACGGTCAGCGCCATCGGGTGGAACATCTTTCCCTCGACGCCGGACAGCGACAGGATCGGCAGGTAGACGGCAAGGATGATGAAGGTGCCGAACAGGCTCGGCCGGATCACCTCGCGGGTCGCCGCGCGGACGATCTGCAGCCGCTGCGCCAGCGGCAGCGTGCCGCCTTGCTGCGCGGCGCCCAGCCGGCGCAGGCAGTGCTCGACAATGATCACCGCGCCGTCGACGATCAGGCCGAAGTCCAGCGCGCCCAGACTCATCAGGTTGCCGCTGATGCCGGCGCCGACCATGCCGCTGACCGTCAACAGCATGGCCAGCGGAATCACCATCGCCGTCACCAACGCGGCGCGCAGATTGCCGAGCAAGGCGAACAGCACGGCGATCACCAGCAGCGCGCCTTCGAACAGGTTCTTGCGCACCGTCGCCAAAGTCTGCTCGACCAGGCGCGTGCGGTCGTAGACGGCGTCGAGGCGCAGCCCCGGCGGCAGGCTGCGGTTGATCTCGGCCAGCTTGGCGGCGGCGGCCTTGGCGACCACGCGGCTGTTCTCGCCGACCAGCATGAACACGGTGCCGAGCACCACCTCGTCACCGTTCATGGTCGCCGCGCCAGTGCGCAGATCCTGGCCGAAACCGACCTCGGCCAGATCACCAACGGTGACCGGCACGCCGGCGCGCGTAGCGACGCGAATCGCACGGATCTCGTCCAGCGTCGCCACCTGCCCCGGCACGCGGACCAGATACTGCGTGCCGTTGCGCTCGATATAGGCGGCGCCGACGTTGGCATTGTTGCGCTGCAGCGCCGCCAGCAGTTCATCGAGACCGAGCTGGAACGCCAGCAGCGCCGCCGGCCGCGGTGCCACCCGATACTGGCGCTCGTGGCCGCCGATCATGTTGATCTCGGTGACACCGGGCACGCGCGCCAGCTGCGGCCGCACGACCCAGTCCATCACCACATGCAGATCGGTGTCGTCGTAGGGCTCGCCGCGCCGCGCACCTTCGTCGATGCGTGCGCCGGGCTCGCGGCTGAGCACGAAGCTGAAGATCTCGCCGAGGCCGGTCGCCACCGGACCGAGCTGCGGCGTCAGACCCGGCGGCAGCTGGTTCTGCGCCTGCTGCAGGCGCTCGGCGACGCGCTGCCGCGCGAACCAGAGGTCGGTGCCGTCGGTGAAGACCACGGTGACCTGCGACAGCCCATAGCGCGACAGCGAACGCGTGTACGCCAGCTTCGGCAGTCCGGCCATCGCCGTCTCGACGGCGAAGCTGATGCGCTGCTCGGCCTCCAGCGGCGAGTAGCCGGGCGCGAGCGTATTGATCTGCACCTGCACATTGGTGATGTCCGGGACTGCGTCGATCGGCAGGCGCAGGAAGCTGACGACGCCCAGGGCTGCCAGCGCCAGCACCGCACAGAGCACGAGCACGCGCCGGCGCACCGCGAAATCGATCATCGAATCGAGCATGTCGGCGCCTCAGTGGTCGTGGCTGGCGCCGGACTTTTCGATGTCGGCCTTGAGCAGATAGCTGTTACGCACGACGTAGCGCGTGCCCGCGGCGAGCCCCTGCAGCACCTCGACGTGCTCGCCGTCGCGGCGCCCGAGCCTGAGCGGTCGGGCCTCGAAGATATCGCCCACCTGCGCAAACACCACTTCCATCGAACCCAGCGTCTGCACCGCTGCCAGCGGCACCGCCACCGGCACCGAGGCCTCGCTGACGATCACCTGCGCCTCGACGAACTGACCCGGCGTCCAGGTTGCCGCGGTGTTGTCGAGCACCACGCGCGCCTGCAGCGCCTGCGTGGTATCGGCGGTCGGCGACAGGTAGTCGATGCGCGCCTCGCCGCCCTGCCCGGCCTCGTTGCGCACGCGCACGCGCTGCTGCGGGCGCAGCAGCGCACGATCACGCGCGAAGACGCTGAACTCGCCCCAGACCTGGCTGAAATCGGCGATCTCGAACAGCGCCGCGTCGGTCTGCTCGCCCACCTGCGCGTGGCGTGCGGTGATCTGCCCGGCGATCGGCGCCGTGACCGCATAGACCTGCAGGCTGTCGTTGGATTCGACGCGGGCCAGCGTCTCGCCGGCGCGCACGCGGTCGCCGATCTGCCGCGCGACCTGGCGGATGACACCGGGAAAGCGTGCCGCCACGCTCCGCACGCGCGTCGCATCGGGGGCAATCGTGCCGTACAGCCGCACGGTCTCGGCGATCGCCGCCGGCCCGGCGACGGCGGTTTCGATACCGGCCTCGCGCGCGGTGTCGGCAGCGATGGTCGTGCGGTTCTCGTAGGCGGCATAGCGCCACTGCGCCTGCTGCCCGCTGCCCTGCAGCTCGACGCGGATGTCGAACGAATGCGGCTCGGCGATTTCCTGCACGCTGTCGAGGTGATCCTCGCGCGGCACGAAGCCGATGCGCTCGCGGACGCCGCCCAGGCGCTGCAGCTCCACGCTCAGCTGCAGGGCCGTGGGCGGCAGCGCCCGGCCGGCCGCCAATGCCCAGGCCCGCAGCCGCGCCGACCCGCCGTTCTCGACGATCGCCAGTTCCAGCGTCAGCCCGCCGTCCCGCAGCAGGCGGCCGCCGTGCGGGCCGCGCGCCT
>CAMLDZ010000157.1 GCA_946478985.1 uncultured Solimonas sp.
GGCCGCGTGTTCCAGTTCGTGCTGGCCTGGCTGGCGCAGAGCTCGCTGCAATCCGGCGCGCTGTGGTGGGCGGCCAAGCATCGCGACCACCATCGCTACTCGGATACCGAGCTGGATTCGCATTCGCCGCGCCACTACGGCTTCTGGTTCGCGCATGTCGGCTGGATCTTCGACAAGCAGGCGGCGCACGGTGATCTGGCCCGCGTGCCGGAATTCACCGCCTACCCGGAGCTGGTGTGGCTGAACCGCTACAGCTGGGTGCCGGGCGCGGTGCTGGGCCTCGGCGTCTGGGCGATCGGCGGCTGGTCGGCGCTGGTCGTGGGCTTCGTCTGGTCGACCGTGCTGCTGTGGCACGCCACCTTCTGCATCAACTCGCTGGTGCACGTCTTTGGCCGCCAGCGCTACCTGACCGGTGACGATTCGCGCAATAACTGGCTGTTCGCGCTGCTGTCGCTCGGCGAGGGCTGGCACAACAACCACCACTACTACATGGCCTCCGCGCGCCAGGGTTTCCGCTGGTGGGAAGTCGACATTACTTATTACGTGCTCTGCGGCCTTGCCAAGCTCGGCATCGTCCATGAGTTGCGCGCGCCGCCGGCGCACGTGTTCGACGGCAGCCGCGCGACCTCGGCGGAGATCAAGGAGCGCATCGCCCAGGCCGTTGCCCACCGCTTCTGCGCCGATCGCATCGTTGGCCGCATGCAGAGGCGCTGGGCCGAGCTGAACCGCGAACACGCCGGGCGCCGCGACTGGCGCCGCCAGTGGGGCGAATACCTGACGCAGCGCCGCGAGCATGTCCTGCAGGCGGTGCACGCCGAGCTGCCGAGTCTCGACCAGCTCTACCGGCATGCGCGCCGCCGTTTCGCGCGCACACCGGCCCTGGAAGAGATCGTCGCCCGCGCCCGCGAGCTGATCGCACACCGCGTGCTGGCCCGCCTGGAGGCGGCGCCCGTTGCCGCCTGAGGCAGCGTCACCGCGAAACGATCCCTATGCGGCGCTGCGCTATCGCGAGTTTCGCGGGCTGTCGTTCGGTGCGCTGCTGTTCGGCACCGGCCTGACGGTCCAGGAGATCGCGGTCGCCTACGAGCTGTACCGCGTCACCCGCGATCCGCTGTCGCTGGGCCTGGTCGGCCTGGTGGTGGCGGTGCCATTCATCACCCTGGCGTTGTTCGGCGGCTATCTGGCCGATCGTCGCGAAAAACGCGGCATCATCCGCGCCGCACTCAGCGTGGTCCTGCTCGGTTCGCTGACGCTGGCGCTGCTGTCGGTGCCGGCGGTGCGAGCCCAGTTGCCCGGCGCGACCTGGCTGCTCAGCGCCTATGCGCTGCTGGCGCTGGTCGGCTTCGCGCGCGGGTTTTACTCGCCGGCTGCCGCCTCGTTGCGCGCCTTTCTGGTGCCGCGCGAAATCTACGGCAATGCCGCGACCTGGTGGACCACCTTCTTCCAGGCCGGCGCCATCGCCGGTCCGGTCACGGCCGGCCTGCTCTACGCCGCCGGCGGGGTCAGCGGCAGCCTGTTCACGGTGACGGCGATGATCGCCGTGGCGCTGCTGCTGGTCTCGCAGGTGCAGCCGCGGCCTGTGGCTCCCAGTCCGAACGCCGGCACGCTCTGGCAGAGCCTGGGCGAGGGCATCGCCTATGTGCGGGCCACGCCGATCATCCTATACGCGATCTCGCTGGACATGTTCTCGGTACTGTTCGGCGGCGTCGTGGCGATCCTGCCGGTGTTCGCCGAGGACATCCTGCACATCGGCCCCGAGGGCCTGGGCCTGCTGCGTGCGGCACCGGCAGCCGGCGCGCTGCTGACGGTGATCGCGCTGACGCACTACCCGCCGCTCGACAAGCCCTGGCGCAACCTCCTGCTGGCGGTGCTCGGCTTCGGCGCCGCCACCGTGGTGTTCGCGCTGTCGCGGCAGCTCTGGCTATCGCTGCTGGCGCTGTTCGTCACCGGCATGTTCGACAGCATCAGCGTCGTCATCCGCAACACCATCATGCAGGCGGTGCCGCCGGACCACCTGCGCGGCCGCGTGCAGTCGGTCAACAGCATCTTCATCAGCTCGTCGAACGAACTGGGCGCATTCGAGTCCGGTGTCGCTGCCAGGCTGCTCGGCACGGTGCCTTCGGTATTGGCCGGCGGTGTGATCACCTGCGGGATCGCCGCCCGGGTCTGGCAACGCTCGCGCGGCCTGTTTGCCCTGAGGCTCTGATGAAGATCTGTGTGTTCTGCGGTTCCAGCGCCGGCGCGCGGCCGGCCTACAAGAGGGCGGCGACCGCGCTCGGCCACGCCCTGGCGGACGCCGGCATCGGCCTGGTCTACGGCGGCGCCTCGGTGGGCCTGATGGGCGCGGTGGCGGACGCCGTGCTGGCTCGCGGTGGCGAGGCGACGGGCGTGATGCCGCGCTCGCTGGTCGATCGCGAATTGGCGCACGCCGGCCTGAGCGCGCTGCACGTGGTGGCGTCGATGCACGAACGCAAGGCGCTGATGGCCGAGCTGGCGGACGCCTTCGTCGCTCTGCCGGGCGGGCTCGGCACTTTCGAAGAGCTGTTCGAGATCTGGACCTGGGCGCAGCTGGGCCATCACCAGAAGCCCGTTGCGCTGCTCAATGTCGAGGGCTATTACGACCGCCTGCTGGGCTTTCTCGATCACGCGGCGCACGAAGACTTCGTGCGGCCAGTGCATCGCCACCATCTGCTCGTTGAGACCGACACCGCGCGCCTGCTGAACGCGATCCGCGATTACCGGCCGCCTGCTCCGACCGGCAAGTGGATCGGCCGCGATCAGACCTGAGCCCTACGATTCAGGCGGGGGCTTCTGCTCGGCGGAATTGACGATCGTCGCGGCCAGCCCGAAGGGCTGCTCGCCGAGCAGCCGGCGCAGCCGGGGCGGCAGGTGGCGCTTGTCGATCTGCAGCACCGACACCTGCGCGAAACCGTCGCCGGCATCGCCCGACCAGGTCTCGGCGAGCGGTTCGGCGCCGGCTGTCTGCGGGCGGATGCCGAGCCGGGCCAGGCGCTCGGCCTGCGGCAGCAGCTCGTGGCTTCCGGCATGCAGCGAGGCGGTCGAGGCCTGGACTTCGACCCAGGTATTGAGATCGAGCTGCAGCAGCGGCTCGGCCAGACGCCGCACCAGAGGTGCCTGCAGCACGCGTCGCGCCAGCTCCTGGGCAGCGCCGCCGGCGCGCTCGCGCAGGCGCAGCGACGTGCCGCTGCGCCTGCCATCGTGTGCCAGGGCTGCGTGTTCGTGCCGTGGCTTGTCCTGCAGGGCCGGCCGCAGCGCGCTGGCGAAATTGGTCTGGATATGCGCGCGCATCACCATGCGTTCGCCGTCGCCTTGCGGTTGGGTCACGTACTGCAGGCGGATGCGCCACAGCGGTTCGCGTTGGCCGACCGGCAGCTCGGCAGCAAAGCTCAAGGCGCCGTGCTCATCACGAGCGACAGCGGGCGGTCGACGCCGGCGACTTAGAATGCCCATCGTTCCCTCTCGCGAGTGCGGCAAGCATGAGCCCATCATATCGCTTCGAAGTCCGCGGTCGCGTGCAAGGCGTGTCGTTCCGGCAGAGCACGCGCGATACCGCGCTGCGGCTGGGCCTGCGCGGCTGGGTGCGCAATCGCGACGACGGCGCGGTCGAAGGCTGGGTGGCCGGGGGCGACGCCGCGACGCTGGCGGCCTTCCGCGCCTGGCTGGAGCAGGGTCCGCGCCTGGCACGCGTCGATCAGCTGCTGTGGCAGCCCGCCACCGGAGAAGGCGGCACCAGCGAAAACGCGGACGACGAGGGCTTCGCCGTCCGCGTCTGAGCCAAAGCCTCAGATATTGATGATGCGGTTGCCGATGAAATCGAAGCCGTAGTCGCGGCGGACCGACTTGGCGTTCTGGAAATCCGCCATCCGCGCCAGGCGCGTCGGCACCTTCATCAGCTTGTCCTGGGCCTCGCGGCCGGCGGCCGACAGGCCGGTGAGCAGACCGATCTTCCAGAACTCCAGCAGTTCCTCGACGATCTCCTGGTACTGGCGCGCGCAGAAGATGCCGGCGCGGCGCACGACTTCGCTCATGTCGTCGTAGCAGGCGATGGCGTGGCCCGGCATCGCGAAACCCAGCGTGACCTTGAGCAGCGAGACCAGCGCGCGGTTGGGATCGCGCTCGAGGATCGCGGCGAACACCGCGCGGTAGAACTGGTAATGCCGGGATTCATCACCGGCCAGGTGCGCGAGCACCTTCTGCGCCATCGGCTCGATCGTCGCGCACAGGCGGCCGGTGTTGGCGTGCGAGATCTGCGTGGCCTTCTCCTGCAGCGAGGTATAGGCAAGCAGCCGGTACGGGTCCTGTTCCCAGGCCGGATGGAAGCCGGCCTCGATGTAGCGGTACTGCAGGCGCTCCAGCGCGCCCATGTCGAACAGGCGGGCATCGCGCACGTAGTCGCGCAGCGCGCAACCGTGGCGGTCTTCCTCGGCCGTCCACATGTTGTTCCAGGTGCTCCAGGGCGCGCTGTCGCCCAGGTGCGTGGCGATCAGGCGGTGGAAGTGCGGCAGACCTTCCTCGGTCAGCAGATTCAAGGCGATGGCGACGCGGACCGTGTCGGGCAGGCCGCGCGCGGCGTCACGGATGCGCGACAGCTCGACGTCGGCGGCGGCGTCCAGGCCGGCGTCGGCCGGCATCAGGTCATTGGGGAACCACAGACGGCGCCGCTCCAGGTGCAGCGCTGTTTGTTGTTCGACGGCACTTTCGACGGAGACCAGGACTTCGACCTGGTCGGGGGTGCCGAAAGGCGCAGCATGCGCAGGGGCAGACATTCGTTTACGACTCCGGGGGACTCATCCCAATAGCACGGAAGGCCGCCGGGGAGGCGGATTCCGCCGTGGGCAGATTATACGCAATCAGATTCAGCCGCCACGAACCAGGCTGAGGAACTCTTCGCGGGTGCGGTGATCGTCGCGGAAGCGGCCGACCATCATCGACGTCACCATCGACGAATTCTGCTTCTGCACGCCGCGCATCATCGCGCACAAGTGCTGCGCTTCGATGACGACGCCAACGCCGTGCGCGCCGGTCACCTCCTGCACGCAGTTGCCGATCTGCCGGGTCAGGTTTTCCTGGATCTGCAGGCGCCGCGCGAACATGTCGACGATGCGCGGGATCTTCGACAGGCCGATCACCTTGCCGGCCGGCAGGTAAGCCACGTGGGCCTTGCCGATGAACGGCAGCATGTGGTGCTCGCACAGCGAGTACAGCTCGATGTTGCGGACGATCACCATCTCGTCGTTGGCGGATTCGAAGATCGCACCGTTGACGATTTCGCTGATGTCCTGCTCGTAGCCCTGGGTCAGGAACTCCATCGCCTTGGCGGCGCGATGCGGCGTGCGCAGCAGCCCCTCGCGCTCCGGGTTCTCGCCCAGCGACTCGATGATCGCGCGGAAATGCTCTTCCATGGTTGTCGGCTTCTCTCCTCTGCGGTCGGGCATTATTCCACGCCGCCGCGCCAGTCTGCTCCGGCCAGATGCCGCAGCGCAGTAAAATGCGCGCCATGAGCCGCACCGCCGCCGTCCCTGAAATCCGCGTCATTCCGATCGACCTGATCCGCCCGGGCAGCCAGCAGGCGCGGCGGCATTTCGACGCCGACGCCCTGCGCGAGCTGGCCGAGAGCATCCGCGAATCCGGCATCGTGCAGCCGATCGTGCTGCGCACGCGGGTCTGGGGCTACGAGCTGCTGGCCGGCGAGCGCCGCTGGCGCGCCGCGCAGCAGGCCGGCCTGCACGAGTTGCCGGCCGTCATCCGCGACGATCTGAGCGATTCGGAAGCCTTCGTCGTCGGCCT
>CAMLDZ010000158.1 GCA_946478985.1 uncultured Solimonas sp.
CGCGTCTGCTCGCGCGACAGCCAGTGATCCTCGCCGGCCAGCGTGACCAGCTCGGCCGGCTTGCCGGCGCGCCGCAGGGCCTCGTACAGACGCCGGCTCTGCGCATGCGGCACCACCACGTCGTCGCGGCCGTGCACCAGCAGCACCGGGACCTGCACGCGGGCGACGAGTTCGATCGGCGAGCGTTGCGCGATGCGCGGATCGCGGACGTCGTCGACGCCCAGGTAGCGCAGCAGGTAGCGCGTCGCCGCATCGCCGAGCTTTTGCTGCTGGTGACGCAGCATCGCCTGCAGATCGCTGATGGCCGACACCGCGGCGGCGCAGCGATAGAGCCCCTGCTGCAGGCTGACCCCGGCCAGTGCCGCGTAGCCGCCGTAGCTGGCGCCGACGATGCAGGCGCGTTGCGGATCGACGATACCCTGCCGCGCCAGCTCGGCCACACCGTCGGAAATATCGGTCTGCATCTTGCCGCCCCATTCGCCATGGCCGGCGTTGCGCAGCGCCGCGCCGTAGCCGGACGAGCCGCGGAAGTTGGGCTGCCAGACCGCGTAGCCGCGGCTGGCGAAGGCCTGCGCCCACCAGTCGAAGCGCGGGTAGTCGCGCGCCTCCGGGCCGCCGTGCGGCAGCACCACTACCGGCAGATTCAGCGCGGGGCGGTCGGGCGGCACGGTCAGCACGCCGCTGAGCGGCAGGCCGTCGGCGGCGCGGTAGTCGACCATGCGCCAGGGCCCGAGCTGGGCGCCGTCGATCTGCGGATAGGCCGTGCCGAGCTGTCGTGCCTGGCCGCTGCCGACGTCGATCCACCAGTAAGTCCCGGCGTCGCCGCGCCGGCCCTCGGCATCCGCATAGGCCTCGGTGCGGACGATCAGCTGTTGCCAGTCCTGGCTCCACGATTCGAAGCGGACGAGGGCGCCGGAAAAGCGATCGCGCAGGCGCTGCAGCCGCGCCCGCAAGGCGGCATCGAACACGAAGAGCTGCGGCTCGTCGGCCTCGCGCAGGTAGCCGGCCAGGCGCTGCGTGCCGGCGTCATGGATGAACTCGCTGACTTCGACCTGGTCGAGGATCTCGCGCGGCGCGGCGCCTGACAGCGGAATTTCCATGTAGCGGATCGCCGCATCCTGGTCGGCCAGCAGTGCCAGCACGCTGTCGGCGCTGCGACCGGTGCCGACGATGCGGTTGTACGACAAGGGATCGACGGCGCTGACCAGCAGCCGGCCAGCCTGTCCGCCGGCGCGCAATTGCCAGCGGCCGCTGCGCTCCTCGTAGCGGACGCTGGCGCGCAGCTCGCCGCGCGCGCCGAGCAGCCAGTCGCTGCAGGCCGCGCAGCCGCTGGCGGCGGTGCGCACCACGCCGTTATCGAGATCGACCTCGACCAGATCGCGTTCGGCCGCGTCGCGCGCTCCGGCGCCGTGCTTGAGCTGGGCCCGCGGATAGGCGCCGAAGTAGGCGTACCAGCGTCGCTCGCGCTCGAACAGGCCGTAGAACCCGTAGGCGGCGCGGAACATCCGCGTGCCGCTGAGCAAGGACGTGAGGCCGCCATCGCGCAAGCGCAGCGCGCGATAGCTCCACAGCTCGTTGCGGAAGCCGTAGGCAGGGCCCAGATCGGCCGTGTCGCTGCTGCCGGCGACCACATAGTGCTCGCCCGCCCAGGCCAGACTGCGCAGCTTGGCCGGGCCCAGCGCCGATGTCGCCCGTTCCTCGCCGTCCCGCGTCGCCACCACCAGCCGCCGACCGGCCACGCCCTCGGCGGCGTAGGCGATGCGCGCCCCTGACGGCGACAGCCGCGGCAGCTCCAGCGCCGGCAGGCGGCCATAAGCCTCCAGCGGCGGCGGTTCGGCAGCCAGCGCGCCGTGCGCCCCGCACAGACAGGCGGCCAGCGCCAGCAGCGCGGCTATCCGGCGCCGGCAGATGGCAGGTGAACTCACGCGGCGTGCACTGGGCATGACTGGCGCGCACTGTGTCAGGAATCGCGCCGTCGAAGGTGACAGCCGGCGCGGCGGCGTAAAATGCGGCGATGCACGAAGCGCCCGATATTTCCCCGCTGATCGCCAGCCTCAATCCCGCGCAGCGCGAAGCCGTCAGCGCGCCGCCGGAGCATCGTCTGGTGCTCGCCGGAGCCGGCTCCGGCAAGACCCGCGTCCTGACCCATCGCGTCGCCTGGCTGATCGCCGCCGAAGGCGTGTCGCCGATGTCGATTCTCGCGGTCACTTTCACCAACAAGGCCGCCGCCGAGATGCGCGCGCGCATCGAGCAGCTGGTGGACGTGCCGATCCGCGCGATGTGGGTCGGCACTTTCCACGGCATCGCCCACCGCATGCTGCGCATGCACTGGAAGGAAGCCGGGCTGCCGCAGAACTTCCAGATCCTCGACGCCGACGATCAGGTGCGGCTGGTCAAGCGCATCATCAAGAACCTGGAGCTGCCGGAGGACCAGTGGCCGGCCAAGACCGTCGCCGGCTGGATCAGCAACCAGAAGGAACAGGCGCGGCGGCCGCAGCACCTGCAGGACGAGGGCCCGGCAAGCAGCGATTTCACGCAGCGCCAGTTCGTGCGCATCTACACCGCCTACCAGGCGCAGTGCGATCGCCAGGGCGTGGTCGATTTCTCCGAGCTGCTGCTGCGCGCCTACGAGCTGACGCGCGACGATCCGGCGATCCAGCAGCACTACCGCCGCCGCTTCCGCCACATCCTCGTCGACGAGTTCCAGGACACCAACAAGCTGCAGTACGACTGGCTGCGGGTGCTGGCCGGCGACAGCGGCGTGCTGTTCGCGGTCGGCGACGACGATCAGTCGATCTACAGCTGGCGCGGAGCCCGCGTCGACAACATGCTCAAGCTCGGCCGCGATTTCCGCGACCTGGAAACGGTGCGGCTGGAACAGAACTACCGCTCCACCAGCACCATCCTGTCGGCGGCCAACGGCCTGATCGCCAAGAACGCCGGCCGCCTCGGCAAGGAGCTGTGGACCGACGGCAACGAGGGCGAGCCGATCCAGCTGTACGCGGCATTCAACGAGTACGACGAGGCGGAATTCGTCGTCAACCGCATCAAGGAGCATCTCGACGGCCGCTGCCGCCATTCGGACCTGGCGATCCTCTACCGCACCGGCGCGCAGTCGCGCGTGCTGGAAGAAACGCTGATCCGCGCGCGGTTGCCGTACCGCATCTACGGCGGCCTGCGCTTCTTCGAGCGCCAGGAAATCAAGGACGCGCTGGCCTACCTGCGCCTGCTGCACAACCGCCACGACGATGTCAGCTTCGAACGCGCGGTCAACACCCCGGCGCGCGGCATCGGCGCGACAACGGTGGAGAAGCTGCGTGGCCTGGCGCGGGAATCCGGCAGTTCGCTGTGGAGCGCGGCGACGCAGGGCGCCGCGGCGCTGGGCCGCTCGGCCGGCAACCTGCAGCAGTTCTGCGCGCTGATCGAATCGCTGGCCGCCGAAACCAAGGCGGTGGCGCTGTCGCGCGCGACCGAGCGCGTGATCGAGCGCAGCGGCCTGCGCGAGCACTTCAAGAAAGAGAAGGGCGAACAAGCCGAAGCGCGGCTTGAAAACCTCGACGAACTGATCAGCGCGACACGCAGCTTCGAGCCGCGCGTGGAAGCCGCGCCGCCGGAGGAAGGCGATATGCCGCGCGCCGATCCGCTGACCGAATTCCTCACGCACGCGGCGCTGGAAGCCGGCGAGCAGCAGGCGGGGCTCGGCGAGGACTGCGTGCAGCTGATGACGCTGCATGCCGCCAAGGGTCTGGAATTCCCGATCGTCTTCATGGTCGGCATGGAGAACGGCCTGTTCCCCAGCTCGCGCTCCACCGATGAAGGCAATCTCGAAGAGGAGCGCCGGCTCTGCTACGTCGGCATCACGCGCGCACGGCGCCAGCTGTACATGAGCTACGCCGAGACGCGGCGCCTGCACGGTGTCGAGCAGATCCACGCGCCGTCGATGTTCCTCAAGGAGATTCCGCAGGCCTGCATCCACGAGACGCGCCCGCGCGCGCAGCTGACGCGGCCGGCGTTCGCACAGCGCGCCTATGCGCGCGAGGGCGCGCGCGGCTTCGGCGAGGGCGGCGGTGGCGACCGCGGCGACTACCGCGGCAGCCGCTACGAGCCGCCGCTGCAGCGGCAGACCATCACGCCGTCGATGCTCGGCGGCAGTACGGGACCGCAGGGCCTGCGGCTCGGCCAGCAGGTCCGTCACGACAAGTTCGGCGACGGCACCGTGCTGGCCTTCGACGGCGATGGTGAGCGCACGCGCGTCGAGGTGCGCTTCAAGAATGACGGCACCAAGTGGCTGATGCTGAGCTTCGCCAAGCTTCAGCCCTTGTAAAGCGCCGCGCTCGCAGCCTGGCGATGGACGTCACGACCGGAGATCGATATGAACGGCACGCTGATCGGCATCCTGATTCTCGTCGTGGTCCTGATCGTCGGCCCCTTTGCGACGCTGCGCGCGGTCTCGCATTACCGCCAGCGGCGCCTGTCGCCCCCGAAGCCCACCACGGATGACGAAAACGATCCGGACAAACCTACGGGTTTCTGGTAAGCCGTCACGGCGGCGATGCGCGGCGGCGCCTACACTGGGCCGGCCGGCATCAGCCGGTCTTCATCCGGGGGGCTGCGATGAACTTTGCAGAAGTCTTGAGCAAACCGTTCCTGCTGAACTACGAGGGCCGGATCAACCGCCAGCGTTATTGGGCGTTCGCATTGGTCTACATTGCCGGCTTCGTGGTCGCCTCCATCCTGGACGCGATCCTGGGCCTGGGCGTGTTCACGCTGCTGTTCCTGCTGGCGGCGATCTACCCGTCGATCATCGTCTCGATCAAGCGCTGGCACGATCGCGGCAAGAGCGGCTGGTGGATCCTGATCGGCCTGATTCCGATCATCGGCGGCATCTGGGCCTTCGTCGAATGCGGTTGCCTGAAGGGCAGCGACGGACCCAATGCCTACGGCCCCGATCCGCTGGCGGCGGACGCCACGCCGACGCCGACCGTCATCAGCTGAGGCTCGCGGCCACGCGGTGCCGGCGATGCTGAGCGCGGTCGCCGGTGCCGCACTGCTGGCGCTCGTCATCGGCGCCGGCTGGCTGCTGCTGCGGCCACGACCTCGGCTCGCGGCAGCGTTGTCCGACAACTGGCGGCAGCAATTGCCGCTGCTGATTCCGCAGATGTCGGCGGTACCGGAGGCGCTGCGCGAGCGCTACTTCACGCAGGTCGAGACCTTTCTGCGCCGCAAGCGCTTCATCGGCTGCGACGGCCTCGCGGTCAGCGACGAGATGCGCCTGGCGATCGCCGGTCTGGCCTGCCTGCTGATCCTGCGCGACGACGCCGAGGTGTTCCCGGCGATCGACAGCGTGCTGGTCTACCCGGGCGCCTTTCTCGTCCACCACCAGGAGCCGGACGAACTGGGGCTGGTCGACGACGCGCCGGTCGAGCAGATCGGCGAATCCTGGCAGGGCGACCGCGTGCTGCTGTCGTGGACCGACGTGCAGGCGGCGCTGAGCGGCGACCCGGTCAACGTCGTCGCCCACGAGTTTGCGCATCAGCTCGACGACGAGGCGCCGCATACCGAGGGCGCGCCGCGGCTGACCGACTACACGCGCTGGGCGGCGGTGATGCAGCGCGAATACGAGCGCCTGCAGCGCCATCGCCGGCCGCTGGTGCTGGACCCGTATGGCGCCGAGAGCCCCGGCGAGTTCTTCGGCGTGGTGACGGAGGCCTTCCTGCAGCGGCCGCTTGAGATGCGCCAGCATCACGCCGAGCTGTATGCGCTGCTGGCCGATTACTATCGGCTCGATCCGGCGCGGGCACCGCCG
>CAMLDZ010000159.1 GCA_946478985.1 uncultured Solimonas sp.
GCCAGCAGTGCCGGCTCCGGCAGGCCGAAGTGGAAGCTGACGACGGCGGGGCGGAAGGCTTCGACCACGTCGGCGATTTCGGCGCTGAACGGTGCGCGGGCCGGCGCCTGGGACGCGGCCTGTGCCTCGACACCCAGCTCGGCCGCGTACGGCGCCAGCCGTGCACGCCAGCGAGCTTCGCCCTCGCGGTCGGGTGCCGGCGGTGTGTGGCAGAAGAAGTTGAGGTTGTACGGGCGCCGCTGTGCCTGGAGGACGGCGATCTCGCGGCGTATCGTCTCGCCGTCGAGCATCGCGCAGGGCAGGGAGCCGAGGCCGCCGGCGCTGCCGACGGCGAGCGCCAGCGCGCTTTTCTGCGAGCCGGCCATCGGTGCCTGGATGATCGGCAGCGTGATGCCGGGCAGGTCCAGCAATGTGCTCAAGACAAGTCCTCAATCTGGCGACGGGGTACGACGCCTATAATGCCCGCATGTCAGATTCCATCGCTTACGAGACCCTGGTCGAGGCGCTGTCGCGCATCGGCTATGCGGATGCTGCTTCCGCGTTCCACGGCACGCTGTGCGGCGCGCTTTGTGTGGCCAAGCCGGACGATATCGAGCCGATGTCGCTGGTCGATCCGGGTGAGTCCACGCTGCCCAGCGACGCCGAGACGCGGCGCACGCTGACGGCGCTGCGCGGCGAGACGCTCGATTCGCTGCGCGACAGCGAGATGGTGTTCGCGCTGTTGCTGCCGGACGATGACACCGCGCTGGTGCCGCGCGTGCGTGCGCTGGTGGCCTGGTGCGAGGGCTTCCTGTTCGGCCTCGCCAGCCGTCCCAATCTCGACCTCAAGAACCTTTCCGACGAGGCGCGCGAGATCATTCGCGACTTCAGCGAGTTCACGCAGGCCGCGGTCGGCGACGAGGAAGACCCGAACATCGAGGAGACGGCCTACGCCGAGCTGGTCGAATACGTCCGCGTCGGCGCGCAGCTGCTGTTCATGGAGCTGCACCCGCGGCCGACGCTGGACCCCGCCGAATCCACGCATCTGCACTGAGCTGCCATGAGCAAGAAAGCCCTGCAGGAACCTGCCACCCGCCGCACGCAGCTGATGAAGCTGATCGGCCGCGACGGCGTGGCGATCATCCCGTCGGCGCGCGAGGTGATCCGCGCCCGCGACACGCATTACAAGTTCCGCCAGGACAGCGACTTCCGCTATCTGACCGGCTTCCTCGAACCGGACGCGGTGGCGGTGCTGGTGCCGGGCCGCAAGGTCGACGGCCACAAGTCCGAGTACGTGCTGTTCGTCCGCGACCGCAACCCCGAGCGCGAGATCTGGGACGGCCGCCGCGCCGGCCCGGAAGGCGCGGTGCGCGATTACGGAGCCGACGAGGCGTTCAGCATCGACGATTTCGAGGAGCAGCTGCACGAGCTGATCGCGGGTCGCAAGCACGTGCATTACTCGATGGGCGAGCACCTGGACTGGGACCCGAAGATCGCCGCGGTGGTCCGCGAGATCCGCGAGGTGTCGCGCCGTGGCGCCGCCGCGCCGACCGACTTCGTCGCGCTCGAAACCAGCCTGCACGAGATGCGCCTGCGCAAGTCGCCGGCCGAGCTCAAGATCATGGCGCGCGCCTGCGAAGTCAGCGCCGAGGCGCATTGCATCGCCATGCGCGCGTCGAAGGCCGGCGTGCGCGAATGGCAGCTCGGCGCCGAGATCGAATACCACTTCGCCAAACACGATATGGAGCCGGGCTACGGCTCGATCATCGGCAGTGGCGCCAATGGCTGCATCCTGCATTACGTCGAGAACCGCGACGTGTTGAAGGACGGCGACCTGGTGCTGATCGACGCCGGCGGCGAGCTGGAGGGCTACACCGCCGACATCACACGCAGCTATCCGGTCAGCGGCAAATTCAGCGCGGCGCAGCGCGCGGTCTATGAAGTGGTGCTGGCCGCCAACAAGGCGGCGATCAAGACGCTCAAGGCCGGCGAGTCGGTCGGCAAGCCGCACGAGGTCGCCACCAAGATCCTCACCGAGGGCATGGTCGAGCTGGGTCTGCTCAAGGGCGACGTCAAGACCCTGATCCGCGAAGGCAAGCACCGTAAGTTCTACATGCACGGCACCGGCCACTGGCTCGGCATGGACGTGCATGACGTCGGCCGCTACAAGCTCGACGGCGCCTACCGCAGGTTCGACACCGGCATGGTGATGACGGTCGAGCCGGGTCTCTACATCGCGCCCGGCACCAAGGGCGTGCCGGAGAAGTACTGGGGCATCGGCATCCGCGTCGAGGACGACGTGGTCGTCACCGAGCAGGGTCCGCAGGTGCTCACCGGCGGCGTGCCGAAAGAGATCGGCGAGATCGAAAAGCTGATGGCGGCGTAAGCGGTGTCGGCACCGGTTTTCGATGTGGTGATCGTCGGCGGCGGCCTGGTCGGCGCCAGCCTGGCGGTCGGGCTCGCGCCGAGCGGATTGAGCGTCGCGCTGATCGAGGCGGCCGAGCCGCCGGCCAGCGCGCCGGATTGGGACGAGCGCTGCATCGCCATCAACTACGCCAGCCGGCGCATCTTCGCCGCGCTCGGCGTCTGGGACACGCTGCGCATGCAGGCGGCGCCGATCACCTCGACGCACATCTCCGAGCAGGGCCGTTTCGGAGTCGCGCGCTTCAGCGCGGACGAGGCCGGGCTCGACGCGCTCGGCCACAACGTGCCGCTGCGCGCGATTGGCCAGACGCTGTGGCAGCGCATGCTGGACCTCGGCAAGACCGTGCTGTTCTGCCCGGCACGGCTGGACGCGCTGGACAGCAGCGGCGCTCAGGCGAGCCTGCGCCTCGCCGACGGTCGCGAGCTGCGTGCCAGTCTGGTCATTGCCGCCGACGGTGCCGGCTCGCGCGTGCGCGAGCTGCTCGGCATCGGCGCCGAGCGCCGCGATTACGAGCAGTCGGCCATCGTCACCGCCGTGCGCACGCAGCGTCCGCATCGCGGCTGCGCCTACGAGCGCTTCACGCCGGACGGGCCGATCGCGCTGCTGCCGAAGACCGATGAGCCGCGCACCTGCTCGCTGGTGTGGACCACGCCGGCCGCGCAGATCGACAGCCGCATGGGCTGGGACGATCAGCGCTTCCTCGCGCAGGCCGAGGCCGCGTTCGGCGAGCGGCTCGGCGAGTTCCGCGAGCTGGGCCGCCGGCAGGCGCATCCGCTGGCGCGCGTGCTCAGCGACGAGCTGGCCGCGCCGCGCGTGCTGTTCATCGGCAATGCCGCGCAGACCCTGCACCCGGTCGCCGCGCAGGGTTTCAACCTGGGCCTGCGCGATGTCGCCGCCGCGATCGAGCTGCTGGAGGAAGCGGCTGGCGACGTCGACCGCGACTGCGGCGCCGCCGCGCTGCTCGCCGAATACGCGTCGCGCCGGCGCGACGACCGCGAGCGCGTTGCCGGCTTCACCGATCATCTGGTACGCCTGTTCTCCAACCGCATTCCCGGCCTGCACCGCCTGCGCCACCTGGGCCTGCTGGCGCTGGACCTGACGCCGCCGGCCAAGAGCGCGGTGCTGTGGCAAAACCTCGGCCTGGGCCGCGGCGCGCCGAAGCTGGCGCGGGGCGCGTGATCATGAATGCGAGCGACCGTTGCGAGATCGCGATCGTCGGCGGCGGCCTGGTCGGTGCTGCCGCGGCGCTGGGGCTGACGCGCCAGGGTTTCGACGTGCGACTGATCGAGCGCGCCGCGCCGCCGCAGATTGACGGCAGTGCGGACGACTACGACCTGCGCGTCTATGCGCTGGCGCCCGGCTGCATCCGTTTTCTCGACGCGCTCGATGTGTGGAATACGGTATGTGCGATTCGCCAAAGTCCGTATCAGGCGATGCGCGTCTGGGAGCGCAGTGCCGAACAGGCGCTGGCTTTCGATGCTGCCGAGGTGCGTGCGGCGCAGCTCGGCAGCATCGTCGAGAACCGCGTGCTCGCGCAGGCGCTGTGGCAGGCGCTGCCGTCCGGCGTCGCGCACAGTGGCCGTGCGGTGCGCGGGCTGACGGGCGACGACCGCGGCGTGCATCTGCAGTTCGATGACGGCGGCACGCTCGATGCGGGGCTGCTGATCGTCGCCGAAGGCCGCGATTCGGCGCTGCGTGCGCAGCTCGGCATTGAGGTCGAGGCCGGCGTCTACGCGCAGACCGCGGTCGTCTGCCATGTCGCGACAGAAAAACCGCACCGGCAGACCGCGTTGCAGCGCTTCCTGCCGACCGGTCCGCTGGCCTTCCTGCCGCTGGCCGACGGGCGCTCGTCGATCGTCTGGTCATCGACACAGGCCGATGCGCTGCTGACGCTCGACGACGAAGATTTCTGCCGCGCCCTGGGCGAGGTCAGCCAGCATGCGCTCGGCGAGATCACCGCCTGCACGCGCCGCGTGCAGTTCCCGCTGTCGGTACAGCACGCCGAAACCTATGTGGCAGAGCGCGCAGTGCTGGTCGGCGATGCCGCCCACGTCGTCCATCCGCTGGCCGGGCAGGGCGTCAATCTGGGCCTGGCCGACGTCGAAGCCCTGATCGCGATTCTGGTCGAGGCGCGCGAGCAGCGCCGTGACATCGGCGGCACCCGTGTGCTCAAGCGCTACGCGCGCGCGCGCCGCGCCGAGGTACTCGACATGATCGCGGTGACCGATGGCCTGTATCGCGCGTTCGGCACGTCGCTGCCGGCGGGCGAGGTGCTGCGCGGCTGGGGCATCACGGCCGTCAACGCGGCCGGTCCTCTCAAGCGCGGCCTGGTGCGTCGCGCGATCGGTCTGCGCTGATTCGCTGACGGGTCGCGCGTGCGCCGGCGTGCGCCGGCATCGACGTCCCGGATGACAGAAATGCGGCGCCTGTCTTGCTGCCGTCGGCCAGGCACTGTAAGCTCTCTATTGACTATAAAGTTAATAGAGAGCTTGAGATGAGGGGAATGCGTCAGTCGATTCGCCATGCCCTGCCGGGCATTCTTGCGCTGGCGCCTGCCGTGGCGTTCGGGTCTCTGGGCCCTTTTGAACATGGTGCGGGTATCAAGGCGATGGGTGCTGGCGGCGTGTCTTACGTCGGCGTGCAGGAAACCACGGCGCTGTCGGCAAATCCGGCGCTGGCTGCAGGCTTGGGGCATCGTTACGACATCGGCGTGGATGCGATGCTGATCAAGCCGCACAGCGAGGTGCAGGGCAACGCAGTGGCGCCCGATGGTGACTACCCCGCCGATGGCCGCAGTTGGTATTTCATTCCGCAGGTCGGCATCTCGGCGCCGATCAATGATCGGCTCAGCCTGGGTGTGACGCTGCTGGCAGCCGGTCTGGGACCGGACTATCCGCAGAGCCTGTATCAGCGTTTCGGCGGCGCCCAGCGTGCGTCGTTGACGCTGGGCTCGACCAGCCTGGCGACGGTGCTGGCCTGGCGTCCGCATGCGGCGCACAGTTTCGGTGCCGGCCTGATCGTCGGCTATCAGACGCTCGATGTGAAAGGGCTGCAGTTTCTGGGTTCGACCGATCCGCAATTCCAGGTTTCCGCGCACCCCGGTCAGGTGACCAATCACGGAACGGAAGGCGGGTTCAGCATCGGCTTCAGCCTGGGCTGGACCGGCCAGCTGACGGATACGCTGTCGGCGGGTCTGGCGTACCGCTCCAAGGCATGGACGCAGAAGCTCGATGATTACCGCGGCCTGTTGCCGGATGGCGGCGCGCTGGAACTGCCCGCCGTTTACGGTGCGGCCGTCGAATGGCGCCCGCTGACGGCATGGACGCTGGCGGTCGAATGGCAGCGCTTCGAATTTGCATCGG
>CAMLDZ010000160.1 GCA_946478985.1 uncultured Solimonas sp.
GTGAGGGAAACGGCGCTGCGCCTGCGGCGCGTGACGCAAGCGAAGAGAAACCTAGCCCAGCCACTGCGCGGCGCGCTTGGCGAAGTAGCTGAGGATCATGTCGGAACCGGCGCGGCGGAAGCACAGCAGCGCTTCGAGAACGGCCTTCTTCTCGTCGAGCCAGCCATGGTCGATGGCGGCCTGCAGCATGGCGTACTCGCCGCTGACCTGATAGGCCGCGGTCGGCACCGCGAAGGCGTCCTTGACGCGGCGGATGATGTCCAGATACGGCATGCCCGGCTTGACCATGACGATGTCGGCACCCTCGTCGATGTCGAGGGCGACCTCGCGCAGGGCCTCGTCGGTGTTGGCCGGGTCCATCTGGTAGGTCTCCTTGCCGCCCTTGCCGAGGCTGGCGCCGGAGCCGACCGCATCGCGGAACGGGCCGTAGAACGCCGAGGCGTACTTGGCCGCGTAGGCCATGATCAACACGTTCTTCTGGCGGTCGCGCTCGAGCACGTCGCGAATCTGGCCGACGCGGCCGTCCATCATGTCGCTGGGCGCGACCACGTCGGCACCGGCGCGCGCATAGAGCAAGGCCTGGCGACGCAGGATCTCCGAGCTGGCGTCGTTGTCGACATCGCCGGAGGCGTCGAGCACGCCGTCCTGGCCATGGCTGGTGTACGGGTCGAGGGCGACGTCGGCGATCACGCCGATGCCGGAAACGCTGGACTTGATCGCCTTGATCGAACGCACCATCAGGCTGTCCGGGTTCAGCGCCTCGTCGCCGCCCGGCGTCTTGCGCTCGGCCGGCGTCACCGGGAACAGCGCAACGCTGCCGATACCCAGCGCCTTGAGCGCCTCGCATTCACGGACCAGCTCGTCCAGATCGAGCCGGCTCACGCCCGGCATCGAAGCGACCGCGCCCTTGAGCGCGCCTTCGGCGATGAACAGCGGCTGGATCAGATGCCCGGGCGCCAGCGAAGTCTCGCGCACCATGGCGCGCAGGAAGGCGGACTGACGGGTGCGGCGCAGCCGCGTGCGGGGAAAGGAACTCACCTTGGAATGCTCAAGCGTATCCGGCAGCAGGGACGCGATTATACGAGCATGAGCTGTGCCCGACGCCGGGCGCGCGATCTGCAGGGGCCATCCGCTACACTGCGGCGGTTCCTTCGAAAACAATCACAATGATCGAAGCCGCATCGCTGCAAAGGCTGCTGGCTGACACCGCCGGAGGCGACCAGCGCGCCTTCCGCGAACTGTATGAATCGACCAGCGCGCATCTGTATGGCGTGCTGGTGCGTATTCTCCAGCGTCGCGATTGGGCGGAAGAGGCCTTGCAAGACTGTTATCTCAGAGTGTGGCGAAGGGCCGAGAGCTACGCACCGGAGAAGGGTGCGCCGCTGACCTGGCTGCAAACGATTGCCCGCTACCGCGCGCTGGATCTGCTTCGCGCCAAGCGCCCGGAAATCGAGATGCCGGACGAGGACGAGGCGCCACCGCTGAGCTTCGCCGCCGGCAGCGACACGGATCCGGAAGTCCGCGCCGTCGAGACCGAGGGTCTGGGCCGCCTGTCCGAGTGCCTGGACAAGCTCGGCGACGAACAGCGCCAGAGTGTGCTGCTGGCCTATTACGAAGGCTACACCCACGCCGAACTGGCCAAGGCGCTCAAGTCGCCGCTGGGCACCGTCAAGAGCTGGGTCCGCCGCGGCCTGCTGCAACTGCGCGAGTGTCTCGACGGATGAAATACGACGAGCCCCGTTTGCAGAAGATCCTGGCCGCCGAGTACGTGCTCGGCACCCTGCGCGGCCGTGCGCGGCAGCGCTTCGAACGGCTGCTGTGGACGCGCAGCAGGCTGCGCAGCGAGGTGCAGTACTGGGAAGCGCAGCTGTCGCCGCTGCTGAGCACCGTGCGTCCAGTGCGGCCACGCGATCGCGTCTGGACCGAGCTGGAGCTGCGCATCGCCGGCAACAGCATCCCGATGCGCCCCTCGCCGCCGCCGGCCGCGGCGCCGCGCCTCACGCTGTGGCGCAGCTGGGCGATCGCCGCCTCGCTGGCCGCCGTCGCGCTGGCGGTGCAGTTGTACCGGCAGCGTGGCGAAACACCGCCGCCGGCCGACGTCGTCAAGGCACCGCAGCGACCGGCGATGGTGGCCATGCTGCAGGAGCCGAAATCCTCCGCCACCTGGCTGGTCTCGGTATCGCCGGGCGACGGCCAGATCCGTGTCATCGCCAGCGGCGAGCTCAACGTCGACGGCGGGCAGAAGAGCCTGGAGCTGTGGATCATCGGCGACGATGGCAAGCCGCGCTCGCTCGGCCTGATGCCGGCCAGCGGCCGCGCCAGCATGCCGATCCCGGGCGATCTGCAGATGCCGGCCAAGCCCGTGCTGGCCCTGAGTCTGGAGCCCGCCGGCGGTTCGCCGACCGGCCTGCCGACCGGCCCGGTGCTGAGCACCTCGCGGCTGGTGACGCTGTAAGCCGTCCCGCGCCGCGGGGCCGCGCCCGCGTCTAGCGCGGTGGCGGCTGCGGCGGCGCGACCGCGCGACGACGATGTCCGCTGACCGCCGCGCCGGCGTCGGCGGACAGGCGCCGGAACGCCAGCGCCGACAGCGCCGTCACCGCTGCGACCGCGAAGAAGGCGAAGCGGAAATCCGCCGGCTCCATTTCGACGCCGCCGCGCAGACCCAGACTGATATTGAGCAGCTGCGCGGCGCTGCCGACGCCGATGCTCAGGCTCAGCTGCTGCGCGGCGCTGGAGAAGCTGGTGGCCTGGCTCATGCGCTGCTCCGGCACGTCGGCGAACGCCAGCGTGTTGATGCAGGTGAACTGCAGCGAGCGGAAGAAGCCGTAAGCCAGCAGCACCGCCAGCATCAGCGCCTGCGGCGTGGCCGCGCCGAACAGGCCGCAGCCGGCGAGGAACGCCGCACTGAGCAGCGCATTGCCGGTCAGCAGGCGACGGAATCCGTAGCGCCGGACGATGCGCGGCGCGCTGGCCTTCATCGCCATCGCCCCGAGTGCCGAGACGAAGGTGGTGGCGCCGGACGCCAGCGCGCTGAAATTCAGGCCGATCTGCAGGGCCAGCGGCATCAGCAAGGTGTAGGCGCCGATGCCGGCGCGGTACAGCGAGCCGCCGGCGACGGCGACGCGGAAGCTGCCGTAGCGCAGCAGATTCAGATCGAGCACCGGCTGCGGATGGCGGCGCGCGTGCAGCGCGTAGGCAGCCAGCAGCGCCGCTCCGAGCATCAGCAGCACGCCGACGGTGAAGGTCGAGACGATGTGCTTGCCCAGCTGCTCGAAACCGCCCACCAGCAGCGCCAGGCCGCCGCCGACCAACAGCCAGCCGCCGAGGTCGAGCGCGCGCGGCTGCCCGGCGCGGATCTCGTCGATGTAGCGCGTCACCAGCCAGAAACCCAGCACGCCGATCGGCAGGTTGATGAAGAAGATCCAGCGCCACGAGCCATGGCTGACGATCAGGCCGCCGAGCGGCGGACCGAGCAGCGGGCCGATCAGCGCCGGGATCGTCAGCCATGACAGTGCGGCCACCAGCTGCGCCTTCGGCGTCTTGCGCAGCAGCAGCAGGCGGCCGACCGGCACCATCATCGCGCCGCCGAGCCCTTGCAGTACGCGCGCCAGCACCAGCTGCGGCAGAGACTGCGACAGACCGCAGGCGATCGAGCCGAGCGTGAAGACGAGGATCGCCAGCCGGAACACGCGGCGCGCGCCGTGGCGATCGGCCAGCCAGCCGCTGAGCGGGATGAATACCGCCAGGCTCAGCAGATAGGCGGTGATCGCCAGGCTCAGCTGCAGCGGATCTGCATGCAGCGCGAAAGCGATCTGCGGCAGCGCGGTGGCGATGATCGTGGAGTCCAGATTCTCCATGAACAGCGCGCTGGCGACGATCAGCGGCAGGCGATGGCGGCGCAGTGAACCCGGACGAAGCAGAACCATGTGCGATGCGGCGCGGGGCGCGGTGTAAAGTGCGATATACGCGGCGATCAATGCGGCGGCATCAACCAGGAGAACGGATATGACGGCTTTGCTGGCGATCGATCAGGGCACCACCAGCACCCGCGCCATTGTCTTCGATATGGACGGCCGCAAGCTGGGTGTTTCGCAGGTCGAGCTGGCGCAGTCGTATCCGCAACCGGGCTGGGTCGAGCACGATGCCGCGCAGATCTGGCGGGACACCGTGGCCTGCGTGCGCGGCGCGCTCAAGGCCGCCAACCTGCAGGCGCGCGACATCGCCAGCCTCGGCATCACCAACCAGCGCGAGACCACGGTGATCTGGGACCGCGCCAGCGGCGAGCCGATCGCGCCGGCGATCGTCTGGCAGGATCGCCGCACCAGCGCCTTCTGCGCGCAGCACCAGGACCGCAACGACTGGATCAATGCGCGCACCGGCCTGCTGGTCGATCCGTACTTCTCCGCGACCAAGATCGCCTGGCTGCTCGACCAGCACGATGCACGCGGTCGCGCCGAGCACGGCGAGCTGGCCTTCGGCACCATCGACAGCTGGCTGCTGTGGAAGCTCACCGGCGGCCGCGTGCACGCCACCGATGCCAGCAACGCCTCGCGCACGGCGCTGTTCAACATCGTCACGCAGCAGTGGGACGACGAGTTGCTGGCCTTCTTCAAGGTGCCCGCGGCACTGCTGCCGAAGGTGCTCGACTGCGCGACCGACTTCGGCAGTACCGAAGCCGAACTGTTCGGCGGGCCGATCCGGATCGGCGGCATGGCCGGCGACCAGCAGGCGGCGACGGTCGGCCAGGCCTGCTTCCGGCCGGGCATGAGCAAGTCCACCTACGGCACCGGCTGCTTCCTGGTGCTCAACACCGGCGACGAGTTCAAGCGCTCGCAGAACCGCCTGCTGTCGACCGTCGCCTATCGCCTCAACGGCCGCACCACCTATGCGCTAGAGGGCAGCATCTTCGTCGCCGGCGCCGCCGTGCAGTGGCTGCGCGACGCGGTGCGGATGATCGGCTCGGCCGGCGAGACCGAGAAGCTGGCGCGCTCGATCGAGCATACGCAGGGCGTTTATCTGGTCCCCGCGTTCACCGGCCTGGGCGCGCCGTACTGGGACCCGGAGGCGCGCGGCGCGATCTTCGGCCTGACGCGCGATTCCGGCATCGCCCACGTGGTGCGCGCCGCGCTCGAATCGGTGGGCTACCAGACCCGCGACCTGCTCGACGCGATGGCCAGCGACGCCGTGGCGCCGACCGAGCTGCGCGTCGACGGCGGCATGGTCGTCAACGACTGGCTCACGCAAAGCCTCGCCGACCTGCTGCAGCTGCCGGTGGTGCGCCCACAGACCGTCGAGACCACTGCGCTGGGCGCCGCCTTCCTTGCCGGCCTGTCGTCCGGCGTCTATTCCTCGCTCGACGACATCGCACGGCGATGGCAGGCTGACGCGCGCTTCAAGCCGCAGATGCCGTCCGCCACCGCCGACGAGCGCCACGACGGCTGGAAGAAGGCCGTGGCGCGCGTGCGCAGCAACTGAGCGCTTGCCGCTTCCTTCGCCGAGTGCCGCCCTGTCACGTTCGTGACAGTCTTGGCGCGCGCGTCAACGCGATCATCGACGCACACTGAGCGAGACTTCGCTCCTAGCGCTATCGGACCCACAAGGGCGCCGTGCACGTCGATCCGAGCCCTCCGCACGAGAGGGCCGCCAGCCAACGAAGGAGGAAAACGGTGATCGTCGCAGAAGACTTCCGGTTCCATGCGCGCGACCCCCAGGATCGCAGCTGGACCGAAACGCTGT
>CAMLDZ010000161.1 GCA_946478985.1 uncultured Solimonas sp.
GCGTTAACAGGCCCTAGACCACTACCGGCGCGGCAGGCGCAGCACCACGCTCTGCGGCGATTCGACCTCCACGCCGATTCGCTCGGTGCCGAGCAGCAAGGCCAGTTGCGCCGCCTCGTCCGGTGCCAGCAGCAGCCCGAGCGGCGCTTCAACGCCGAGCCGGACGTGGCTGCGCTCATCGTGTGCCCGCACCCGCACCTCGTGGGCGGCGGCCTCGGCCGACCGGCAAGCGCCGTCGTGCGCCGACAGCAGCAGCGCGATCACAGCCAGCCGCAGGGCCGCGCTGCTGCGCAGCGGTGCCGCCGCGTCGAGCAGTTCGAGCGCCTCGCCGCGCAGCCGGATTTCGCTGAGCACGAACAGGCCACGCAGCAGGCGCAAGATTTCGTCGACCAGCCCGGTCAACGCGATCGGCGACTCGTCGACGGCATCGGCGGCGGCCAGCCAGAGCTGTACCGCATGGTTCTGGCGAGTGCCCAGGTCGTTGAGGCGATCGCGAATCGCCTTGAGACTGGTGGCCGCCCGCTCCGGCGCCGCCGCACCCGGCTGCAGCAAACGGCCGAGCAGATCGCTGTGCAGCGACAAGGCATTCATCGGATTGCGCAGCTCGTGCAGCACCTGCGCGACCAGGCGCGCCGACGCGAGGTTGCGCAAGGCCAGGAAGCTAGCTCGCCGACTATCGCTCAGCGCCTGCACCCGCCACAGCGCGGCCGCCTGGCTGAGGCGCTGCAGACGCCAGACGGCGCCGTCGCTTGCCTGCGCCAAGACGATGTCGCCCGCCGTCGCCGCGCGCAGTGCTGCGCCCAGCGCAGCCTCCGGGACGATGCGCAGCGACGTATCGATGCCGCGCAGACCGGCGGCGTCGAGTTCATAAAGCGGCGCCTGCGGCAGTGGCGCGAAACGCCAGTGCTCAGGAGCCGTCGCGGCAATCGTCGCTGCGGCGTGCAGTTCCATCGTCAGACCGGAGAAAGGCTGCGGCGGCGCTGGCTCAGCGCGTGCCGTCGAGTTCAAAGCGTTTGAGTTTGTTGTACAGCGTCCGCACGCTGATGCCAAGCTCGGCGGCGGCACGCGTGCGATTGCCGCCATGCAATTCGAGCACGCGCAGGATGGTGGCGCGCTCGGCGTCCCGCAGCCGCACGCCGGTGGCCGGAGCCGCAGCCGCGAGCGGGGTCACGGCGGGCGACGACGATGAGGCCGGCGGCGGCGCGGCGGCCTCCGGCAGCAGCAGATGCTCGGGCGCGATCACGCCATTGCTGAGCAGGCAGGCGCGCTCGATGACATTGCGCAGCTCGCGCACATTGCCGGGCCATGGGTGATCGAGCAGCCGGGTCATGGCTTCGCCGGACAAGGTGCGCGGTGTCCCGCTGACGCTGCCGTGCTGGGCAAGGAAGTGCTCCGCCAGCAACAGCAGATCGGTGCCGCGTTCACGCAGCGGTGGCAGCGCCACCGGAAACACTTGCAGCCGGTAGTACAGGTCGAGCCGGAAACGGCCTTCCTCGACGTAGCGCAATGGATCGCGATTGGTGGCCGCGACCATGCGCACGTTGACCGGAATCTCGCGATCGCCGCCGACGCGCACGATGCGTCCGGTCTCCAGCGCGCGCAGCAGCGTCGCCTGCAGGTCGATCGGCATCTCGGTGATCTCATCGAGAAACAGCGTGCCGCCCTCGGCGCGCTCGAAGATGCCGGTGTGCCTGCGGTGCGCGCCGGTGAAGCTGCCCTTCTCGTGGCCGAACAGTTCGCTGGCGATCAGCGATGGCGAAACCGTGGCGCAGTTGAGCGCGACGAAGGGCCCTCTGGCGCGTGCCGAGCGCTCGTGCAGATACTGCGCGGCGACTTCCTTGCCGGTACCGCTCTCGCCCTGGACCAGTACGGTGATCTCGCTGGCCGCCGCACGCTCCAGCAAGGCTTGCGCACGTTGCATCGGCAGTGACTTGCCGATCATCTCGATGCCGCCCGTGCGCGCTGCGGTCGGCGAGGCCAGCAAGATCGACGCCGATGCATCGCCCGCAGCCGGCGCGCTGTTGTCGCGCGCCTTGCGCACGCGCATCAGCGTGTTGCGCAGTTCGCTGAGTTCCAGCGGCTTGAGCAGGTAATCGAAAACCTGATGCCGCAGCGCCTGCAACACCGTGCGCACGTCGCGCTGTCCGGTGAGGATCACGAATTCTCGCGCCTGGTCGCGTGGCGTATCGCGGATCAGCGACAGGCCGCTGCCGTCGGGCAGCACCAGATCGACCAGCGCCAGGTCATAGCACCGCGTCTGCAGGCGCCCGCGTGCCGCGGCCAGATCCGGCACGCATTCGACGGCGTAGCCCTCGTCACGCAGATAGTCGGTAAGCCCTTGCGTGAGCTCGTGGTCGTCGTCGACCCAGAGCACGCTCAAGGCCTCGCTGCCGCCCTCGTTCATCTCGCTTCCTGATATGCCGGTAAATAGTGCCGGAAGCTCCGGCAACTGTTGCCGGCAATTTCTACCGGCGCCACTGGGACCGCTGCAAGGCCTTCTTCACTTTACATTGATTTTAAAGGATTTTATTAAACACCTGTGAACCGACAGCGGCTGGCACATGCGCTGCTGCTCTTAACGCACAAACCAACAAACCCCGGCATTCCGGTCAAGCCGCAAGGCCGCCGCAACCCGGGCAGGAGATCAGCGATGTTCTATTGGGCCGCAGTCTTTCTTGTGATCGCCATCGTCGCCGCGGTTTTCGGTCTAGGCGGCGTCGCCGGTCTGTCGCAGCAAATCGCGTGGATCCTGTTCGTGGTCGGCCTGATCCTCGCCGTCGTCTCCCTGGTTCTGGGCCGTCGCCGGCTCTGAAGGTGCCCCGTCGGCGACCCGCTTACTCACCCCCGGCTTTCGAAACGCTCAACGGAAAGGATTCCGCCATGTTCTATGCCATCGATGCATATCCCATGTATGAGCACGCCATCCATCAGGCAGCTCCTGCTGGCTGGAACAAGGCCATGGACGCGGCCTCCTCGAACCATCCGGGCGCTGTGATCAAGCGGGTCGCCGATGCCGGCCCTCATTGCGTGGTCCGCACGCAAGGTGACAAGGGCATCGCCATTTGTGACAACGCCACGATCGTTTCCTTCGGCATGCCCAAGGGACGCGTGCGTAAAGCCTCCCTGCAGAGCGACAGCGCCGCACCGCTGCCACGCCTGAGCTATGCGGCGGATGCGCCCGTCGAGAGCGCCGCCGTTGCGGCGCCCCTGGAAATCGACAATGGCGTTAGCCGTCGCTGGCTGGCGAATCTGCTGATGACTTTTGGCAGCGGCTTTCTGCTGGTCAGCCTTTTTCTTTTTGTCACGGCACGTGAGCCAACGCCGCTGCGGCGTTGACGCGTAGCCATCCATCACCCCCGACCAAGGAGCAAGCACTCATGAATGTCGATCAGTTCACGCACTGCACACAGCTCATTGCCGATAACCTCGCGCGCATCATCGAGCAGCGCGAATCGCTCGTCGGTATGGGGCCGGGCGTGCTGGCCAATCCGCTCTTCCGTCAGGTTGTCACTGCCCAGGAACGCCTGCTCAACGCCACCGAAGAACTGCTCGGCGCATCGGCCCGGCACTAACCCAGCTCAGACTTCGCACTCACATGACGCTCATGACCCTGGAGCCGGCGGCCACTTCCGCCGGCATTCGTTTGTCCGCACCCAAGACCTTCCCGCTCTGCGCTCCGATCGATCTGCGCGAAGATCGCGCCTGCGTGCAGATGCTGCTCGACGCCTTCCTCCGCGAACTCGACACGCACCGCCGTGCCGATCTGCTGCGCCTGGCTATCGATCTGTTCGATACGCAGACACGCATCGCCGAATTCGCCGGACTGCCGGTAGGCTGCGCTGCGACGGCAGGCTTGTTCGACCTGATCGAAATCGTCGAGATGACGCATCCCGGCGGTCGTCTGTACATGGTTCGCGGTCGCGAGCTGGCGCGGCTGATGCAGCTTGAGCTGGCACGACAGGACCGCAGCCTGTCCACGCTCGATCCCAACGGATTGAGCATTGATCCCGAACTGCTGCATTTTCGAAAGCTTTTTCTCGGCCGCGCGCGCAGCCTGCTTGGCCAGGACATCACCCCGCCTCCCGCCGAGAGCGTGCGCGTCGAACTGGCGGCCTGATCGCCCGCCTTCGGCCCCGCGACAGCGTCGTCAGCCCTGCAGATGCAAACAAGCCGCCTGCTCACGCAGGCGGCTTGTTCATTTTCACGGCCTTGGCTGGCCATCAGTTGTTGCGGATCTCCTGGCGGCGCTCCCGGGCATCCTGGCGCGCATCCTGACGCTCCGATGCAGCCTCCTTGGCGGCGCCCTTGCGGGCGTTGGCGGCGTCCTTGGTGGCGTCTGCCACGCCCTGCGATGAATCCGCACTCTTGAGTTCGTTGCGGTAGTCGCTACGAATTTCCTGGCGTTCTTCGCGCGCATCCTGGCGATTGTCCTGGCGCCGCTCGCGCGCATCCTGGCGAGCCTCACGTCTGGCATCGGTGTTATCAGCCGCCTTGTCGAGCGCCGGCGTACTGCTCTGCGCCGCGGCGGTCCCGCCGACCACCATCAAGCTGCCTGCCATCAGCGCTGCGGTAATGAAGCGTTTCATTGCACCCTCCTTATCTTGATTACTGGGACCGAGATCGGAACTTTTCCTCCGATATGCTGCAGTTTGACTGCGCTTCCCTGAACACTTGCGGACCGCCACGACGGCTCGATTTGCAATTCACGGACCGCAACTGAACGCCTCCGCAGGAGGACGGCGGCGGCTCGCGGCGGCACGGCAAAGCCTGTCCAAGCCCAATTGACCGTGTCTTGTGCACGGTGTATAACGCCCCACTTTGCATTGATCGTGTTTCGTGCTTGTTCCGGATATGGAACGATGAAAGCTAAGAAAACTTCGGCAAAAATCGATAAGCAATCGCAATCGGCGCTGAAGAAGAAATCAGCGACCAAGGCGCCTGTCGCCGCACGCACCACGCCCGCCAAGAAGGCGGCCAAGCCCGCAGCGGATTCTCGCAACAAAACCGCCGCTGCCCCGGTCAAAAGAACCAAATCCGTCGTTGAAAAAGTAAACGTGCAAGAAAAATCCCAGCCGGCCACCAAACCGGGCAGTGCCAAGAACAGCTCCAAAGGTCCGGCCACCAAGGCCGTGCGCACCCCTTCCAAGGGGGCGGTGCGCGCCGCAGGCGCGCCGCTGACCGAAGACGACATCCGCGAGATGTCCGAAGACGATTACATGAACGAGGTGCAGCTGGATTTTTTCCGGACGCGCCTGTTGCAGATGCGCGAGGAAGTGCTGCAGCGTGAAATGGACGTCAAGGAGCGCCTGCACGAGCGCGAGGTGTTCGCCGACCCGGCCGACCGCGCGACCGCCGAGGAAGAGCACTGGCTCGACCTGCGCCTGCGCGAACGCGAGTCACTGCTGCTCAAGAAGATCGACGACGCGCTGCGTCGCATCGAGGGCAAGGAATACGGCTACTGCGAGAAGACCGGCGACCCGATCGGCATTCCGCGCCTGCTCGCCCGCCCCACTGCCACCGTCTGCGTCGACGTCAAGGGCCAGGACGAGCGCGTCGAGGCGCAGTTCCGCGACCGCTGAGTCGCGCGCGGCGATGCCCAACAAAAAACCCGCGCATGCGCGGGTTTTTTTGTTTTCAGCTCCGACAACTCCGTGGTGCCCGTGGCCGGACTCGAACCGGCACGACTGCGAAGTCGAGGGATTTTAAG
>CAMLDZ010000162.1 GCA_946478985.1 uncultured Solimonas sp.
CTGAGCGGCGCAGCCGCGAGTTTCAGCGACGGCCGACGCCGCGAGCACCGCAGGGTGAGCCGGGAAATAGCGGATTGCCTCAATGGCAATCCGCCCCGGCGAACGCCCGAGCCTCCGGCGAGGGCCGGCGCAGAAGCCAGGGGTGTGCTTTCTTTTGCCTACTTTTCTTTGCACAAGCAAAGAAAAGTAGGTCGCCTCACAGGGCGAAAGGCAAGCCATACCAAACAAGTAACTCAGGTTAGTTGTAACTCCCAAGCCAAGGCAGCCGGAGCCGCCCCCGCATGAACCTCGCCACGTTCCTGCAAGCCCTGCGCAGCCTCCAGCAAAAAGGCCTCGTCGCGCCGCTGCTGCTGCTGATGGTCATCGGCATGATGATCGTGCCGCTGGCACCGGCGGTGCTGGACCTGATGTTCACGCTGAACATCATGATCGCCATCGTTGTGCTGCTCGGCGTCATCTACGTGATGCGACCGATGGACTTCTCGGCGTTTCCGACCGTGCTGCTATTCGTCACCCTGCTGCGCCTCGCGCTCAACGTCGCCTCGGCGCGCGTGGTGCTGATGCACGGACACGAAGGCAGCCATGCGGCCGGCCACGTCATCGAGGCCTTCGGCGCCTTCGTCGTCGGCGGCAACTACGCCGTCGGCTTCGTCGTCTTCATCATCCTCACCATCGTCAACTTCATGGTGGTGACCAAGGGCGCCGAACGTGTCTCGGAAGTGTCGGCGCGCTTCGTGCTCGACTCGCTGCCCGGCAAGCAGATGGCGATCGACGCCGATCTCAACGCCGGCGTGCTGACGCGCGAGGAAGCACGCGACCGCCGCAACGAGGTCCGCGAGGAGGCCGACTTCTACGGCTCGATGGACGGTGCCTCCAAGTTCATCCGCGGCGATGCGATCGCCGGCATGCTGATCCTGGCCATCAACATCATCGGCGGCCTGATGGTCGGCACCCTGCAGCACGGCCTCGCGCTCGGCGATGCGCTGAAGAACTACACGCTGCTGGCGATCGGCGACGGCCTGGTCGCGCAGGTACCGGCGCTGCTGCTGTCGACCGGCGTGGCGATCCTGGTGACGCGCATGTCGCGCGCCCAGGACATGTCCAAGCAGATGGTCGGCCAGCTGTTTGGCCAGCCCAAGGTGCTGGCGATCGCGGCCGGCGTGCTCGGCCTGATCGGCGTGGTGCCGGGCATGCCCAACCTGATGTTCCTGCTGCTCGCCGCGGTCTGCGGCGGCATCGCCTGGCTGCTGGCGCGCAAGCAGAAGCAGATCACCGAGATCCCGGCGCCAGCGGCGGCACCGAGCGCGCCGGCCGAACTGTCGTGGGACGACGTCGGCGCCACCGATGCCATCGGCCTGGAAGTCGGCTACCGGCTGATCCCGATGGTCGATGCGCGCCAGGGCGGCGAGCTGATGGCGCGCATCAAGGGCGTGCGCAAGAAGTTGACGCAGGACATCGGCTTCCTGATCCCGCCGGTGCATATCCGCGACAACCTCGAACTGCAGCCGTCGACCTATCGCCTGCTGGTGCACGGCGTGCCGGTGGCGGAGGCGCAGGTCTATCCGGACCGCGAGCTGGCGCTCAACCCCGGCCGCGTGTTCGGCACGCTCGACGGCATCACCACGCGCGATCCGGCCTTCGGCATGGAGGCGGTGTGGATCGAGCGCGGCGCGCGCGAGCACGCGCAGACGCTCGGCTACAGCGTCGTCGACTGCTCGACGGTGGTCGCCACGCATCTGTCGCAGACCATCCAGAACCACGCGCACGAACTGTTCGGTCACGACGAGGCGCAGGCGCTGCTGACGCAGCTGCAGCGGCAGGCGCCGAAGCTGGCCGAGGACCTGGTGCCCAAGCTGCTGCCGCTGGCCTCGTTCACGCGCGTGCTGCAGCAGCTGCTTGCCGAGAAAGTGCCGGTCCGGCACCTGCGCGTGATCGCCGAGGCTTTGGCGGACTGCGCCACGCGCAGTCAGGATCCCGTCGTGCTGGTGGCCCAGGTGCGCATCGCGCTCGGCCGCCAGATTGTTCAGGAAATCAATGGCATGAACGCGGAGCTTCCGGTGCTCACGCTGGGCGCGCCGCTGGAACAGGTCCTGCAGGACAGCCTCAAGAGCGGTGGCGCGGCCATCGAACCGGGACTGGCGGAACGCATGCACAGGTCATTGGCGGAAAGCACGCAGAAGCAGGAGCAGGCCGGCCAGCCGGCGGTGCTGCTGGTGCCCAACAACCTGCGTCCGCTGCTGGCGCGCTTCACGCGCCAGACCATTCCCGGTCTGCACGTGCTGTCGTTCGACGAGGTGCCGGACAGCAAGCGCATCCGCATGGTCGGCGCGGTGGCGTGAACCCTTGAAGCAAACCTGATGTTGTCAGCGAGAAGCAAGACATGAAGATCAAGCGGTTCCTGGCGAAGAACATGCGCGAAGCGATCCGCATGGTGCGCGAGGAGCAGGGTCCCGATGCGGTGATCCTGTCCAACCATCGCGTCGCCGATGGCGTCGAGGTGGTCGCCGCCACCGATTACGACGCTGCGCTGATGCAGCAAGCCGCGCGCCGCACGGCAGCGCCCAGAGAAAATGCTGCGGTATCAGTAGCGGATGAAAGCAGCCCGGCCGTCGCTGCACCGCGCAGCGCGACGCCGGTCAAGCCTGCCGCCGCGGCGCTGCCGGATCTGCCGGCACCGCCGGCGCCGGAACTGCAGCAGCTGCGCGACGAGCTCGGCGGCATGCGCCAGCTGCTCGAAGCGCAGCTCGCCAGCCTGGCCTGGCGCGAGATGCGCCAGCAGCCGGAACGGATGAATGCGCTGCGGACCATGATCAACCTTGGCCTGGAGCCGCGGCTGGCGCGCGAGATCGCCGCCGAGCTGCCGGAGCAGACCGACGCCGAGCGCGCGCGCTTCCTGCCGCTGGGCCTGCTGTCGCGGCGCATCGCCACGGTCGGCAACGATCCGATCCTCGACGGCGGCATTTACGCGCTGGTCGGCCCGACCGGCGTCGGCAAGACCACCACCATCGCCAAGCTGGCGGCGCGCTACGCGGAAACGCACGGCACGCGCGACCTGGCGCTGATCACCTGCGATCACTACCGCGTCGGCGCCCAGGAGCAGCTGTTCACCTACGGCCGCCTGCTCGGCGTGCCGGTGCAGACCGCCGCCAACGGCGAGGAGCTGCGCGCGGTGCTCAGCCGCCTCGGCGACCGCAAGCTGGTGCTGATCGATACCGCCGGCACCGCGCCGCGCGACGAACGCCTGGGCCTGAGCTGCCGCGAACTCGGCGTGGTCGGCAAGAAGCTGCGCACCTGGCTGGTGATGAGCGCGACCACGCAGGCCGCCGATCTTGACGAGATCGCGCGCCGCTATGCCGTCGCCGAGCCGGCCGCCTGCGTGATCACCAAGCTTGACGAGACCCTGCGCATCGGCGGCGCGCTGTCGGCGGCGATCCGCCACCGGCTGCCGATCGCCTACACCTGCCACGGCCAGCGCGTGCCCGAGGACATCGAGCTCGCCCGCGCCGATCAACTGGTACTGCGCGCCATGCAGCTCGCGCGTACCGCACCCGCCCATGTCGACGACGCCACTCTGGCCCTGCAGTTCGGAGCCGCACATGCAGCCCTCTGATGTGAATTCTTCCCAGCACGACAGCAGCCAGGCGGCCGGACTGCGTCGCCTGCGCGCACCCAAACCGGTACAGGTGATCGCGGTCACCAGCGGCAAGGGGGGCGTCGGCAAGACCTCGGTGTCGGTCAATCTCGCGGTGGCGATGGCGCTCGACGGCAAGCGCGTGATGCTGCTCGACGGCGATCTGGGCCTGGCCAATGTCGACGTCATGCTCGGCCTGCAGCCCAGCTACAACCTCTCGCACGTGATCGACGGCCAGTGCTCGCTCGACGACACCCTGGTCGAGGGGCCGGCCGGCGTGATGGTGATTCCGGCGTCGAGCGGCAAGCGCAACATGGCGGAATTGTCGCCGGCCGAGCATATCGGCCTGGTGCGCGCGTTCTCGGAGCTGCAGCAGCCGCTGGACACGCTGATCGTCGATACCGCCGCCGGCATCGCCGACAGCGTCATCACCTTCAGCCAGGCCTCGCAGCAGGTGATCGTCGTCGTCACCGGCGATCCGCAGTCGCTCACCGATGCCTATGCGCTGATCAAGGTGCTCAACCGCGAGCGCGGCATCCGCCGCATTCACGTGCTGGCCAACCAGGTGCAGTCGCCGCGCGAGGCGACCGAGATCTTCGAGAACCTGCGCCGCGTCGCCGAGCGCTTCCTCGACGTCACGCTGAGCCTGGTCGGCAGCATTCCGCACGATGAATGGCTCAAGCGCGCGGTGCGCCGCCAGCGCGCCGTCGTCGACCTGTATCCGGCCTCGAACAGCGCCAAGGCCTTCCGCGAACTGGCCAAGACCACCGCCGGCTGGGATCTGCCGCTGGGCGCGCGCGGCAATCTGGAGTTCTTCGTCGAGCGCCTGGTCAGCTCGGTGGGCACCGCGCCGCGCGGAGTCCCCGCATGAGCGCGCTGATACGACGGTTGCCGCGACGGCAAACGGTGCGGCAGGCACAGGCCGGCGCGCAGCCCGGCCGCTACCCCGGGAGTGCGCAGGAGGTGCAGCCGTGAGCACACAAGCCATGCTGCTGTCGCAACATACGCGGCCGCCGGCGCGTGCCGACGAAGCCAGCCTGATCCGCGAACACAGCGATCTGGTCAAGCGCATTGCCCATCATCTGGCCGCGCGGCTGCCGTCGAGCGTCGATGTCGACGACCTGATCCAGGCCGGCGTGATCGGCCTGCTAGAAGCGGCGCGCCACTACAACGGCGAGCGCGGCGCCTCGTTCGAGACGTATGCCGGCATCCGCATCCGCGGCGCGATGCTCGACGAGCTGCGCCAGACCGACTGGGCGCCGCGCTCGGTGCATCGCCGCGAGCGGCAGGTGTCCGAAGCGATCCGCGCGATCGAGCAGGAGCAGGGCCGCGACGCCCGCGATCACGAGATCGCCGAGCGGCTCGGCATTGCGCTTGCCGAGTATCACGGCATTGTCCACGACGCCGCCCGTTGCCAGGTGCTGAGCCTGGACGACGGCGGCGACGACGGCGACGAGACGGTCGATACGCCGGACGGTTCCGCCGGCCCCCTGCAGCATCTGCAGCATGACGAGTTCCAGCGCGAGCTGGTGCGGGCAATCACCGAACTGCCGGAGCGCGAGCGGCTGGTGCTGTCGCTGTACTACGAGCGCGAGCTGAACCTGCGTGAGATCGGCGCGGTGCTCAAGGTCAGCGAGAGCCGGGTGTGCCAGATTCATGGGCAGGCCTTGCTGCGTTTGCGCGGGCGGCTGCAGGCATGGCGGGAGGAGCTGATCGATGAGTGAGGCTTCTCTCTTGTGGCTTGCAAGGCGTTTCGGTTCTTTGGGTGTAGGGCGTCTTTCGCCCTTGTGGGGCGACCTTCTTTTCTTTGCTCGTGCAAAGAAAAGAAGGCAAAAGAAAGCACGCCCCGATGTACGCGCCGCCGTCCTGTGGACGGCGGTTCCCGGCCGCAGCGCCGTGCTCGGGGCCGGCTTCCACACGACATCCCTGTCGTGCGGAAGCCTCTCGCGGCCGTCCTGGCCGCTCACCCCTGCGCGCGGCGCTGAGTCCGGCGCTGCCATAGGGGCCCCGGAATCAAAAGCAACGGCAAAAGCGCCCTCACC
>CAMLDZ010000163.1 GCA_946478985.1 uncultured Solimonas sp.
GCGATCCGCAGATGCAGAAGGCCATGCGCGGCGGCTGCTACACCTCGATCATCTCGCCGGAAGGCAAGCACCTGGTCGAGCCGCTGCGTGCCGGCGAGGGGATGCTGGTCGCCGAGCTGGACTTCGCGCTGATCGACAAGCGCAAGCGGATGATGGATTCGGTCGGCCACTACGCGCGGCCGGAGCTGCTGTCGCTGCGGATCGACGCGCGACAGACGCAGTACGCCCATTTCTCTCCAGAGCTTTCCGTTGCCGCGCCTGGCGCCGGCAGGAGTGTTGCCGATGAGTCTTCCCGTCAAGAACAGCCCGCCGGGCAACCCGCAGCTGATGACGGCGCTGCAGTCGCAAGGCTTGCGGCTGGCTGAGCTGCAAACCGGCGCGCCGAGCCGGCGCGGCGGTGCCGGGCCGTCCGATCACAAGGCAGTGACGATCGACGGCGTGACGATCATGGTGCCGGTGCATACGCAGGGCGCGGCGAGCTCGCCGTTCTCGATCGACGACGCGCAGACCGACCGTGGCGCCGCGCTGCGCTTCCGCGGCGTGCCGATCGCGCAACTGAGCTTTCCGAAGAGCCCGCGCTTCTACGGCCTGCGCACGGCCGACGGCGTGCCGTACGGACAGATCGCGCAGCTGCACGGCAGCGATGTGCTGGCGACCACGGTTCTGCAGACCTGCATCCGCTACGGACGGCGCAGCACGTCGTGCCAGTTCTGCGCGATCGGCGAGTCGCTCGCGGCCGGCCGCACGATCAACCGCAAGACGCCGGAACAGCTCGCCGAAGTCGCCCGCGCCGCGGTCGAACTCGACGGCATCCGGCACATGGTGATGACCACCGGCACGCCCAACTTCACCGACCGCGGTGCGGCGATCCTCTGCGAGAGCGCCGCCGCGGTGAAAGCCGCGGTGCCGGGCCTGCCGATCCAGGGCCAGTGCGAGCCGCCGGACGATCCGGTGTGGTTCACGCGGATGCGCGAGGCCGGCATCGACACGCTTGGCATGCATCTGGAAGCGGTCACGCCGGAGGTGCGCGCGCGCATCATGCCGGGCAAGGCGGAGGTGACGATCGCGCAATACCTGCAGGCCTTCCGCGACGCCGTCGCGGTGTTCGGCCGCGGCCAGGTCAGCACCTACATCCTCGCCGGCCTCGGCGACACGCGCGAGGCGATCCTCGACATCAGCGCCACGCTGATCGAACTCGGCGTCTATCCGTTCGTGGTGCCCTTCGTGCCGATCGGTGGCACGCCGCTGGCGGATCTGGCGCCACCGGAACCAGCGTTCATGCACGGCCTGCTCGAAGCGCTCGGCCGCCTGCTGGTCGACGGCGGCCTGCGCTCGCGCGACATCAAGGCCGGCTGCGGCAAGTGCGGCGCGTGCTCGTCGCTGTCGGCGTATGAGACGGATGCCGCGCCCTCACCCCAACCCCTCTCCCGCGAGCGGGAGAGGGGCTCGAAGGCCGCGCCAACTCCCTCTCCCGCTTGCGGGAGAGGGGCCGGGGTGAGGGACGTCGCATGATGCTCCCGCCCCAGGCTTTCATCCCCGGCGAGTTCCGCATCAAGCATGTAGCCGCCGACTGGGAGCGCCAGTCCTGCGCCGAGCTGCGCCGCGCGGTGTTCTGCGACGAGCAGCGCATCTTCGACGCCGACGACGCCGATGCGCTCGATGCCCGCGCGCTGCCGATCGCGGCGATCGCCTGCGTCGCCGGCATCGGCGAGCGCGTGGTCGGTACCGTGCGCATCCTGCAGCCCGATGCGGCACAGCCGGCGCTGTGGGCCGGTTCGCGGCTGGCCGTGCACCCGGACTACCGGCGCAGTGCCTGGCTCGGCAGCGAACTGATCCGCCACGCCGTCTGCACCGCCCACGCGCGCAGCTGCACACGCTTCATCGCCCAGGTGCAGGTGCAGAACGTCAAGCTGTTCGAGCGCCTGCACTGGAGCAGCCTGCAAGCGATCGAGGTGCAGGGCCGGCCGCACGTGCTGATGGAGGCGCAGCTGGATCATTATCCGCCGCGCCACGCCGACGAGATCGGCTTCTACACCCAGCAGCGGCGGGCCGCCTGATGCTCGACGCCCTGATTCCCGCGCTGCACGCCAGCCGCGGCCTCGCCGCCAAACGCGACATCGCCGAGGTCGTTGCCCGGCTCGGCATCGCCGATCCGCAGGCAGCGGTGCCGGTCGGCGACGACTGTGCAGCGATCCCGGACGGCGACGGCTTTCTGCTGCTGGCGATCGAAGGCTTCATCAACGAATTCGTCGCCCGCGATCCCTGGTTCGCCGGCTGGTGCGGCGTGATGGTCAACGTCTCCGATGTCTACGCGATGGGCGGCCGACCGCTGGCGGTGGTCGACGCCAGCTGGAGCGGCGATGCCGCCGCGCAGCAGCAGGTGCTGGCCGGCATGGCGGCGGCATCTAAAGCCTACGGCGTGCCGATCGTCGGCGGCCACAGCAATGCGCGCTCGTCGCAGGAGCAGCTGGCGGTGGCGATTCTCGGCCGCGCGCAGCGGCTGCTGACGAGTTTCGATGCGCGGCCCGGCGACGTGCTGCTCAGCGTTACCGACCTGCGCGGCGCCTACCGCGCGCCGTACGCGCACTGGAACGCCGCCACCGGCACTGCGCCGGCGCGGCTGCGCGGCGATCTGGAGCTGCTGCCGCGGCTGGCGGAGGACGGCTGGTGCCGCGCCGCCAAGGACGTCAGCCAGGCCGGTGTGCTCGGCACCCTGATGATGCTGCTCGAATGCTCGGGCGTCGGCGCCAGCGTCGACGTCGACGAGATCCCGATGCCGCAGGGCGTGCCGCCGCTGCGCTGGCTGCTGGAAACCTTTCCGAGCTACGGCTATCTGCTGGCGGTGCCGCCGCAACACGTCGCCGCGGTACTGGCGCGCTTCGCTGCGCGCGATCTCGCCGCTGCGGTGATCGGCGAGTGCAGCGACACGCGCACGCTGGAGCTCGGCTGGGCCGGCGAGCAGCGCCGCGCCTGGGACTTCCGCCGCGAGCCGCTGACCGGCTGCGGCCCTGCGATCGCCACTGCGGAGCTGCGCCGTGCCTGAAACCCGTTTCCGCGTGCGCTGGCCGGACCAGAGCACCAGCCTCTGCTACTCGCCGTCGTCGTCGATCCGCGAGCGCCTGCGTCTGGCGCATCCGTACCCGCTCGCCGAGTTCGTGCAGGCCAGCCGCGCCGCGCTCGAACACGCCAGCCGGCGCGTCGCCGAGAAATACGGCTTCGGCTGCGGCCAGGCGTACGCGCAGATCGCCGCGATCGAGCAGCGTGCCGCGCAGTTCCACCACCAGCCTGAGGCGACCGTCGTCGTCGAGGCCTTCGATTGAGATGGAGAACCCGATGAACCGCAGCACCCACGTCGCCGCGCTCGAAGGCGGCACCCGCTATCTGCCGGTCGCGGTGATCGGCGGCGGCCAGGCCGGGCTGTCGATCAGCTGGCACCTGAAGCAGCGCCGCATCGAGCACCTGGTGTTCGAGCGCAAGCGCATCGCCCACGAGTGGCGCGAGGCGCGCTGGGATTCGTTCTGTCTGGTGACGCCGAACTGGCAGTGCCGGCTGCCGGGCTTTCCGTACGCCGGGCCCGATCCGCACGGCTTCATGCTCAAGGACCAGATCGTCGACTATCTCGATGCCTATGTGGCCTCGTTCGCGCCGCCGGTGCTCGAAGGCGTGACGGTGCAGCGGCTGCGGCCGCTGGCCGCCGGCGGCTTCGAGCTGAAGACCAGCGCCGGTGACTATGTCGCGCAGCAGGTGGTCGTCGCCACCGGCGGCTACCACACGCCGACGATCCCACGCGCCGCCGAGAAGCTGCCGGACGAGGTGTTGCAGCTGCATTCGTCGAACTACCGCAATCCGTTAGCGCTGCCCGACGGTGCGGTGCTGGTGGTCGGCACCGGCCAGTCCGGCTGCCAGATCGCCGAGGACCTGCACCTGGCCGGGCGCGCGGTGCATCTGGCGGTCGGCACCGCGCCGCGCTCGCCGCGCGTCTACCGCGGCCGCGAGGTCACCGATTGGCTGACCGATTCCGGCTACTACGACATCCCGTACGAGCAGCATCCGCAGCAGGAGACGGTGCGCGAGAAGACCAACCACTACCTGACCGGCCGCGACGGTGGCCGCGAGATCGACCTGCGCCGCTTCGCGCTCGAAGGCATGCGGCTGTACGGCCGCTTCGCCGGCGTCGACGGCGGCACGATCCGCTTCGAGCCGGATCTGAAGCGCAATCTCGATGCCGCCGACGCCAGCTATCTGGCGATCCGCAAGAACATCGACGACTACATCGCCGCCCAGGACATAGCGGCGCCCGTCGAGCCGCCGTACCGGCCGGTCTGGACGCCGGCGGCCGAGACCACCGCGCTGGACTGGCGCGCCGCCGGCATCAGCAGCGTGATCTGGTCGATCGGCTTTACCAGCGACTACCGCTGGCTCGAAGCGCCGGTGTTCGACGGCCGCGGCCAGCCGGTGCAGCGGCGCGGCATCACCGCGGTCGACGGCCTCTACTTCCTCGGCCTGCCGTGGCAGAACACCTGGGGCTCCGGCCGCTTCGCCGACGTCGGCCAGGACGCGGCGTATCTGATGGCAGCCATCGAGGCTGGCAGCGGACAGCGGCGGGTGGCCTGAGCGCCGGCGACGCGCGACGTCGCGCAACCGAATCGTCATGCTGCCGTCACGCAGGCATCGCGGCAGCGTCCTACCGTTTGGCGTTCTTTGGGGTTCAAGAAACGCAAGCAAACGGGGGATGTAATGAAGAAGTTCGCGATGCCGCTGGTGGCGATGCTGTTCGCTGCCGGCCTTTCCGCCTGCACCGGTAACGATGGCGCCGACGGCGCTGCGGGCCCCGCCGGCCCGGCCGGCCCGCAGGGACCTGCCGGCCCAACGGGTCCTGCGGGCCCGACTGGCCCCAGCGGCGCCGATGGCGCCGACGGCAGCGACGGCGAGGATGGCGCCGGCGGCAGCGCCGGCAGCAGCGATGCACTGATCGAACTCAAGCTGATCGGCCGCTACGCCTCCGGTCTGATCGGCGAGAGCGCCGCGGAGATCGTCGCGCACGATCCGCGCAGCCAGCGCCTGTTCGTCGTCAATGCCGCCGAAGTCAGCGTCGATGTGCTCGACCTGAGCCGCCCGAACGCGCCGGCCAAGCTGCAGACGATCCAGTCGGCCGGTGGCAGCGCCAACAGCGTCGCCGTCCACAACGGTCTCGTCGCGGTGGCCATCGAGGCGCCGGTCAAGACCGACGCCGGCAAGGTCGAGTTCTACGACGCCCGTTCTCTGGACAAGCTCGGCGAGGTCACGGTCGGCGCGCTGCCGGACATGCTGACGTTCACCCCGGACGGCAAGGCCGTGCTGGTCGCCAACGAGGGCGAGCCGAACGAGGGCTACACGGTCGATCCTGCGGGTTCGATCAGCGTCATCGACCTGCGCGGCGGCGTCGCCGCGGCGACGGTGAAAACGCTCGGCTTCGAGGCGTTCAACGACCAGGCCGATGCGCTGCGCGCCAAGGGCGTGCGCATCTACGGACCGGGCGCGACGGTCGCGCAGGACCTGGAGCCGGAGTACATCGCCGTGTCGCCGGACGGCAAGACCGCCTGGGCGACGCTGCAGGAGGCCAATGCCGCGGCGGTGATCAGCATCGCCGACCTGTCGGCGCCGCTGATCGAGCGCATCGTGCCGTTCGG
>CAMLDZ010000164.1 GCA_946478985.1 uncultured Solimonas sp.
TTGCGCAGCACGCCGTTGGCCAGATCCCAGACGCGCTTGTACTTGAACCACGGCACATGCGGCAGCAGGTGGTGGATGGTGTGTTCCTCCTGGCCGAACATCAGGCGCCGGAACGGCGAGTTGCCACGCACGTAGACGGTGGACTGGAACGGCTCATGCTCCCAGGTCAGGCCTTCCAGGTGCTGGATGTGCGCGAACGTGTACGCGACGATGCCCAGGCCCACGCGTTGCGGAATCACGTACAGCAGCAGGAATTCCTTCCACCACGGCGACATCAGGAAGGCGGCGTGGGAGACGATCACCAGCGCCAGCATCGTGTAGATGCTCAGGGCGATCTTGCGCGACCAGACGTGGCGGCCGTAGCGGAAGAACCAGTACACCCAGTGCAGGTCGGCGAACATCAGATACGCCACGCCGGCCCATTTCGGCGGCGAGACGAAGCCGGTATCCGGGTCACGGCCTTCCTGGCCGACGAAGCGATGGTGATCCATGTGGATGCCGCGGAACGCCGTCATGTTGACGCCCGGCAGCAGCAGCTGGCCGGTGACGACGCCGATGATGTCGTTGAGCAGCGGGTTGCTGGACACCGCGCGGTGCGAGGCATCGTGCAGCGGCGTGAAGGCGATATAGACGGCGATGAGGTTGATCAGCATGGCCACCAGCAACGGCACGTGCCCGGCCATATAACCCCAGGTAGCCAGGCCAAAGCTGCCGAGCGAGATCACCGATAGCGCCCATTGCGGCAGCGAGATCAGCGGCACACGCATCACTTCCGCGTAGCGCGGGTCGTTGACGATCTGCTGCAGGACATCGCGTACCGCGATATTTCGTGTCATGGCCATGGCCGGTCTCCTCTCGATTCCCCCAGGCGTTATTCGCCGTGGGCAGATCGTGTCGGAGGGACGCGGATGGCGGATTGACGGGCGTCAAGGCGGGCGCCACGGCGGCAGCACCACGGAGTTGGTCGGGACTTGCATTCGGTAAATTCATGCGCATAGCATGCGCATGAATCATCGAGGTATTAATGCCATGAAAATTACCTATGACGCAAAAGCCCCGCGGCGGCCGGTCAACCTGTCACTGAATGAAGAACTGGTTGCACAGGCCAGGCAGTTCACCGACAACCTGTCCGCCGAGGTCGAACAGCTATTGATCGCGTATGTGAGCCAGCAGCGGCAATTGCGTGATGCGGAAGCAGATCGCCTGAGGCGCAGTGCTGCCGCGTGGAATACCTATGCTGAAAAGCGGGGTGCGTTTGCCGACGAGTTTTCGACACTCTGATGGCGCAGTTCGACGTCCATGCCAACCCCGGTCAGCATCGCGACAGCATTCCCTATGTGGTGGTCGTGCAGTCGGCCATCTTTGACGGTTATAAAAGGCGGATGGTGATCCCCCTGGTGAGGAAATCGCATCTGGGTGCGATCCCCCACGCCCGGTTCAACCCACTATTCACCATCAAGGGCGTGAGTGTGGTGCTGCATCCGCTGGAGATGGTGTCGGTGCCGGTGGACAGGCTCGGCGCGGTCATCACCTCACTGACTGAACATGGAGACCGCATCATGGGCGCGGTCGATGAATTGCTGACTCGGACCTACGGCTGAACACCGTCGCCCGTTTTGCCGCAGGCAAGCCGGGAGCCTGCATCCCATGCCCCGGTTCGCCGTTGGCGAACCGGGCTGCGCTGGCTCAGAGTTCGACGCTGTGGACCGGCGGAAGGGCGCTGACGTCCTGCTCCCCCCAGTGCCGATGATTGAACACCTGCCCCTCGCCGCGCACGCGCGCGACGGCGGCCAGATCGACTTCCGCGTAAACCCAGGCCGGCTGCTCGCGCTCGCCGAGGGCGACGATGCCGTCGTCCGGAAAGCCGCGATCGGGCGGGCCGAACACGCCGGCGGCGCCGACGTTGATGTCGATGGCCGGGGACCACGGCGCTTCGCCGACCAGCGGCGACTGCGCGACGTAACACTGGTTCTCCAGCGCGCGCGCTTGGCAGCCGACGCGGACGCGGTGGTAGCCGGCCGGCGTGTCGGTGCAGCTGGGCACGGCGATCAGCTCCGTGCCGGCTTCGCACTGCGCGCGCGCCAGTAGCGGGAACTCGCTGTCGTAGCAGAGGTTGATCGCCAGCGTGCCGAGCGCGGTGCGGAACACCTTGAGGCCGCTGCCGGTTTCGTTGCGGGCGCTGGAAATGCCCCAGGTCTCGCGCTCGAAGCGCGTCATGATCTGTTTGTCCTGCCAATCGCAGCGGCCGTCCGGCGCGCAGATCCAGGCGCGGTTGACGATGCGCTGCGGATCGATCCGCCACGGAAAACTGCCGGCGATCAGGTAGACGCCGTGCTGCTGCGCCAGACGCCGGTGCAGGTCCAGATAGTCGTCGCAGAATTCCTGCAGGGCATCGACCTGCAACTGCAGATCGCCGCGCACGCGCGCCTCGAACAGTGCGGTCAGGCTCATCGCTGCGTATTCCGGGTAGACCAGCAGCCGCGCGCCGTTGGCGGCGGCGATGCCGGTCCACTGCGCCAGCTGCGCCGCGTAGTCCTGCCAGCTGCGCGGCTCGGACACCGGGAACTGCGCGCTGGCGAGCTTGAAGGCGCTCACAGCCGGCGCATCCAGAACGCCATCGGCTTGTCGCTGGACTGCGCCTCGCCGATGTCCGGCCAGGCCAGCGAGGCGCGCAGCGTCGACGCCGGCACGTAGCCGCGCTTGCGCCAGAACGCTTCATTGCCGGTGTAGCCGGCAGGCTTGCGCAGGTCCTGCTCGTCGCGGACCACCGAGCAGAACGCACAGCTTGTCAGGCCCAGCGTGCGTGCATGCGCTTCGCGCAATTCAAAGAATTTCACGCCCAGCCCCTGGCCGCGGTAGGCGGGCAGCAGCACCGACTCGCCGAAGTAGTCGATCTCGTCGAGCGCCATGCCGGCCTCGACGAACGGCTGCTGCAGCTCGGGGCTTGCCGCCGTCAGCGGCAGCACGGTGGAGGCGCCGACGCAGGCATCGCCGTCCCAGACCAGGATCGCCAGGCTGTCCGGGCAATCCAGATACATCTGCAGGTAGTGCTTTTCGTAGTCGGCCGTGCCCTCGTACAGGTACGGCCAGTCACGGAACACGGCGATGCGCAGCGCGGCCAGCGCGTCCAGCTCGCACTCGATCTCGGCCCCGCGCAGCGCCTCGACGATCAGTGCCATCAGTCCGCGCCGACCTGGGCCAGCCAGTCCTGCAGGTTGTAGTAGTTGCTGACGCGCGCGACCTTGCCGTCGCGGATGTCGAAGAAGGCGCCGCCGGGCAGGCGATAGGTCTGGCCGCGCGCTTCGGGCAGGCCCTCGTCGGTGGCCAGGTAGGTACCGAGCACCACGTATTCCGCCGCGGCGCGGGCGCCGTCGTCGTCGCCGAGGATGACGATATCGACGATCTGTTCGCGGTAACTGCGGTTCATGCGCTCGATGAAGGCGCGGAAGGCGTCCTTGCCGGTCTCGCGGCCGCCCTGGTTGATGTCATGGGCGACATCGTCGGTCAGCAGGCTGAAGAAGGTGGTCCAGTCGCCGGCATTGAAGGCGGCGTAGTAACGGCGGATCAGCTCGGTGCTTGCGGCGCTCATCGATCGGAATCCGAATCTCGAAAAAGGGGATGCGCAGTGTAGGGCGTGGGCGTCGGAGGTTTGGCAAGTGTGTCGCTCAGGACACAGGCTCCAGCGTCTCCTTCATGGCGGCCTGCGGATCGTTGATCTCGAACAACTGCGGGAACAGATACGCGGCGGCGTACACCGGAAATGCCGGTGTGAGCTCGCTGCGATGGCTGGTGGCTGTGAGCAGGCCGTCACTGACGCATTCCGATACCACGGTACGCGCGGCGCGCTCGCCCAGCCCCAGCAGCCGCGGTGCGGCGCCGCGTTCCAGCTTGCCCATGAACATCGCTTCGATCAGCAACGGCGCGGCGCGCTCGTCGCGGTTCAGGAGCAGTTTGCGCTCGGCGCAGAAGCGGGCCATTCGGTCTTTGACGTGATCGATCTGCAGGCGCGCGCTCATGAAGCCGATCTGGTCCTCGCAGGTGTCGAGCATGAAGTGGGCGAACCGCGTCGCGCCCTGCAGCGACAGCGTGCCGCGTCCGTCGAAGTCGTTGCGCCGTGCCGAGTCGGCAATGGCCAGATGCTCGTAATAGCGGTCCTTGCGCTTGGCCAGGCCGCGCGACAGCGACCACAGGCCATCGGCCTCGAAGCCGTGGCGCGCCAGCATGGCGGTGCTGAGCAGGCGCGCCACGCGGCCGTTGCCATCCAGAAACGGGTGGATCCAGGCAAAGCGGTGATGTGCCAGCAGCAGATGCGCGGGCGTCTTGGGCAGGCGCCGCCAGGTTTCCGCGAACGCGGCCAGCAGATCCGGCACCTCGTCCGGCGCCGGCGCCAGATGGGTGCCGACGTCGATGTGGCGTGTGCGCAGTTCGCCGGGGACGTTGACCGCCGTCTCGGCGTCGTGGCCGGTGACGATGCGCAGCGAATCCGGAAGCTGTTCGACGAAGTGACGGTGCAGCGTGCAGATGAAGTCCCGCCCGGACACGTCCAGATCCGGCTCGTTGCGCAGGCGCTGCCGCATCCAGCGTTCGGTCTGGATGTGTGCGACCGCCAGCGTCGCCAGATCGTCCGCCTTGCCGGGCTTGCGCTCGGACAGGCTGCGTTTGAGGGCGCGTTCGGCCTCGATCGGCCGCGTGCCCTGGCCCTCGATCAGGTTCGAGTAGTAGCTGTTGATGCCTTCCAGGCACTGCGCCAGCGCAACTCGCGTGGCAGGGGGCAGCCGGCCGGCCAGTTCGCCGCTGTGGCGGGCGAGCGCAGTTTCCCGCTCCCGGATTTCCGGGCTTTCCAGGGTGTAGAAAGACAGACGGGTTGCAGCCAGCATTGCCGGTTTAAATTCCGGTTTATCTGATTGATGGAAATGGATTGTATTACTTATAGCAGGCTTTAGTATGCCGGTTCCGATACCGGCTGGCGCCGGGCTCAGGACACAGCCGGCATTAGCTCGAACAGCGCCCGCGCCGCGCCGGATAGCGTGCGCTTCTGGTGCCAGACCAGGCCCAGCTCGCGCTGCAGTTGCAGGCCGCGCACGTGGACGCGGCGCAGGCTGTCGTCGAGCATCGATTCCGGCAGCACGCTCCAGCCCAGGCCGATGCTGGCCAGCATCTTCAGCGTCTCCAGATAGTTGGTGGCCAGCCGCACGCGCGGTGCGACGCCCTGCGCGCGCAGTTCGGCGGTGATGATGCGGTGGGTGTAGGTGGCCGCGTCCGGCAGCACCGCCGGATGGTCGGCCAGCTCGCGCAGCCGTACCTCGCCCTGCTGCGCCAGCGGGTGCTGGGCGCCGGCGACGACCACCAGCGGGTCGTGCCAGACGATGCGCTGCTGCAGTTGCGCCGGCAGCTCGGTGGGCAGGGTGACGATACCCAGTTCGAGTTTGCCGGCGACCACCGCCTCGCAGGCCACTTCCGAGTCCATGAAGTGGATGTCGAGGTCCACATGCGGATAGCGCTGCGTGTAGGCGCCGAGCACCGGCGGCAGGCGGTGCAGGCCGATGTGGTGGCTGGTGCCGATCGACAGCCGGCCGCCGATCTCGTCGTGCAGCTGCGCCAGCGC
>CAMLDZ010000165.1 GCA_946478985.1 uncultured Solimonas sp.
ATCCGCGACTGGGTCAAGCTGGCCGTCAACCGCGCGCGCAACTCCGGCATGCCGGTGGTGTTCTGGCTGGACTCCTACCGGCCGCACGAGGCGCAGCTGATCCGCAAGGTCAAGATGTACCTGCACGAGCACGACACCGCCGGGCTGGACATCCAGATCATGAGTCAGGTCCGCGCGATGCGGTACACGCTGGAACGCGTGATCCGCGGCCAGGACACCATCAGCGCCACCGGCAACATCCTGCGCGACTACCTCACCGACCTGTTCCCGATCATGGAGCTGGGCACCAGCGCCAAGATGCTGTCGATCGTGCCGCTGATGGCCGGCGGCGGCATGTACGAGACCGGCGCCGGCGGCTCGGCACCCAAGCACGTGCAGCAGCTGCTCGAAGAGAACCACCTGCGCTGGGACTCGCTCGGCGAGTTCCTGGCGCTGGCGGTGAGTCTGGAAGACCTCGGCATCAAGAACGGCAATCCGCGCGCCAAGCTGCTGGCCAAGACGCTGGATGCCGCCACCGGCAAACTGCTCGACAACCGCAAGACGCCGTCGCCGAAGACCGGCGAGCTGGACAACCGCGGCAGCCAGTTCTACCTGGCGATGTACTGGGCGCAGGCGCTGGCCGAGCAGACCGAGGACGCCGAGCTGCAGGCGCACTTCGCGCCGCTGGCCAAGGCGCTGGCCGACGGCGAGGAGAAGATCGTCGCCGAGTTCGCCGCGGTACAGGGCAAGCCGGCCGACATCGGCGGCTACTACGCGGCCGATCCGGAAAAGATGAGCGCCGTGATGCGGCCGAGCCAGACCTTCAACGCCACGCTGGCGGCCGCGCGCGGCTGATCGCGCGAATCCGCAGCCCCAGACGGGCCGCCGCGATCTCGCGGCGGCCTTTTTGTTTTGCGCCACGCGCAGATCTCAACTGTTGCAACAGCAACAGAAACTGACGGAATCGTCAGTTGGTTGTCAGCCTGGCGTCCTGAGCGGCGCGGATAATCGGCGCGCCCGGCACTCGGATCTGGCCGGACGGGTAGGTCATCGCAAGGGGCCTCGTCCATACGGTCCGCCCCGCCCTTTCTCAGGATTCCTTCATGCCTGCGCCGCGCTCGCCTCGACGCCCCTTCCAAGGCTATGTCCTGCTGGCCTCGCTGCCATTGCTGGCCGTTGCGTCCTGGCTGATCTTCCGCGACAGCAGTGCCAAGCCGGCATCCGCCGCCCTTGGCGTACCGGTCGAGGTCGCTGTTGTCGAGCAACGCGACGTACCGTTCTGGGCCGACGGCATCGGCAGCGTGGCACCCTTGCAGGACGTGGTGCTGCGCACGCGCGTCACCGGCGTGCTCGCCGAGGTCCTGTTCACCGAAGGCCAGTCGGTCAGGAAAGGCCAGCTGCTGGCACGCATCGACGATCGTGAGTACGAAGCCGCGCTGTTGCAGGCGCAGGCCGAGAAGCTGCGCAACGAGGCGCAGCTCAAGGCCGCCGAGCTGGATCTGCAGCGTTACGAAAACCTGCTGCGCGAGGACGCCATCTCGCGGCAGACGGTCGACCAGCAGACTGCCACCGTCAGCCAGATGCGCGCCGCGGTGCGCGCCAACGAGGCGGCCATCGCCACCGCGCAGGTGCAGCTGTCATACACGCGCATCGTTTCGCCGATCGACGGCCGTGTCGGCCTGCGCCGTATCGACCCGGGCAATCTGGTGCAGCCCGGCGACGCACAAGGCCTGGTCACCGTCACCCAGATCGATCCGATCTCGGTCGTCTTCACGCTGCCGCAGCAGCAACTGGCGCAGATCCGTCACCTGATCCACACCACGACCGGCTCCGGCACCGGTGAGGCGACGGCACAGGTATCGGCGTTCGACCGCGACCGCGGCGCCGCGCTCGGCGAGGGCCGTCTGACCATGATCGACAACACCATCGATACCGCCACCGGCATGATCCGGCTGCGCGCGCAGTTTGCCAACGCCGATGCGCAACTGTGGCCGGGGCAGTTCGTCACCACGCGCCTGCACACCGGCACGCATCGCAACGCCCTGGTGGTACCGGCGCGCAGCGTACGCCAGGGCCTGGACGGCGCTTTCGTCTACCGCATCAAGACCGACGGCGAGCGGCAGACGGCCGAGGTGGTTGCCGTCACACCGAGCTACCAGGACGACGAGATCGCCGTGATCGGCAATACCCTGGCCGCCGGCGAGCGCGTCGTCGTCGACGGCTATTCGCGGCTCAAGCCCGGCGCCGTCGTCAGCCTCGCCGCAGCGGCCACGGCCACTGCCGCGACGGCCGGCGCCGCCGTCGCCAGCGGACCGTGAGCATGCACGGCGGTCCTGATCCCGCGCCCAGCCGCGCGCAGACGCAACTCAGCCGCCCCGGCCTGTCGCGCTGGTTCGTCGAGCACCCGGTCGCCACGGCGCTGCTGACGCTGGGCGTGGTCCTGCTCGGCCTGCTGGCGTTTCCGCGGCTGACGGTCGCGCCGCTGCCGGAAGCCGACCTGCCGACCATCGAGGTCAGCGGCAGCCTGCCCGGCGCCAGCCCGGAGACCATGGCCTCGGCCGTCGCGACGCCGCTGGAAGTGCAGTTCAGCGCGATCCCCGGCATCACCGAGATGACCTCCAGGAGTTCGCTCGGCAGCACCAGCCTGACGCTGCAGTTCGTGCTGGAGAAAGACATCGACAGCGCCGCGCAGGAAGTCCAGGCAGCGATCAACGCCGTCGCCGGCCGCCTGCCGTCGGACATGCCGAGCATGCCGACCTGGAAGAAATCCAACCCCAACGACCGACCGATCATCATCCTGCGCATGCAGTCGCCGGTGCTGTCGCTGACCGAGCTGTCGGACCTCGCCGAAACCCTGGTGTCGCGGCGCCTGTCGCAGGTCGAAGGCGTCGCCACCATCGACATCTCCGGCCAGCGCAAGCCTGCGCTGCGCGTGCAGGCAGCACCGGAGAAGCTCGCCGCCTTCGGCCTGACGCTGGCGGATGTGCGCAGCGCGCTGCAGCGCGCCAGCGTCAATCAGGCCAAGGGCGCCTTGTTCGGCGAGAGCCGCATCTCGACGCTGTCGACCAACGACCAGATCTTCACGCCGCAGGACTATCAGCGTCTGGTGGTCAGCTACCGCGACGGCAATCCGGTGTTCCTCGGCGACGTCGCGCAGGTGATCCGCGGCGCCGAAAACGATTACAACCTCGGCTGGCAGAACGGTGAGCCCGGCGTGGCGCTGGTCATCCGCCGCCAGCCGGGCGCCAACATCGTCGCCACCGTCGACCGCATCGAGGCCGAACTGCCGCAGCTGCGCACGCTGCTGCCGGCCAGCGTCGAACTCGATGTCCTCACCGACCGCACGCGCACCATCCGCGCCTCGCTGCACGAGGTCGAGATCACCCTGGCGCTGACCATCGGCCTGGTGATCCTGGTGATGGGCCTGTTCCTGCGCCAGCTGTCGGCTACCGCCATCGTCGCCGCGGTGCTGGTGGTGTCGCTGATCGCGACCACCGCGGTGATGTACGCGCTGGGCTTTTCACTCAACAACCTGACGCTGGTGGCACTGGTGGTCGCGGTCGGCTTTGTCGTCGACGACTCGATCGTCGTGGTCGAGAACATCCACCGCCATCTGGAAACCGGCGCGTCGATGCGCGAGGCGGCGCTCAAGGGCGCCTCGGAGATCGGCTTCACGGTCGTCTCGATCAGCTTCTCGCTGATCGCCGCGTTCATCCCGCTGCTGTTCATGGGCGGCATCATCGGCCGCCTGTTCCGCGAATTCTCGCTGACGATGACCGCGGCGATCCTGGTGTCCGTGCTCGCCTCGCTGACGCTGGCTCCGATGCTGGCCTCGCGCTTCATGCGCGCGCTGCCGCCGCACGGCGCGCAGCAACCGGGCTTCTCGCGCAAGCTGCTCGCCGCGTACGAACGCGGGCTGCGCTGGGCGCTCGATCACCAGCGTGCGATGCTGGCGCTGTTCAGCCTCACCGTCGCTGCCGCAGTGACCAGCTACGTGCTGATCCCCAAGGGCTTCTTCCCGCTGCAGGACACCGCCTTCGTGTTCGGCAACACGCAGGCCGCCGACGACATCTCGTTTCCGGACATGGTGGCCAAGCACCGCCAGCTGCAGGAGATCCTGCTCGCCGATCCGGCGGTCGAGGCGATCAACCAGTCGGTCGGCGGAGGAGGCGGGCAATCGGTGTCGGCCGGCCGCTTCTTCGTTTCGCTGAAGTACCGCGGCGACCGCGACGTCTCCGTCGAGGAATTCATCGACCGCATCCGCCCGAAGCTGGCACAGGTGCCGGGCATCCAGCTGTTCCTGCGCTCCGGTCAGGACATCAACATCGGCGGCACCGGCGGCAACGCGCAGTACCAGTACATGATGAAAGGCCCGGACAGCGTCGAACTCGCACAATGGTCGACACGCATGCTGGAGCGGATGCGCCAGTTGCCGACGCTGCGCGATGTGTCCAGCGACCAGCGCCTCGGCGCGGCGATCACGCGCCTGGACATCGACCGCACCGCGGCGGCGCGCTTCGGCCTGTCGGCCGTCGACATCAACCAGGCGCTGTACGACGCCTTCGGCCAGCGCCAGGTCGGCGAGTACCAGACCGAAACCAACCAGTACAAGGTGGTGCTGGAGATCGATCCGCGTCAGCGCGGCCGCACCGACAGCCTCGACTACTTCCGCCTGCGTTCGCCGCTGAGCGGCCAGATGGTGCCGTTGTCGACGGTTGCCAGGCTGCAGCCGCCGCAGGCCGGGCCGCTGGCGATCACGCACGACGGCCTGTTCCCGTCGGTCAACCTCAGCTTCAACCTTGCGCCCGGCGCGGTGCTGGGCGACGCCGTCAGACAGATCGAGCAGCTGCGCGACGAGCTCAAGGTGCCGGCGCAGCTCAGCGGCTCGTTCCGCGGCAGCGCGCAGGCGTTCCAGGACTCGCTGGCGACACAGCCGGTGCTGATCCTCACTGCGCTGCTTGCCGTCTACATCATCCTGGGCGTGCTGTACGAGAGCTTCGTGCATCCGCTGACGATCCTGTCGACGCTGCCGTCGGCCGGCATCGGCGCGATCCTGATGCTATGGGGCTTCGGCTTCGACTTCTCGATCATGGCGATGATCGGCGTGGTGCTGCTGATCGGCATCGTCAAGAAGAACGGCATCCTGATGGTCGACTTCGCGCTCGAAGCGCAGCGCGAGCAGGGCCTGTCGCCGCGCGAGGCGATCCTGCAGGCCTGCCTGGTGCGCTTCCGGCCGATCATGATGACCACGCTCGCGGCGCTGCTCGGCGCGGTGCCGCTGATGCTGGGCCTGGGCACCGGCGCCGAGCTGCGCCAGCCGCTGGGCTTCGCGATCGTCGGCGGCCTGCTGCTCAGCCAGCTGCTGACCTTGTTCTCGACGCCGGTGATCTATCTGGCGCTGGACCGCCTGTTCCATCGCCGCCGCCAGCCCGCGAGCAGCGTCGCCACGCAGCCGGCGACGTCCGCATGAAGCGCACGACTCCTTTGCTCCTGACGCTGGCAGCCTCGCTGCTGTACGGCTGCAGCACGCCGCGCGAGCCGCTCGCCGTCACGGCGCTGCAGACGCAGTGGAGCGGCGAGGACG
>CAMLDZ010000166.1 GCA_946478985.1 uncultured Solimonas sp.
ACCGGGATGTCGACGCGCAGTTCGCCGCGCTGCCAGCGCCACAGCAGCTCCAGCAAGGCGTGATCGTGCCTGGAGACAAGGATCGCCATCTTCGGCTTCTCGGCGCCGTAGCTGATGCGCCAGTCCATCCGGAAGCGCTTGGCGACCGAGTCGGCGAAGGTGCGTTCCAGCGCCTCGCGCGACACCGCCATGTGCGGCGTCTGGAATTCCAGGCGCAGGAAGAAGCGGCCGCCTTCCGGATCGGTGGAATGCTGATCCAGCTCGGTGATGTTGACGCCGTGGTGATACAGGAAGGTGGTCACCGCCGAGACGATGCCCGGCTGGTCCGGACAGGTGATCAGCAGGCGGGCGGTGGTATCGGGCTCGGTCGTCATGGCAGCGGCACAGCGGGCGCAAACACGCAAGGGAGCGCGTTTATACCGGATGTGCCGGTCTTTGGCGACGCCCGAACCTGCTCAGGGCGTCGGCGGCGGCAGCACCGGCAGGTCCGGCGGCGGCTCGCGGTAGTAGGCGATGCGCACCGTGTACGGCTTGCCGTGCTTCGGATCGTGCAGGTTGGAAACGCCGCGGTACTCGACCAGACGGCGGCCGTCCGGGTCATAGAGCGCCTCCAGCGGATCGACGAACCAGCGCAGCACCGAGTCCGGCTCCAGGCGCAGGCGCACCACCTTGCGCCCCTCGAACTCGGCCTCGCCGTCGCGGCGCGCGCGGAACTTGTAGACGTCGAGATTGCCGGCGACCGCGAAGCTGAAATTGAGCGTCTGCCCGGCCATCAGCTCGGGAAAGTGCGCGTAGATGCACGCGTGGAAACCGGCATCACCGCAGATCGGCGGCGTGCGCGGCACGCTGGCGGTCTTCACCGGCGCACCGGTCTTTTCGCGCTTGGCCATCTCGATGCGCTCGCCGACCGCGGTGATCGCCTCGAAGTAGCCGCTTTGCGGCAGATCGAGCCGGTACACCGGCACGAACGGATCGGCCTGGAAATCCAGGGTCTTGCTGCCGATCAGCTGGCCGTCGGGGTCGTAGTAGCGCACCGCGCCGTCGATCCAGCGGCCATCGCGCAAGCGCTGGCGGTGCGCCTCGGTGTACAGGTAGCGATTGGTCTTGAGGTCGTAGGCGTAGCCATAGAAGCGCAGCACCTGCTCGTCGGCACGCGCGGCGAAACTGACGGCCAGCCCCAGCAGGCCCAATGCCTGCAGCAGACGCTTCATGCCAAGGCGGTGCGCGGCCGCGGCGCGAACAGGTAGTGGGCGACGCCCCATTCGCGGCCGTCGGCATAACCGAACAGTTCGGCGACCGCCATGTAGAACATCCGCCAGCGCTGGAACCAGAGCCCGGCGTCGGCCTCGCCGTAAGCACCGCGGAAGGCGGCGAGGATGGGCTCGCGCTGCGCGTCCATGCCCGCCAGCCAGTGGTTGGCGGTGCGCTCGTAGTGCCGGCCGTTGATCCACCACTGGTCGAGCAGCTGCAGGTCGTCCTGAAAGTGCGCGAACAGATGCTCGCTCGGCATCGTGCCGCCGGTGAAGAAGTACTTCGACATCCAGTCGTCCTCGCCCTCCACCTGAAAGTGATAAGCCAGCAGCTTGTGCGCAAACACATGCACGAACAAGCGGCCCTGCGGCTGCAGCCAGCCGGCAAGCTTGGCGAACAGGCGGCCGTAGTTCTTCATGTGCTCGAACATCTCGATCGACAGCACGCGATCGAAACCCAGGCCCAGCGCCGCCGCCGGCATCTCGAAGTCGACGATGTTGCCGGTCAGGATCGTCAGATTGCGCAAACCGCGTTCGCGAGCCCGCGCCTCGATGAACTGGCGCTGGCCATGCGAGTTCGACAGGCCCACGACGCGCGAGTTCGGATAGCGCTCGGCCAGCCACAGCGACAGCGAGCCCCAGCCGCAGCCCAGATCGAGCATCGCCTGGCCGTCGGCCAGGCCGGCACGCTCGGCATAGAGCGCCAGCATGCGCTCCTCGGCCGCCGCCAGCGTGCTGGCGCCGTCGGCGTAGTAGCAGCAGGAATACTTCAGCCGCGGCCCCAGATGCCGATGAAAGAACTCGGCCGGCACTTCGTAATGCTGGGCGTTGGCGGCGCCGGTTTCGATCGCGATCGGGCTGGCCCGCAGCTCGGCGAGAAATTCTCGGAAGCGCGCCGAGCGATGCTCGTCGCTGCCAGCTTCGTCGACCAGACGGCGACGCACCAGCGCACGCATGCCGGCACGCGCCAGCACGTCCGGAATCAGGCCGCGCTCACAGCAGTCGATCAGGTTCATCGTTTGCGCTTTTTGGGTTTCCACGGAATCAGGGCAGAGGTCTGCGCGACATAGGCCGCGTAGCCCGGCTTGCGGCGACGCATCTCGGCTTCCAGCATCGGCAGGCCGGACAGCTTCATCAGCATCCAGGCCATCAGCAGCGGCGCGAACAGGCTCAGCGCGCCCCAGGGCGCGCCCAGCGCCAGCGGCACGTAGGCCAGCCAGTGCAGGCATTCGAAGAAGTAATTGGGATGTCGCGAGTAGCGCCACAGGCCGCGCCTGCAGACGGCGCCGCCGTGGCCGGCCTGGGCGCGGAATGCCGCCATCTGGCGGTCGGCGATGGCCTCGCCCGCCACGGCGATCAGCCAGATCGCCAGCGCCAGCGCGATCGCCGGCGGCGACGGCAGCTCCGCGCGAAACGCCACCGGCATGAACGCCGAGGCCGACAGCAGCAGCGTGAACAGATTCTGGAACTGGAAGAACCAGAACATCTTGCGGTCCACCGCCGCGCCCCACAGCGCGCGGAAATGCGCGTAGCGAAAGTCCTCCGGCTGGCCATAGTTGCGGCGCCACAGGTAAAGGCCCAGGCGCAGCCCCCACAGGCCGCCGAGCAGCGCCAGCAGGACGCGCAAGGCCGGCGGCGCGGTGCCGGCCAGGGCATAGACCACCGCCAGGCCGCCCAGCGTCCAGGCCCAGATCGCGTCCACCAATCCGGCATTGCGTGTGCGCCGTTGCAGCAGCCAGGCCGCCGTCTTGGCGAGCACGGCCGTCAGTACCGTCAGGGCGAAGGCATGCAGGGGGCTGGTCGTCATACCCTCTTATACGACGCGACGGCGGCAGCGGATGCGCCAGACGGCAGCCGTCGTCAAACCGGGCGCCGCTCGGTCGGCGGCCCGTCGGCTGGCCCTAGAGCAGGCCCAGCAACTGCCTGGCGCTACCCGCCAGCGCCTCGCGCCACGGCAGGCCGACGATCTCGCGGCCGCTGGCGCCATCGGCGAACGGCATGCGCTCGCCGTCGCCGATGACATAGCGGTAGTCCATGGTGATCTCGGTGCCGGCCGGCAGGTCCGCCAGCGCGAAGATGAAGCCCAGATGCCACAGCGCCGTCGGCGTGAAGCTGTGGTTGACGTAGCACTCGTCGCTCCACTCCGGCGTCAGCGAGAACCGGTCCTCGAACCAGCGCACGCTCGACTCGACTTCGCGCGAATCGGCCGGCAACTGCCGCAGCCGCGCCTCGCTCCAGACGGTGTGGACATTGTCCGGCGCGATCAGCACGCGGCCACCGGCGACCGCCTCGTCGAGGAACAGGCCGCGGCCGGCACCGGCAATGGAGGAAGCGGCGATGCGGTAGCGGGGCAGGATCATGCAGCGAACTGCTGCAAGCTCAATGCCGGGTCTTGTTCGACGGCTGCATGTGCGCCGACACGAACAGGCCGCGCGCCTGGTCGGCGCTGAAGCGGTATTCGCGGCCGCAGAACTCGCAGGTGACCTCGAAGCCATCATGCTCGCGCAGATGGTCTTCCACCTCGCTCTCGCCCAGCGACAGCAGCATCGCGCCGATGCCGTCACGCGAGCAGCGGCAGCTCAGCTGCACGCCCTGCGGATCGAAGACGCGCAGCGTTTCCTCATGGAACAGGCGGCGCAGCACGGTCAGCGCCGGCGTCTGCGCCAGCTCGGTTTCCTCGAGCGTGGCGAACAGGATGCTGACGTGCTCCCAGTTCAGTTCGCTGCTGTTGTTCTCGCCCAGCGGCAGGCGCTGCAGCAGCAGGCCGCGGATCTGGCCATTGCCGTAGGCCAGGCGCAGCAGCGAGGGCAGCTGCTCGGACTGCTCGAAGTAGAACTCCAGGGCGTCGCCGAGCCGCGCCCCTTCGATCGGCACCAGGGTCTGGTAGTTCTGGCCGCCGTGCTCCGGCTCCAGCAGCAGGCCGAGCTGGCCACCGCCCAGCAGCGCGGTGAAATCGCCACGCGCCTCGTGCTGGCTCTTGGCCATGCCGCGCACGCGCAGGCTGGGCAGGCTGGGCGCGAGTTCGTCACCACGGCCGGCATGGCATTCGGCCTGCGCCACCAACAGCTGTACCGGGCCGTGCTCGGCACCCTGGAACTGCAGGCTGACGCGACCTTCGAACTTGGCGTGCGAGACCAGCAGCGGCATCGCCGCCACCGCATGTGCGAGCAGGCGGCGGACGTCGTCCGGATACGGACGCGAGCCGAGCATGGTGTCGACGCCGGACTCGAACTCGACGATCGCACCGCGGACGCCGAGGTCAGGCAGCAGAAATTCGGTAAGGCGGTTGTTCATCGGTTCAAGATAAGGCCGATACCGCCGCTTGCAAGCGGCGGTATCGGCGCACGGGCCCTCAGCCCGCCAGCTTTTCCTTCAGCAGCCGGTTCAGCGCGTCCGGGTTGGCCTTGCCGCCGGTGGCGCGCATGGTCTGGCCGACGAAGAAGCCGAACAGCTTGTCCTTGCCGGCGCGGTACTCGGCGAGCTGGCCCGGATTCTTGGCCATCACGTCCTCGATGGCGGCGACAATCGCCGACTCGTCGGTGATCTGCACCAGGCCCTTGGCCTTGATGATGGTGTCGGCCGCGTCGATGCCGCTGGCCTCGCCGGCCAGCATCGCCTCGAAGACTTCCTTGGCGATCTTGCCGGAGATGGTCTGGTCGGCGATGCGCGCGATCAGGCCGGCCAGCATCGCCGCGCTGATCGGCGACTCGGCGATGTCCTTGCCGGACTTGTTCAGCGCGCCGAGCAGGTCGGTGATGGTCCAGTTGGCGCAGGTCTTGGCATCGGCCTTCGAGGTGGCGACGACTTCCTCATAGAAGTCGGCCAGCGCCTTGTCGCCGGTCAGCACGGTGGCGTCGTAGACCGGCAGGCCGTACTGCGCGATGAAACGTGCCTTCTTGGCTTCCGGCAGCTCCGGCATCGCCGCGCGGATGCGCGCGATGTCGTCCTGCGTGACGACGATCGGCAGCAGGTCCGGGTCCGGGAAGTAGCGGTAGTCGTTGGCGTTTTCCTTGGAGCGCATCGCCCGCGTCTCGCCGCTGTCCGGATTGAACAGGCGGGTTTCCTGGATGACCTTGCCGCCGGACTCGATGACATCGATCTGCCGCTCGATCTCGAACTCGATCGCCTTCTCGACGTAGCGGAACGAGTTGACGTTCTTGGTCTCGGTACGCGTGCCGAATTCAGTGGCGCCGCGCTTGCGAACGGAAACGTTGGCGTCGCAGCGGAAGCTGCCTTCCTGCATGTTGCCGTCGCAGATGCC
>CAMLDZ010000167.1 GCA_946478985.1 uncultured Solimonas sp.
TAGGCGGTCGCCAGCTTCTTGTCGACGTCGGCTTCCAGCGGATGATTCGGGAACAGCCGGCGGAAGTTCTCCAGCACGCCTTCGGCCTGCGCCCAGTCCTCCAGCGCCAGCAGGGCGGCGGCACCGTCGTACTCGGCGGTGGCGCGGATCTTCGACTGCGGCGTGACCTGGCCAACGCGCAGGAAGTGCCGCGCCGCCGTCTTCATGTCGCCGGCGTCGCGCGCGGCCTCACCCTGCTTGTAGATCGAGGCAGCGAGCTGCTCGCCGACTTCGCCACGACGCGGGCCGTTGGCCGGCGTCAGCTTCAACTCTTCGCTGAACGCGGCTTCGGCTTGCGGATAACGCTTCTGCGCGAACTGCGAATCGCCGGTGACGCTCCAGGCCAGGCGCTGCTGCTCGGCGGTGACGTTGCCCTGCGCCTTGAGCACGCGATCGGCGATGGCGATGGCGCGATCGTAATCCTTCAGCTCGTAGAGATCCTGCGCGGTCTGCGTCAGCGCTGCGTTGCGCTGCACGTGCTGCGGGAAGGTGTCGGCAAGCTTCAGGCTCTCGTCGATCGCCAGCTTGAGCGCTTCCGGGCGCTGCGCCGCGGGCACTTCCCTGGCGTTCTTCTGATAGGCGAGCACCGCGGCGTAAGCGGCTTCCGGCACTTTGGCGTGCTGGCCATAGCCGTAGGCGGTCTTGCTGTATTCCTTGGCGGCGTCCAGCGTGCGGCCGCCGTCGAGCAGGGCGTCGCCGAGCAGGAAGTTGATTTCCGGCAGCTTGGGATCCTGCGGGAAGATCTCGATGATGCGGCGGTACCAGCGCGCTGCGACCAGGAACTCCGGTGGCGTGCCGGCCTGCGCCGGCGCGGCGCCCGCTGCCGGCTTGGCGGTGAGCTTTTTCTGCGCGCTGGCGTGGTAGTACTTGGCGAGGTCGTCGAGATGGCCACGCAGCGCCGTCATCACCTCCGCGCTTGCCGGCTTGCCCTGCCAGTACTCGGCGGCCGGGTCGTAGGTGGTGGCGTAGCGCTCCTTCTCGCGGATCGTCAGGTCGCCGAAGCCGCCGTCCTTGTACGCGGTGATCACGCGGGTCTGGAAGGCCGGCGCCTGCGGCGAGCGCGGATAGCGCTGGATGAACGCCGCATAGGCATTGGCGCCGTCGGTGTAGCGGTCCTTCTCCAGCATGGCATCGCCAAGCGCGACGTAGATCAGCGGGTAGAAGCGCGGATCACCGTGCCTGGCCAGGTAGTCGTTGAGCGCGCTGCCGCCGCCGAGCGTGGCCAGCGACAGGGTAATGACACGCAGCGAGTCCTTGGCGAGGTCGAATTTCTCCTTGGAGACGCCGGCCAGCGCTGCTTCCGGATCGGTGGTCTCGCCGGGGGGCAGCTCGCGTTCGAGGATGGCGAAAAAGGTTTCGATCGCCGGCTCGTACTTGGACTGCTTGTACAGCGACCAGCCGTACTTGTACTGCGCCGACTCGAAGAACGCCGTGCCGTCCTTGTAGCCCATCACCGTGCGGTATTCGTTCTCTGCCTCGGCGAAACGGCCGAGGTTGAACAGCAGTTCGCCGCGACGGAAATGCGCGTCACCGGCCAGCGGCGATTGCGGCAGCGTGGTGTTGAGCTTTTGCAGCGTCGCGATCGCCGCCTCGACTTCGCCGATGTTCTGCTGCGCGCGCGCCAGCTGATAGAGCACCCGATCGTTCTTGGGATCGTTCGGATGCGCGGCGAGCAGCTTGTTGTAGAGCGCGATCGAACCGCGCAGGGTCTTCTCGGATTCCTGCGTCGCACCTTCGGCGTCGGCCATCTGCACGTTGAGGTCGGCGTAGCGGCGCGTCGCCTCGTCCTGGGTGGCCTGGTCGGCCTGCAGGTCCATCAGCTTCTTGTAATTGTCGGCGGCCTTCTGCGGATCGGCGGCAATGTCCTCGGACTTGACGATCGGCAGCACCTCGTTCGAGGGCGCCTTCTGGCCGCCGATGGCCTTGCTGATCGGCGGTGCGGAATTCTTGACCACGTCCGGCGTACAGGCCGCCAGCAGCAGCGCGGCCTGCGCGACCGCCGCCAGCTTGAGGCCGGTGCGGATCGTTACGGTGTCGGATCGGCGCGGGAACTTATTCACGGTCGAGTTCGCCCTTCTTCTGCCGGTCGTAGAGTCGGGCCAGCGCGAAGCGCGCCTCGACCAGATAGCGCTCGATCTGCTTGCGCTGGCCTTCGAGTTCCTTGGTGGAGATCGTCTGCAACTGCTGCGCCTGATCAACCAGCGCCGCCTTGACCTGACCTCGCAGGTTGCCGAGGCGGATGCGCAGCGTCTGCGTCCGCTCGAACGAGCCTTCGAAGATCTCCGGTGCCTTGGCGACGACCAGTGTGCTGACGGGGGTGGCGGCGACGGGGGCGGGCGCCTCGGCCGGCGCCGGCCTGTCCTGATAGCTGCCAGGCGCCGCCAGGCTGGTGTCGAGCTTCAGCGGGATCTTCACATCGCTGTAGACCTGCTTGCTGTCCTGCAGCTCGTTCTTCAGCTGTGTGTCGATGTCGACCGGCTTCTTGGCAATCTCCACCGCCGTGCGCTCGATCACGTCGAGCCGCGCGCGCCAGGCCTCGAGGTTGCGCGACAGCATGCGCAGATCACGATAGTTCTTCAGCGCCTCCTGGAAGCGATGCTCGGCGAGCAGCGTCTGCAGGAAGTAAGTCTCCGGAGCATCCGGCAGATCGCGCAGGCGCCAGTCCCAGCCGGATTCGGCTTCCTGCTCGCGATGGACGATGGTTTCGACCATGCGCCCCTGCTTGATCGACGACAGCGCCAGGCCCATGCGCTTGTGGCTTTCTTCGAGAACCTCGACGGCCTTCTCGTAGTACTGCAGCGCCTGCGTATGGGCGCCCAGATTGTCGAGCGTGTACGGAATCGCCAGCCAGGCTTCAAGCACGGCGGGGTCCATCGGATCGCGGCTGAGCAGCTCGACCCAAGGCACCAGCGCGCGCTTGAGCGCCGCCTCGGTTTTCGGATCGCCGTTCTTCAGGCGGAAGTTGCGCATGCCGGCGCGGGCATAGATATCGTTGTCGAGAAAGCCGGGGCGCAGCAGCGCGCCGAGACTCGACACCGATTCCTTTTCTTCCTCTGCGCTCGCATCCGGAGTTTCCGGGCGCGCATTGAGCACGCCCTGCGGGGCCACTTCGGACCAGCCCAGGCCCAGCAGCGCGCGGTTGGATGAAGCGCCCTCGATGCGGACGCGGCTGAAGATCGGCTTGGCGGTGGCGCCCTGGCCCTTCTGCAGGAAATGCCAGCCCAGCGCCAGGTTGGCGCGGTCGCGCAGCTCCAGCTCTTCCTTGGTCGACGGCCGGATGCGACCGACGTCATCGAGCACGCGCTCGCCCTGCTCGACGCGGTCGCTGGCGATCAGTGCGATCGCCAGGTTGTAGCGCGTGAACGGCGACTGCTTGCTGGCGTTGTCTTCCTTGAGCGCGACCTCGGCGGCTTCGGCCGGCTTGCCCTCGGCCAGCAGCACGCGGATCAGAAGATCCTGCCACTCGGGGATCATTTCCTTGGGCAGCTTCTCGCGGATGCGATACAGCGTCGCCCGCGACTCGCCGTAGTAGCCACGCTGGAAATCGAACTCGGCCAGCTGCAACTGCGCCGGCAGGAACTTCTTCGGCTCCGGCGCGCGGGAAGCGATGCTGCGGTACATCGCCTCGGCGCGATCACGCATGCCGAAGCCCAGGTAGTTGTCGGCGAGCCGCCACTGGTATTCGGTGGACAACTGTTGCGGATCGTCCGAGCCTGCCAGCTGACGCAGTTCGATCAGTGCCGAGAAATGGCGCTTGTCGGCATCCAGATAATGCGAGTAGCGGACTTGCGGATCGTCGGCGCTGCCTGGCGTGTAGGTGTCGATGGCGAGCGCGGCGATCGGCAGCATCGCCGCAGCGGCAGCCAGCGAAACCGCAGTGCGTCTGGCGATGAGGACGGGCAGGGGAGCGAGCAATTTCACTGGGCCGGTCTCCACTGCTTCAGGCGCAGCCGCGGCGTGTTGCGGAAGCGGGTCTCCGGCGCGATCACGAATTCCAGATCGGTGACCTGGATGGGTTTGTCGATCATGACTTCGTAACGATCAGTGATGGGCGCGTCGCCAGGCTTGGCGTCGGCCATCTTGCCGGTGAAGCTGACTCGCACGCGATGCGTGCCCGGCGTCGCCTTGGCGCGGAGGATGCGGTGCGAACCATCCTTGGCCAGCAGTGCGCGCGAATCGATGTCGTCGTAGTGGTAGACCTCGGCCGGGTTGTTGTCCAGGGCCACCGTCACATCCTGGACCAGCAAGGCCGGCGCCTTGACCGTCAGATAGACGTTGAGGCGGTCCTGCGGCGGCAGCACGGTATCGACCTCGACCGCCGTCGCCTGGCGATTGAAGTCGAGGACTTCGTCCTTGAGCGCCTGCACGGCTTGATCCAACTTGAGCGAACGCTCGGCGTCGGATGGGCTTGCAGCCAGGCTGGAGAAACTAAGCGCAAGCACCAGGCTCGCGGACAGGGCCTTCAGGCCTCGAATACTCGGCATCGGCTTGGGATCCGGATGGGTTGTCGCGAGTGTAGCAAAAGCGCTCCTCGATCATAGTTCGTCGGATGTCGACGCTTCGTATGCGAAGAATGCGGACGTCGGCGTGCGCGTGCTGTGCCGGACGGCGAGCGGCAGGCCGGCGCAGATGAACGGGATTGCCTGTAGGAATTGTCTTGCGCAATCCGCGCTGCGCCTGAGTTTGTGAGCCTCTGACACATTGTCATGGCTTTGTTGACGCTCGAAAACCCGCTTGCTATAAAGCGCCGCAACCCGCAGTTACCAACAAGATTGCGCCGCCACTGCAGGCGCACATCGGCGCATGGTCGCGATCACGGGCATACCGCACTTGGGCTCACCAATCACTCTTTAACGTCGGCGCTGCGCCGGCACCATTTCGAGGGGACGTTTTAATGAACAAGACTGAACTGATCAACGCGCTCGCCGACAAGGCCGATCTGTCGAAGGCCGACGCCGGACGCGCTGTTGATGCCTTCTTTGAAGTTGTGGGCAAGGCCCTTAAGAAGAAGGACAAGGTTTCGCTGGTCGGCTTCGGCACGTTCCTGGTCCGTGAGCGCGCTGCTCGCTCGGGCCGCAACCCGAAGACGGGCGCCACCATCAAGATCAAGGCCAGCAAGACGCCGTCATTCAAGGCTGGCAAAGCGCTCAAGGACCTGATAAAGTAGCCGTCCTTTCGCGGTTGGTGTTGATGGCTGACTTTGCAGTTAAAATGCAAAGACAGCAGCATTCGTCGGGTGCTTAGCTCAGCTGGTAGAGCGTCGCCCTTACAAGGCGAATGTCGGGGGTTCGAGCCCCTCAGCACCCACCAAAAGTTTTCGCGGAGCGGTAGTTCAGTTGGTTAGAATACCGGCCTGTCACGCCGGGGGTCGCGGGT
>CAMLDZ010000168.1 GCA_946478985.1 uncultured Solimonas sp.
CAGGTTGAAGGCGACCGAACAGCAGCGACAAGACGTGGTAACCGTACGCGCCCGGCCCGAAACAATCGCCGCGCTAACGCGATGCCGGGCGGCGCCGGTCTGGTGGGTGCCCATCGCTGACCTCGTGCTGCGTCGATGGGCCGCTGGCGGCGGCTTCAGGGTGCGCGCACGCTCATGTCTCTCGCTGCGGGGCCGCGCGGCCGCTTGCTGCCGCTACGGTTGCGATCAGCTCGGCGGGCTCGACCGGTTTGGCCACGTGCATCTGGAAGCCCGCCAGCAGCGCGCGCGTGCGGTCTTCCGTGCGGGCGAAGGCGGACAGCGCGATGGCGCGCAGCGAAGCGCGGGCGTCGCTTCGTGCGCGCAACCGGCGCAATAGCTCGTAGCCGTCCATGCCGGGCATGCCGATGTCGCTGACCAGAAGATCGGGCGCGGCGCTATCGAGCAGCGCCAGCGCTTCCTCGCCCGAGCTGGCGCAGAGGACTTCGGCCTGGCACTCCGACAGCACGCGCTGAATCAACGCGCGCGCGTCGGCATCGTCGTCGACGACGAGCACACGCAGGCCGGACAGATCGACGCGGCTCATCGAGCCGGTGGGGCTTATCCCGGCGATCGGATCGCCCGCATCGCCCGCCGCGGCGCCGTGCAAGGCGGACAACGGCAGTCGTACCGTGAACGTCGCACCGGTGCCCGCTCCGGCGCTGTTTGCACTGACGGTGCCCCCGTGCAATTCCACCAGGCTTTTGACGATCGACAGGCCAAGACCCAGCCCGCCGTAACGACGCGTCGTCGAGGCATCGGCCTGGCGGAAGCGTTCAAACAGCAAGGGCAGGAAGTCGGGCTCGATGCCGATACCGTTGTCGGTGACGTTCAATTCCACATGCGATTCGATGCGGCGCAGCAGGATCTGGATCTTGCCGTGCTTGGGGGTGAACTTGATGGCATTGGACAGGAGATTCCATACCACCTGCTGCAGGCGTCCCGGATCGCCGGAGATGGGGCCGGCACGCGGATCGATCACGCGCTCGATGCGGATGCTCTTGGCCTCGGCGGTGAGCCTGAGCGCATCGGTCGCCGCGTCGATGATGAGCGCAGGCGACAGCAGCTGCACGTCCAGGCGCAGCTTGCCCGCGGTGATGCGGCTCATGTCGAGCAAGTCCTCGATCAGCTGGGCCTGCGCACGGGCATTGCGGTAGATCGCGTCGACGCCGCGGCTCAGATCGTCCGGGCGCGCGCCGCTGGCACTGAGTACCTGGGCCCAGCCGATGATGGCATTGAGCGGCGTGCGCAGCTCATGCGACAGCGTCGACAGAAAGTCGTCCTTGATGGCGCTGAGCCGCTCGGCGGTGGCGCGAGCCGCGCGCTCGCTGTGCAGCAGACGCTCGCGTTCCTCGGCGGCGCGACGCGTCACTTCATGCAGGCGCGCCTTCTCCAGCGCCGAGGCGGCTTGCGCGGCGATGCTCTGCACCATGCGCTCGCCGCGCGCGTCGAAGACGCCGGCATCCGGATGGCCGAAGAACAAGCCGCCGATCACTTCGCCGTCGCGCAGGCTCACCGGTACCGCCAGGTAGCTGCGTACCGGCAAATGCCCGGGCGGATGTCCGTGGTACGGCGCCATCTGGCCGAAACGCGGATCCGTCGTCACGTCGTCGCAGCGGATCACGCCTTCGCCGCGCAAGGTCGGCGCGAAGATCGGCGTCGCCCGCGGATGACCAAAACCCTCGAAGGCCTCGCGCGGCGCACCTGACAGCGCGTACAGCTGATACGACAGCTCGCCCTGCGTGGCGGCGTTGTAGAAGAACGCGCCGTAGCGCGCGCCGCTCAGGCGGGTCGCAGCGTCGGTGACCTTCTGCAAAAGCGTCTGCACGTCGACTTCGCGGAGCAGGCTGTGCGCCACCTCCGCCAGGGTTTCGGCGTCCTCGCGAGCCGCGCGGCGCAGGCTCGCCAGCTTCAACTGCGAGTCGATGCGTGCCACCAGTTCGCGTCCCCCGAAGGGCTTGACCAGATAGTCGTCGGCGCCGCTCTGCAGCCCTTCGATACGCGCCTCCTCGCCCGCGCGTGCCGACAGCAGGACCACCGGAAGCTCCCGCGTCCGCGGATCGGCGCGCACGCGTTGCAGCAGCTCGAAGCCGTCCAGGGCCGGCATCATCACGTCGCTGATGATCAGATCCGGAGGCGATGCCTGAATGCTCTGCCAGGCCGTCAGCCCGTCCGCGACGCAATGAAGATCGTAGCGGCGTTGCAACAGGCTGCGTACGTAATCACGCATGTCGGCATTGTCGTCGGCCAGCAGTATCCGCTGGCTCGTCGCCGAGGGGGGCGTGGCCGGGTCGGCGGCGGTGGGCGGCAGCGGCGCCGCCCAGCCCTGGACTTCCTCGAGGAAGCTTTCGACGCGCGTCGCCGTGCCGTCGCGACGCGGCTGCGGCTGTGCGCCACGATCCAGAGCTGCGCCGCCTGCGGGGAGGCTCACGGTAAAGCGGCTGCCGACGTCCACCGTGCTGCTGACCTCGACCGTGCCGCCGTGCAGGCGCACCAGCTCGCGCACCAGGGCAAGACCGATGCCGCTGCCCTCATGGGAGCGCGCTCGGCCGCTCTGCACGCGGTAGAAGCGCTCGAACAGACGCTCGATCTGCTCTTCGGCGATGCCGACGCCCGTGTCGGCCACCACCAGCTCGACGCGCCCGCCATGCTCGTGAAGCAAGACCTGGATCTGTCCTTCGAAGGTGAACTTGAATGCGTTCGACAGCAGATTGAAAACCACCTTCTCCCACATCTCGCGGTCGACGTAGACCGGCTGCCGAATCGGCTCGCAGCGGACCGTCAGTGTCAGGCCGGCGCGTTCGATCATCGAGCGGAACGTGCCGGCCAGCTCCATCGTCAGCTGCGCCAGATCGACAGGCTCATAGACCGCCTGCACGCGGCCGGCCTCCAGGCGCGAGAAATCGAGCAGATTGTTGACGAGCTTGAGAAGCCGGTGCGCGTTGCGTCGCGCCATCTGCAGATGCGCGCGCTGCTCATCCGGCGGATTGCCTGCCAAGGCTTCCTCGATCGGACTCAGCACCAGCGTGAGCGGCGTGCGCAGCTCGTGGCTGACATTGGAGAAGAACAAGGTCTTGGCGCGATCGAGTTCGGCCAGACGCTCGGCGCGGTTGCGCTCCGCCTCGTAAGCCTGGGCGTTGGTGATGCCGATGCCGATCTGCGCGGCGACGAGGGTGAAGAAGGTCCGATATTCGTCGTCAAGGCGCTGCGTCGGATTGACGCCAGCCAGCAGCAGGCCCAGAGGCCGCTCCTGGCCGCTGGCGGTGATCGGGATCAGGATGGCCTCGCGCACGGCCTGCCCGGCCGGGCCGGGGACCATGAAGGGATGCGGCACCGGGCAGATGCGAGTTTCGCGCGCGTCGATGGCGTCGGCGATCGGCCAGGCCGGACCGGTCTGCGCCGTCGTCAGCGTCACGCGCGGCGGGCACAGTCCGGCGGGGGCGTCGTCCATGCCGACCGCATGGTGCAGGACCGCTTCGTCGCGCTCGACCAGGTACAGCAGCGCGAACGGCAGTTCGTCGGCGTTCTTGGCCAGCGTCCGCATGGCGCGTTCACACGCCAGCGGGGTGCTCGTCTGCGCCAGGGCCTGCGAGGCAAGCTCTGAGAGCGTGGCGAGCCGACGTGCGTTCAGAACCTTGGCAGTCGTCTCCGTGGAGGGGCAGAACAGCCCGGCGACCCGGCCGCTTTCGTCGAGGATCGGGCTGTAGGAGAACGAGTAGAAGGTTTCCTCCAGCACCTCGCCGCGCAGCATGAACAGGCGTACGTCATCAACGAAGCTGGCTTCGCCGCGCTCGAAAACCTTGGCGGCGAGCGGACCACAAACGTCCCAGATTTCCGCCCAGACCTCGGCGGCCGGCCGGCCCAGCGCCCAGGGGTGCTTGGCCTTGCCGAGCACGGAGATGTAGGCGTCGTTGTACAGAAAGCTGGCATCCGGACCCCAGCCGATCCACATCGGATGCCGGGAGTTGAGCATCAGGCTGACGGCGGTGCGCAGGCTGTGCGGCCATCGCTCTGCCGGCCCCAGCGGCGTGGAGGCCCAGTTGAAGCGACGAATCAATGTGCCCAGCTCGCTGCCCTGCAGCCAGCGAAACGGATCTGCCTCTGCGGCGGTTTCCCCAGCCATCCGTTCTCCTTGCGGACATTCGTGGCGCGAGGTGCTGCACCGTCACTGCGCGCGCGTCCCGGCTGGGTCGGCTACGCTCTATCCGATGTGGCGACGCATTTTTTGCCGGCGATGAATTTATCACCGCCACCTGAACCGTCGCACACCGGCGGAACCGTCGACCTGATGGTGTCCCGGCGACTGCAGCCCGCGCGCCTTGCGGGCGCGCCGGCGACGCGCGGCTTGCCTTGGGTGACCGACGGCCGCTCGCCGGCGGCAGGGCGGCTCCATCATGCTTGGGATCACCAAGGGCGACGGCCGGCTTGCCCAGCGCTCAGCCTCCAGAAAGGAGCCTGCGCTACGGTCGAGCCTCTCTTTCCACTTCTTGAGACTCTACGATTACCCATGTCCGAATCCATTACAGAACGCCTTCGTCGGCTCAGACCGCTGGTTCCCAACGCCGTGAAGGACAAGATCCTCATGCTGAGGATTCGCCAGGGCTGGGACGATCAGAGAATCGTCATGTCCGATCTGGTGGCGATGCCGGTCGCCGCCTCGCTCGCCCAGCCCCTGCGCCGGTCACGTCGCGCCCGCTGAGCAGCCTAGGACCCGGCTGGGCCGGCAAGCCAGTCGACCAGATGCTGCGGATCGTCGCCCTGACGATGCACGCGCAGCTTTTTGCGGGAGCCGGCGAGTTCGCCACCACGCGCCAGCACGACGCCGCGCCTGGGGCATAGATTCAGGCAAGCGCATTCGACGACGCGTAGCCGCTTGTTCAGCCCAAGCGCTTTGAGCCTGCGCTTGAGCCACTTGCGCAGCGAGGACAGCGCATCGTCCTGGCTGCGGCGCATGCAGTCGCCGCAGACCAGCACCAGCTCGTCCCATTGGGCGGCGGCGCGGATCGGCGCCTGCTGCGTGGAGCGCATCATCGCGCGCGCGGTTCGCCGTGCAGGGTGGCGATGATCCGGCGACTGCCGCCGTGATGGCGGTGCTCGCACAAATAGATGCCCTGCCAGGTACCCAGCCGCAGGCGCCCGCGCGCGACGGGAATGCTGAGCTGGCAGCCCAGCAGGCTGCTCTTGATATGTGCCGGCATGTCCTCGGCGCCCTCGTCGCGGTGGCGGAAGTAAGTGGC
>CAMLDZ010000169.1 GCA_946478985.1 uncultured Solimonas sp.
CACCTGCGGCAGATCGAGCTGCGCCTGGGCATCGAGATCCGCAACCGCGGCAACCGCTTCCAGCTGGTCGGTGCGCGGCCCGACGTGACCCGCGGCGAGGCCGTGATCCAGCAGCTGTTCAATCTCAGCAACGACGACACCGTCACTACCGAAAACGTCCATCTGGCGCTGGCCGAGGCGATCGGTGACGGCCGGATCGCGCCGGAAGACGATGACGGCGGCTCGCGCGACGAGGTGGTGATCCGCGGCAAGCGCGGCGTGATCCGTGGCCGCGGCGTGCAGCAGAAGCGGTATCTGAAAAGCATCGCCACGCACGATCTCAACTTCGGCATCGGTCCGGCCGGCACCGGCAAGACCTATCTGGCGGTGGCTTCCGCCGTGCATGCGCTGGAACGCGATCGCGTGCGCCGCATCGTGCTGGTGCGCCCGGCGGTCGAGGCCGGCGAGAAGCTGGGCTTTTTGCCCGGCGACATGGCCGAGAAGATCAATCCCTACCTGCGGCCGCTGTACGACGCGCTGTACGAGATGCTCGGCTTCGAGCGCGTGGCGCGATTGGTGGAGAAGAGCGTGATCGAGGTGGCGCCGCTGGCCTTCATGCGCGGCCGCACGCTCAATGAATCCTTCGCGATCCTCGACGAGGCGCAGAACACCACCGTCGAGCAGATGAAGATGTTCCTCACGCGCATCGGCTTCGGCAGCGTCGCCGTGGTCACCGGCGACCTCACGCAGACCGATCTGCCCAAGCACCAGCTGTCCGGCCTCAAGCACGCGATGACCGTGCTCGATGGCGTCAAGGGCATCAGCTTCACGCACTTTCGCAAGGAGGACGTGGTTCGTCATCCGCTGGTGCAGGCCATCGTGCATGCCTACGAGCAGCACGAACAGGCGCAGCCGAAGGGCGAGGCTTGAGCGCTGCGCCGGCAATCGTCGTGCAACGCTGCGTGGCGACGGCACGCGGCGTGCCGTCGCCGCAGAGCCTGCGCGGTTTCGCGCTGGCGGCGCTGCCGCGGCGGGCACTGGAGATGACGATCCGCATCGTCGACGAACCGGAAAGCCGTACGCTGAACCACCAGTATCGCGGCAAGGACAAGCCGACCAACGTGCTGTCGTTTCAGGGTGAGATGTGGGACGAGGAATGGCCGGTCGCCGCAAGCCCTCACCCCACCATCGGCTCTGCCGATGGTCCCCCCCTCTCCCGCTTGCGGGAGAGGGGCGGTGGCCGTCGCCTGGCGACGAAACTCGTCTTGGGCGATCTGGTGATTTGCGCACCGGTCGTTGCGCGGGAAGCTGACGAACAGCACAAGCCGCTGCGGGCACACTGGGCGCACATGGTCGTGCACGGTTGCCTGCATCTGCAGGGCTATGATCACGAGCAAGAGACGGATGCCGAGCGGATGGAAGCCCGGGAAGTCCGCATACTGAAGACGCTGGGCTTCGACAACCCCTATTCATGAACGACGACGAGCATCGAGAAGAGACTCAACTGAGCCACTGGTGGCGCCGCGTCGCCCTGCGGCTCGCCGGCGGTCCGCGCTCGCGCGACGATCTGCTGGAAGTCCTTCGCGAGGCGCGCGACGCCGAGGTCGTCGACGCCGACGCGATGCAGATGTTCGAGGGCATCCTGCGCACCGGTGAACTGCACGTGCGCGATGTCATGGTGCCGCGTGCACAGATGGTCATCATCGAGCACGACTGGTCGCTGGAGCGCGTGCTGGAGACGGTGATCGAGTCCGGTCACTCGCGTTTCCCGGTGATCGGCGATTCCAAGGACGAGGTCACCGGCATCCTGCTGGCCAAGGACCTGCTCAAGTTCGGCGCACAGGCCGTCGGTGTGGCGCCGGAGCTGTTCGAGTTGCAGAAGCTGTTGCGGCCCGCCGGCTTTGTGCCGGAGTCCAAGCGCCTCAACGTGCTGCTCAAGGAGTTCCGCCGCAGTCGCAACCACATGGCGCTGGTGGTCGACGAGTACGGCGGCATCGCCGGCCTGATCACCATCGAGGACGTCCTGGAGCAGATCGTCGGCGAGATCGACGACGAGTACGACGAGGCCGAGGGCGCCAGCATCCTCAAGCAGGACGAGCGTCGCTATCTGGTCAACGCGCTGGCGCCGATCGCCGAGTTCAACAGCTATTTCGGCACAGCCTTCCCGACCGACGAGTTCGACACCATCGGCGGCTTCGTGCTGCATCGTTTCGGGCGCATGCCCCGGCGCGGCGAGACGGTGCGCGTGGACCGCTACGCATTCAATGTGCAGCGTGCCGACGGTCGCCGTGTCTACCAGTTCATGGTGACGGTCTCGCAGGCCTGATGCCCATGCTCCGCCGGCTCTGCGGCGCATGGCTGGCGCTGTGCCTGCTGCTGGCCTGCGGCGCGGCCTGTGCGCAGTCCGCTGCGGCCGATGTCGATGCCGGCGACAGCGCGGCGCGCGGACCGCGCATCAGCCTGATCACCTTCGGCCCCGGCTCGTTGTACTGGGAGCGCTTCGGCCATAACGCGATCCTGGTCGAAACCGGTTTCGGCGCGCGGCTCTACAACTACGGTTTCTTCGACTTCCAGCAGGAAAACTTCTTCCTCAACTTCGCGCGCGGGCGGATGCTTTATCAGCTCGGCGTGCAGGCCTGGCCGGACGCGCTGGCGATCTATCAGGCGGACGCGCGCTGGGCCTACCGGCAGCAGCTGGATCTGGATCTCGGCCAGCGCCGCCGGCTGGCCCATTTCCTGGCGCGCAACGCGCAGCCGGAAAACGCCGAATACCGCTACGACTATTTCAACGCCAACTGCTCGACGCGCGTGCGCGACGCGCTCGACGGCGCCAGCAGCGGCGCACTGCGTCGCGTCGCGCAAGGGCGGGCGAGCGGACGCAGCTACCGCTTCGAGGCGACGCGGCTGATCGCGCCCGACCTGGCGCTGGCGCTGGGCATGGATCTGGGCATGGGGCCGGCCGCCGACGCGCCGCTCGATCTCTGGCAGCAGAGCTTCGTGCCGATGGTGTTGATGGACGTGGTGCGGCAGGCGCGCGTCCGCCATGCCGACGGCAGCGAGCGGCCGCTGGTCGCCGCAGAAGGCTGGCTGCTCGAAAGCCAGATGTGGCCGGAACCGCCGCAGCCGCCGCGCTGGCTGCTGCAGGCGCTGCTGCTGGGCCTCGGCAGTGCGGCGCTGCTGGTGCTGTTGCGCCGCGCCCGTGGGCAGCCGGCGGCGCGTCGCGCCTTCGCCGCGCTGGCCACGCTGCTGACGCTGCTCGCCGCGCTCGGCGGCCTGATCCTGCTGGCCGGCTGGCTCGCCACCGAGCACTGGGTGATGACGGCCAACCGCAATCTGCTGCTGCTCAATCCGCTGGGCCTGCTGTTGCTGCCGACGCTGTTCGCGGCGCGCCGAGCGGACTGGCAGCCAGGCCTGCGCAGCGGGCTGCTGGCGGGCCTGATCGCCTTCGGCGCCTGCATGACGCCGCTGCTGTTGCTGCTGCCGGGCGCGCAACAGAACCTGCCCTGGATCGCGCTGTGGCTGCCGGTGCAGGCGGCGCTGGCGCTGTGCCTGATGCCCAGGCCCTAGCCCTCGCAGCGGGTCGCCATCCGTATCAAGCCGGTTGGCGTTCAAGCAGAATCCGCGCATGTCCACTTCCCCCTCGCACGCGCCGGCGCAGCTGCTGCTGGCCTCGGCATCACCGCGCCGCGCCGAACTGCTGACGCAGCTCGGCATCCGCTTCCTGGTCGCGCCGGCCGACATCGCCGAGCAGGTACAGCCGGGCGAGATGCCGGCCGACTACGCCCGGCGCATCGCTCTGGAGAAGGCGCGTGCCGGCTGGGCAGCCTCGACGCGGCAACTGCCGGTGCTTGGCGCCGACACCGACGTGGTGCTGGACGGCAGCATCCTCGGCAAGCCGCGCGATCGCGCGCATGCGCTGGAGCTGCTGGCCGCGCTGTCTGACCGCGAGCACGAGGTCTACTCGTCGGTGGCGCTGGTCGACGGCGCGCGCGAGCAGGTGGCGCTGTCGGTCACCCGGGTGCGCTTCGGGCCGATCACGCCGGCGCAGGCCGAGGCCTATTGGGCCAGCGGCGAGTGCCAGGGCAAGGCCGGCGCCTATGCGATCCAGGGCCTGGGCGCGCGCTTCGTGCGCGAGATCCATGGCTCCTACAGCGGGGTGGTGGGCCTGCCGCTGTATGAGACGGCACGGCTTCTGGAACAATTCGGCATCTAAACTTTTCGACGCGCCGCCATGAGCAGCGAGATCCTCGTCAACATCGGTCCGCAGGAGACCCGCGTCGCCCTCGTCGAGGGCGGGGCCGCGCAGGAAGTGCACCTGCAGCGCGCCTCGCGGCACGGCCTGACCGGCAACATCTACAAGGGCGTGGTGCAGCGCGTGCTGCCCGGCATGCAGGCGGCCTTCATCGAGATCGGCCTGGAGCGCACGGCTTTCCTGCACGTCAACGACATGGTGGTCGGCGCACCGGGGGAGGGGCTGCCGCCGCCGATCACGCAACTGCTGCACGAAGGCCAGCGCGTGCTGGTGCAGATCATCAAGGACCCGCTGGGCAGCAAGGGCGCGCGGCTGTCGACGCTGCTGTCGGTGCCGTCGCGCTATCTGGTGCTGCTGCCGCACGAGCCGCACGTCGGCATCTCGGCGCGGCTGGAGGACGAAGCCGAGCGCGAGCGCCTGCGCGGCATTCTCGCAGCGCTGCAGCAGCGGCTGGCGCCCGGCTACGGCGTGATCGCCCGCACCGCCGCCGACGGGGCCGACGCCGCGTCGCTGGAAGCGGACCTGCGTTTCTCGCTGAGCCTCTGGCAGGCGATCAGCGCGCGTGCCGAGCAGGCCAAGCCCGCCAGCCTCGTGCACGGCGATCTGCCGCTGTCGATGCGCATCCTGCGCGATCTGCTCGGCACCGACGTCGAGCGCGTGCGCATCGACAACGCCGAGGAATGCCGGCGCCTGCGGCAGTTCGCCGAAAGCTTCGTGCCCAGGGCGGCGCCGCTGATCGAGCACTACGACGGCGCCGCGCCGATCTTCGATCTCTACGGCGTCGAGGACGACATCAGCCGCGCGCTGGAGCGCCGCGTCGAGCTCAAGTCCGGCGGCCATCTGGTGATCGACCAGACCGAGGCGATGACCACGGTCGACGTCAATACCGGCGCCTACATCGGCCACCGCAATCTCGAAGAGACGGTGCTGAAGACCAATCTGGAAGCGGCGCAGGCGATCGTTCGCCAGCTGCGCCTGCGCAACCTCGGCGGCATCATCATCATCGACTTCATCGACA
>CAMLDZ010000170.1 GCA_946478985.1 uncultured Solimonas sp.
CAGCGGCGAGGTGCTCGGCGACGAATGCCACATGGCCTTCCACTTTCCGCTGATGCCGCGCATGTACATGGCGCTGGCGCAGGAGGACCGCTTCCCGATCACCGACATCCTGCGGCAGACGCCGGACATTCCGGCCAACTGCCAGTGGGCGATCTTCCTGCGCAATCACGACGAGCTGACGCTGGAGATGGTCACCGATCGCGAGCGCGACTACCTGTGGAACTACTACGCGTCGGACAAGCGCGCGCGCCTCAATCTCGGCATCCGCCGCCGGCTGGCGCCGCTGCTGGAACGCGATCGCCGCCGCATCGAGCTGCTCAACTCGCTGCTGCTGTCGATGCCGGGCACGCCGGTGATCTACTACGGCGACGAGATCGGCATGGGCGACAACATCCACCTCGGCGACCGCGACGGCGTGCGCACGCCGATGCAGTGGTCGCCGGATCGCAACGGCGGTTTCTCCAAGGCCGATCCGGAACAGCTGGTGCTGCCGCCGATCATGGGCACGCTGTATGGCTACGACTCCGTCAATGTCGAATCGCAGAAGCGCGATCCGCACTCGCTGCTCAACTGGATGCGCCGCCTGCTGGCGATCCGCAAGCGCCAGCACGTGTTCGGCCGCGGCACGATCAAGCTGCTGTATCCGCGCAACCGCCGCATCCTCGCCTACCTGCGCGAGTACACCGATCCGGACGGCCGCACGCAGACCGTGCTCTGTGTCGCCAACGTCTCGCGCGTCGCGCAGGCGGTCGAGCTGGAGCTGGCGCCGCTGGCCGGCCGCGTGCCGGTGGAGATGATCGGCGGCTCGGCGTTCCCGCCGATCGGCCAGCTGCCGTATCTGCTGACGCTGCCGCCCTATGGCTTCTACTGGTTCTGGCTGGCCACCGAGGCGCAGATGCCGAGCTGGCACGCGCCGCAGCCGGAGCCGCTACCGGATTTCCTGACGCTGGTGCTGCGCCGCGACGTCGCCGAACTGCTGGAGGCGCCGCTGCGCACGCGGCTGGAGCACGACATCCTGCCGGCCTATCTGCCGATGCGCCGCTGGTTCGGCCAGAAGAGCGAGGCGCTGCAAAGCGTGCGCATCGTCAGCGGCATGATGCTGCCGCACGCCGAGCGCCCGCTGCTGCTCGCCGAGGTCGAGACGCGCAGCGACGGCGCGCAGGGTCCGCAGCGCTGGCAGCTGCCGCTGGGCTTCCTGCCGGAGGCCGAGCAGGTCACCGCGCTGCCGCATCAGCTGGCGCTGGCGCGCGTGCGCCGCGGCCCGCACGTGGGCTTTCTCACCGACGCCTTCACGCTCGACGCGCTGGCGCGCAGCTTCCTGCAGCAGCTGCACGATGGCCGCAGCGTGCGCGCCGGTGACAGCGAGCTGCACTTCGAGGCGATGCCGGCGCTCGACGCGGCGCTGCCGCCGGCCGATGCCGAGATCCGCCGCATCAGCGCCGAGCAATCGAACAGCTCGCTGATCGTCGGCAACAAACTGATCATCAAGATCATCCGCCGGCTGACGCCGGGCCGGCACCCGGAAGCCGAGATGGGCCGCTATCTGGCCGATGCCGGCTACCGCAATGTCGCGCCGTTCCTCGGCGAGATCAGTCGCCGCGATACCGACGGCCAGCGCTACGTGCTCGCCGTCGTGCAGGGCTTCATGCACAACCAGGGCGATGCCTGGACCTGGACGCAAAGCCTGCTGACGCGCGCCATCCAGGACGCCACCCAGGGCAGCAGCAGCGGCGGCGCCAGTTTCGAGCGCCGCACCGACGCGCTGGGCGAAATCGCTCGCGCCGCGGCGCTGCTCGGCCAGCGCCTCGGCGAACTGCATACCGCGCTGGCGGGCGACAGCGCCGATCCGGCGTTCACGCCGGAGATCGCCAGCGCCGCCGACTGCCGGCACTGGGCGGAAGCCGCGCATGCGCAGCTCGACGCCGCGCTCGAACAGATCAGCCGCGCGCTCGATGTGCCGGAGCGGCTGGCCGAGGCCGAGGACCGCGACTACGCGCAACGCCTGCTCGGCTCCGGTCCTCAGCTGCACGCGACCATCGACCGCCTCGCCGCCGCCGGCAGCGGCTCGCTGCGCACGCGCACGCACGGCGACCTGCACCTGGGCCAGGTCCTGGTGGCGCAGGACGAGGCGTATTTCATCGACTTCGAAGGCGAGCCGGCACGGCCGCTCGACGAACGCCGCGCCAAGACCAGCCCGCTGCGCGACCTCGCCGGCATGCTGCGCTCGTTCGACTACGCGGCGGCGATGGCCGAGTGGGGCGACGGCGCCGGCCCCGGCGAGGCCGAGCAGGCCACCAAGCAGGCGCTGATCGCCCGCTTCCGCGACGAAAGTGCCGCGCAGCTGCTGTCCGCCTATCGCGACGCCAGCGCCGGCATCGCCCATCGCTGGCAGGATGCCGCCAGCCAGGCGGCACTGCTGGATCTTTTCATCCTCGAAAAGGCCGCGTACGAAGTCGTCTACGAGGCCAACAACCGCCCGACCTGGCTGCGCGTGCCCCTGCGCGGGCTGGCCTTGCTGGCCGAACGGCTCAATGCACTGGAGAAACGACATGGCTGAGGCACGCGCCGGCGCGCGACACGACGCCGCGCTACCGATTCCGCAGGGCGCGGCGCAGGCGCTGGCGGCCGGCCGCTGCGGCGATCCCTTTGCGCTGCTGGGGCCGCACGACGATGGCCATGGCCGCCTGATCCGCGCCTACCTGCCCGGCGCGGAGGCGGTCGACGTGCTCGATCAGGCCGGCGGCGAGCGTCTGGCCAGCCTGCAGCCGATCCAGATCGACGGCCTGTTCGCTGCGCGCGTGCCGGGCAGCGGCGCGTACCGGCTGCGCATCCACTGGCCCGGCGCCGTACAGGAGACCGAAGACCCCTACGCCTTCGGCCTGCTGCTCGGCGAGCTCGATCTGTACCTGATCAACGAGGGCCAGCATTACGAACTGGGCCGCTGCCTCGGCGCGCAGCCGATGACGGTGGACGGCATCCAGGGCGTGCGCTTCGCCGTCTGGGCGCCGAACGCACAGCGCGTTTCCGTGGTCGGCGCCTTCAACCAGTGGGACGGCCGCCGCCTGCCGATGCGGCTGCGCAAGCCGTCCGGCGTCTGGGAGCTGTTCGTGCCGCGGCTGATGCCCGGCGAGCCGTACCAGTACGAGATCGTCGGTGCGCACGGCGGCGTCGAGCCGCTGAAGGCCGATCCGGTGGCGCTGCGCGCCGCGCTGCCGCCGCAGACGGTGTCGGTGATCGCCGAGCCCTCGCGGCATCAATGGCAGGACGGCGAGTGGATGGCGCGCCGCGCCGAACGGCAGTCGCTGCGCGCGCCGATGTCGGTCTACGAGGTGCACGCCGGCTCCTGGCGCCGTCGCTGGGACCCGCAGTCGCCGACGCCGAGCTGGGACGAGCTGGCCGAGCAGCTGATCCCGTACGTGCAGCAGCTCGGCTTCACGCACATCGAGCTGCTGCCGATCATGGCGCATCCGTTCGGCGGCTCCTGGGGCTATCAGCCGCTGGGCCTGTTCGCGCCGCATGCCGCGTTCGGCGAGCCCGACGGCCTGCGCCGCTTCATCGACCGCGCGCATCAGGCCGGCATCGGCATCATCCTCGACTGGGTGCCGGCGCACTTCCCCACCGACGCGCACGGCCTGGCGCGCTTCGACGGCACGCCGCTGTACGAGCACGCCGATCCGCGCGAAGGCTTTCATCAGGACTGGAACACGCTGATCTACAACCTCGGCCGCCGCGAGGTGCACGGCTTCGTGCTGGCCAGCGCGCTGCATTGGCTGGAGCAGTTCCATATCGACGGCCTGCGCGTCGACGCGGTGGCGTCGATGCTGTACCGCGACTACTCGCGCCGTCCCGGCGAGTGGGTGCCCAATCGCTACGGCGGCCGCGAGAATCTGGAGAACGTCGACTTCCTGCGCCACCTCACCGACGTGGTCCGCGAGCGCTGCCCGGGCGCGCTGACGATCGCCGAGGAATCGACCGCCTGGCCCGGCGTCACGCAGCCGACGCACAGCGGCGGCCTGGGCTTTTCGTACAAGTGGAACATGGGCTGGATGCACGACACCCTGCATTACGCACAGCAGGATCCGGTCCATCGCCGCTGGCACCACCGCGACCTCACCTTCGGTCTGGTCTACGCCTTCGCCGAACACTTCGTGCTGCCGCTGTCGCATGACGAGGTCGTGCACGGCAAGGGTTCGATGATCGGCAAGATGAGCGGCAGCGACGAGTGGCAGCGCTTCGCCACGCTGCGCGCCTACTACGGTTTCATGTGGGCGCATCCCGGCAAGAAGCTGCTGTTCATGGGCGGCGAGATCGCCCAGGTCCGCGAGTGGAGCCATGATCGCGAGCTGGACTGGCCGCTGCTCGGCAAGCCGCTGCACGCCGGCGTGCAGAACGCGGTGCGCGATCTCAATCATCTCTACGCCAGCGAGCCGGCGCTGCACCGCGCCGACTGCGACGGCCAGGGCTTCCGCTGGCTGGTCGCCGACGACCAGGCCAACAGCATCTTCGCGTTCTATCGCAGCGGCGACGACGATTCGCCGCCGGTGATCTGCATCTGCAACTTCACGCCGGTGGCACGCAGCGGCTACCGCGTCGGCGCGCCGCGCGCGGGGCACTGGGCGGAGGTGCTCAATACCGATGCGGAGCGTTATGGCGGCAGCAACGTCGGCAATCTGGGCGGCGTCGAGGCCGTGGCGTCGCCGTGCCATGGGCAACCCTTTTCGCTGAGCCTGACGGTGCCGCCGCTGGCAACGGTGTGGTTGCGGCACGACGCTTGAACGGTCATCGGACGATGCCAGGCGCGACTCGCTCTTTGCTCGTCCGGTGTCGCGTAGCCCGGTTCGCCGTAGGCGAGCCGGGGGCGGTTGCTGGAAAAGTTACAACTCACTGTGCTTATTTGTTTTGCGTAGCTTGCTTTTCGGCCTGTGGGCCGAGTTTCTTTTCTTTGCTTGTCCAAAGAAAAGAAACCAATCGAGCGGACACCCCTGTGCTCTGCGCCGGCCCTCGCCGGAGGCTCGGGCGTTCGCCGGGGCGGATTGCCATTCAGGCAATCCGCTTGATCCCGGCTCACCCTGCGGTGCTCGCCGCGTCGGCCGTCGCTGAAACTCGCGGCTGCGCCGCTCAGACAGTCAGCGCCGGACAGCCCCGACGCCGCTGTGCGCCTCGGCGCAGCGCAAAGGGGGCCCAAGGTCAAAGGCAACAGCACCCTCATCCGCCCTTCGGGCAC
>CAMLDZ010000171.1 GCA_946478985.1 uncultured Solimonas sp.
TCGAACGCTCGGCGTCCGCCGATGACATCAAGCGCGCCTATCGCAAGCTGGCGCGCCAGTACCACCCGGACAAGAACAAGAGCAGCGGCGCCGAAGACCGCTTCAAGGAGATCAACGAGGCCAACGAAGTGCTCAGCGATCCGGAGAAGCGCCGCGCCTACGACACGCTCGGCGCCAACTGGAAGGCCGGCCAGCAGTTCACGCCGCCGCCGGGCTGGGAGTTCGGCGGCATGGGCGGCGGCGCCGGCTTCGGCCGCGGTCGCAGCCGCGGTGCCGGCGGCTTCAGCGGCGCGGCGGGCGGCGGCGGCTTCTCCGATTTCTTCTCGCAGATGTTCGGCGGCATGGCGGGCGGCATGGGCGGCGGCTTCGAGGAGCCGGAGGCGCCCGCCACACGCGCCCGGCTGGCGATCGATCCGGTCGATTCCTTCCAGGGCGCACAACGGCAGATCAACGTCGGCGGCCGCACGCTCAACGTCAAGATTCCCAAGGGCGTCGTCGCCGGGCAGACGATCCGCCTCGCCGGCCAGGGCTCGCGCGGCGGCGATCTGCTGCTGGAACTGGAGTTCGCGCCAGATCCGCAATTCCGCGTCGAAGGCCGTGACATCCACGTCACCGTCAACGTCGCGCCGTGGGAAGCCGCGCTCGGCGGCCGCGTGCCGATCCCGACGCTCGGCGGCACCGTGGAGCTGAATCTGCCGCCCAACAGCCGCGCCGGACAGAAGCTGCGCCTGAAGGGCCGCGGTCTGCCGTCGTCGGCGACACCGGGCGACCAGTTCGCGACGCTGCAGGTGGTGCTGCCGCACGTCGCCAGCGATGCCGATCGCGCCGCCTTCGAAGCGCTGGCGGCGCAGTTTCCGGACTTCGCACCGCGCGGCTGAGCCCGCGCCGGCAACAAAGAAAAAGCCCCGCGATCGCGGGGCTTTTTGCTTCGCCGCGGGGCGCGCCTACTCGCCGGCTTCGCGGTGGTAGCGCGTCGCCAGCTCGACTTCGTTCTTGGAGCCGAGGAACACGGCGACACGCTGGTGCAGCGTCGAAGGCTGGACATCCATGATGCGCTGCAGCCCGGTGGTCGAGGCGCCGCCGGCCTGCTCGACGATAAAGCTCATCGGATTGGCTTCGTAGAGCAGACGCAGCTTGCCCGGCTTGTCCGGATCCTTCTTGTCGCGCGGATAGATGAAGATGCCGCCGCGCGTGAGGATGCGGTGCACGTCGCTGACCATCGAAGCCACCCAGCGCATGTTGAAGTCCTTGCCGCGCGGACCGGTCTTGCCGGCCAGCAGTTCGTCGATGTACTTCTGCATCGGCGGATACCAGTGGCGCTGGTTGGACATGTTGATCGCGAATTCCTTGGTGTCTTCCGGAATCTTCATGTCGCGCTGCGTCAGCAGGAACGAGCCCAGCTCGCGATCGAGCGTGAAGGCGTGCACGCCGCTGCCGACGGTGAGCACCAGCATCGTGCTCGGGCCGTAGACGGTGTAGCCGGCCGCGACCTGCGCAGTGCCCGGCTGCAGGAAGTGCTTGGTCTCCAGCTCCTCGACGCCTTGAGGGCAACGCAGCACCGAGAAGATGGTGCCGACGCTGATGTTGACGTCGATGTTGCTGGAGCCGTCGAGCGGATCGAACAGCAGCAGATAGTTGCCTTTCGGGTAGGCATTCGGGATTTTGCTGAAATCGTCCATCTCTTCGGAAGCGCAACCGGCCAGATGGCCGCCCCATTCGTTGGCTTCGAGCAGGATTTCGTTGGACAGGACATCGAGCTTTTTCTGCGCCTCGCCCTGGATGTTGCCGGTGCCGGCGTCGCCGAGCACGCCACCCAGCGCGCCCTTGTTGACGCTGTGCGAGATCGCCTTGCAGGCGCGCGCGACGACTTCGATCAGCAGGCGAAGATCCGCATTGATGCGCCCCGCTCGCTGTTCCTCGATGAGAAAACGCGTCAGCGCGATCGGCTTGCTCGACATTGCAGCTCCAGACGAAAAGATTCGGGAATGCCATTGTCGTGAGCGGCGGACGGTTTGCAAGCAGATCGCGGATCCCGCCTCTGCGCCGCTTTAGTGCAGGGTGCGCGGTGCAGCCCTGCACTTCTGCGGAATATTGAAAAGATCGCATGAATTCAGCGATCCAGCACCACTGCCCTGCATCCGTTAAGACAAAGTTCACAGGGCCGGCGGCACCGTGCGGGCGTGGCAACAGCCACGATGCAAATAACTACGACGCCCTGAATATGGAGGAAACACCATGGCGCAAGGACTTGATATGGGCACCGGCCCGTCGAAGCCGGTCAAGATCGGCATCGCGGCGGCCATTGCCGCGGTCATCGGCGGCGGCGCGATCTACACGATGAGCGGCGGCGACCAGGCCGCTGCCGAACAGCAGAAAATCGCCGCGGCGCCAGCCGGCACCGCCGCGCAGGATATGGCAGCCGCCGATCCGCTGGCAGATGCCGCAGCCGTCGCGCCGGCCGACCCGGCGGCAACGGCCCCGGCCGATCCGACACAGGCGGCTTCCGCCGACCCGGCCACCGCAAGCGCAGCCCCGGCGGATGCGGCAGCGCCGCCACCGGCAGCCGAACTCGCCGCCGCGCCGCCGAGCGCGGAGCACAGTGCTACGCCCGCGGCCGGCGGCGATCCGATGGCCGCAGCAGCGGCCGCGGCACCGGCCGTCGCAGCCGAGACCGCGATGGCCGATACCGGCCATGCGGCCGGCGAGCCGGCGCCGGATGCGGACGGCGCCGCCGCGCAGCCGCTGGAAAAGGCCGAAAAACCGAAGCAGCCGGTAAGCCCGCCGCCCCCGCCGCCGGATGCGCTGCGCGCCTGGTGGACGGCCAGCGACGCCTCGCAGTTCGGCGTCCGCTACGTCGGCCAGACCGAAGGCCAGAGTTCGCTGGCCATCCTGTTCAACCGCGTCGTCGATCCGGCGGCGGTGGCCTCGCACATCAAGGTCATCGGCCCGGATGGCAAACCGGTCGCCGCCAACTTCCAGCCGGGCGGCACGCCGATGATGGTGGTACAGAACGATCTGCAGCCGGGCCGTTACACGGTGATGATCGAGAAGGACGCCGCCGACATGCAGGGCAAGGCCCTCGGCACCCAGCTCTATGGCCCGGTCTACATCCAGCAGGAGAGGGCCGAGTCCGCTGGACAGAGCGGCTCGTAAGAGCTTCGTCGCGCTACGGGAAAACGCCCGCCGAGCGATCGGCGGGCGTTTTTTGTCTGCGCCTCAGCCGCGCGGCGCCAGCGCGAGCAGGAAGTCCGGCACCCAGGTTCGCCACGGCTGGCGCTTCACCTCCTGGGTTTCCGGCATCAGGCGCACGTTCATCGCCGAAGGCTGGCGACGCAGCGCGCTCGGCAGGCTGTCGACCGGAATGCGGACATTGAGGTATTTGCGGTCGGCGGTCAGCTGAACCGAGAACGGCAAGGTGTCGATCGACATCGGTGTGCTCCTGCGGCGCGTGGAAGACGTGCCGCCATTGTCGGCAGCGTCAGGCTCAGAACCTGAGCCGCCACGCAAAAGCCCCGCACTGGGCGGGGCTCTTCGCGTTGCCGCGGCGCCTCAGCCCTTGGGCTGGGGAACGATGCGCAGATAGGGCTTGAGCGCCTTCCAGCCGTTCGGGAACAGCTTCTTGGCGTCATCGTCTTTGACTGCCGGGACGATGATCACGTCCTCGCCCTGCTTCCAGTTCACCGGCGTCGCCACCTTGTACTGGTCGGTCAGCTGCAGCGAGTCGATGACGCGGAGGATCTCGTCGAAGTTGCGGCCGGTCGACGCCGGATAGGTGATCTGCAGGCGGATCTTCTTGTTGGCGTCGATCACGAACACGCTGCGCACGGTGAAGGTGTCGCTGGCGTTCGGATGGATCATGTCGTAGAGGTTGGCGACTTTCTTGTCGGCATCGGCGATCAGCGGAAAATTCAGCGCCTGACCCTGCGTCTCGGCGATATCGCGGCTCCAGCCGTGATGATCTTCGAGCTTGTCGACCGACAGGCCGATCACCTTGACGTTACGTTTGGCAAACTCCGGCTTGAGCTTGGCGGTGTAGCCGAGCTCGGTCGTGCACACCGGCGTGTAGTTCTTGGGATGCGAGAACAGCACGCCCCACGAACTGCCGAGCCAGTCATGGAAGCGAATGCGCCCTTCGGTGGTGTCGGCTTCGAAATCCGGCGCCGTGTCGCCCAGTCTGAGTGTCATGTTCGGTCTCCGTCTGATCCGGTTGGGCGGTCATTACGGACCCGTTGCGCCCCGAGTTCAAGGTATAAGAACAGACCCTTTCAGACCATCCGTGTCAGCCCATCGCGGCCCTTTCCTGGCGCCGGGTCCTGCTGAGAAAACGCCAGCTCAATCCGAATGCGGCGATCGACAAGCCACCGATGAAGCCGCACCAGATGCCGGCGGGCCCGACCGGCGAGTAGTACGCCAGCGCGACCGCCAGCGGCAGGCCGACGATCCAGTACGCGGCGACAGTGATCAGCATCGGCCCGCGCGTGTCCTTGATGCCGCGCAGCGCGCCGTTGGCGGTCGCCTGCACGCAGTCGAACAGCTGGAATACCGCGGCGTAGGCGAGAAAGCTCGCCGCCAGCCGCGCGACTTCGGCGTCGGTCGTATAGGCGCCCGCGATCAGCTGCGGCGACAGCGCCATCACGCTCGCCGCGACCAGCGCGAATGCCACGCTGAGCGCGATGCCGACACGGCCGCGCAGCGCCGCCGCCGCCGCGTCGCCGGCACCGGCCGCCAGGCCGACGCGCACCGTCGCCGCCAGGCCGATCGACAGCGGCACCATGAAGCTGAGCGAGGCGACGTTGATGGCGATCTGGTGCGCCGCCATCGCCGTGCCGCCGAAGCGCGACATCAGCAGCGCGCCGATCTGGAACAGGCTGGCCTCGGCGCTGAGGATCGCCGCGATCGGCAGGCCGAGCCGGAGGATCTGCCGCGCCGCGGCACGCCACGGCCAGGCGCAGGGTGCCAGCAGGCGCAGCGCGTGCAGCGCCGGCGTCAGCCGGTATTGCAGCGCGTAGACCAGCACCATCGCCGCGCCGCCGGCCGCGGTCGCATAGCCGGCGCCGGCCGGGCCGATCTCCGGCATGCCGAGACGGCCGTACATCAGGCCGTAGGC
>CAMLDZ010000172.1 GCA_946478985.1 uncultured Solimonas sp.
CGCTCGCCGGGGCCATCCTTGCCGGTGACGAACGGCAGCACGTGCGGATTGGTCTGGCTGACGATGAAGTGATTGACGTTGTGCAGGCGGCGCAGCCGCAGCGTCGGCAGGTCGGACTTCAGCGAGCCGTCGTTCCAGCGCAGCAGCGGCATGTACGGCACGCGCGCGTCGCGCTCGTCCTGCGTCATCAGCATCACCGGCGGAAACAGCAGCGGCACCGCGCAGGACGCCAGCACCGCCTCGCGCACGTAGAGATACGGAAAGGTCAGATGATTGAGCAGCCGCGGCGGCTGATTGACGCCGGCCGGCGACACCGTGATGTTGATGACGCGGCCGGACAGCTGGTAGGCCTGTTCGAACGTCAGATCGCGGACATTGGTGGCGATGGCGTTGCGCAGACGATCCTGGTCCATCAGCGCGCGGCGGCGCCAGATCTCGCGCAGCGGCAGGATGCGCCAGAAGTGGTAGTACGCCGATTCCGGGTCCAGCAGCTCCTCGACCTCGTGCGCGGCGCGGGTGCCCAGCGTCGCGCAGACCACCGAGCCGGCGCTGGAACCGGACATGATCGGCGGCACCAGGTTCTCGCGGAACAGCGCCTTGACCACGCCGACGTGGAACAGGCCCAGCGTCGCGCCGCCGGACAGCATCAGCGCCGAGCGGCCATAGCTGGCGGTGATGTCCTGGAAGAAGCGCAGCTTGGCGGCATGCGGCAGCTCGGCCAGCTCGTGTTCGGCGATCCAGCTCAGCGCCGACGACACCTCGGCGGCGTATTCGCCGACCAGCTTCTTGGTGCCGACGCGGGCGTGCGCGTACAGCCGCGGATTGCCGATATTGCCGAGGTTCCAGTGGAGGCCCTGGCGCAGGTGATGGATCAGCCGGGCCGTCTCGCCTTCCTCGCGGTAGCGGCGGATCTGTCGCAGCCGTGAGCGGATCAGGCGCCAGTCGAAATCGTCCGAGGTTTCGTCGTCCTTCCAGTCGTCCCAGCCTTGCAGGCGGTCCAGTTCTTCGGCGGCGTCACGCCATTGCGCATAGCTGGTGGCGGCATGCATCTGGCTGGCGAGCTGCTTCTGTCGGGCATCCAATGCCGGCTCCGGGAATAAGGCTTGCAGCTATGGTGGGCAAGACCACCCTCCCCCGCAAGCGCCGCAGCGGCACTATCAAATCAACAAGTTAGACTTTCCACCCGACAAACCCGGAGCCGCCTGTCCATGACCTCGCCTGTTGCGCCGCTGCTGGCACGCCTCAACCAGATCATCCTCGGCAAGCAGCAGCCGCTGCGGCTGGTCGTCGCCTGCCTGCTGGCGCGCGGCCACCTGCTGATCGAGGATCTGCCGGGCATGGGCAAGACCACGCTGGCGCTGGCGCTGGCACGCACGCTGGGCCTGCAGTTCCAGCGCGTGCAGTTCACCAGCGATCTGCTGCCGGCCGACATCGTCGGCGCCTCGATCTTCGACAGCGCCAGCGGCGGCTTTCGCTTCCTGCCCGGGCCAGTGTTCACGCAGCTGCTGCTCGCCGACGAGATCAACCGCGCCAGCCCGAAAACGCAATCGGCGCTGCTGGAGGCGATGGAGGAGCATCAGGTCAGCGCCGAGGGCGAGACGCGCGCGCTGCCGGAGCCGTTCTTCGTGATCGCCACGCAGAATCCGAGCTTCCAGCTCGGCACGTTCTCGCTACCGGAATCGCAGCTGGACCGCTTCATGATGCGTCTGTCGCTCGGCTATCCGTCGCCGGCCGCCGAGCGCCAGCTGCTGCTGGAGCCGGATCGCCGCGATCTGCTGCAGACCCTGGAGCCGGTATTGACGCCGCAGGCGCTGCTCGCGCTGCAGGCGCAGGTGCAGGCGGTGCGCACCACGCCGGCGCTGATCGATTACATCGTCGCGCTGGTGCAGCGCACGCGCGAGCTGCCGGGCCTGCGCCAGGGCCTGTCGCCGCGCGCCGGTCTGGCGCTGCGCCGCGCCGCACAGGCCTGGGCCTACATCGACGGCCGCGGCGGCGTGATTCCGGAAGACGTGCAGGCGGTGTTCGCGGCCGTCGTCGGTCATCGCCTGCTCGCTGCTGCCGAGCGCGAGGGCGCGGCAATCACCGCGGCCGAACTGCTGGCCAGCGTCGCGATTCCGTGAACCGGCGCCGGCCTCTGGCGTGGCTGCAGGCGCGTATCGACGCCTGGGTGCTGGCGCGCGTGCGCCGCCAGCCCGGCCCGTTCACCGTGCAACGCAGCCGCATCTACATCCTGCCGACGCGCTTCGGCTGGGCATATGCGGCTCTGCTGCTGGTGATGCTGCTGGGCGCGATGAACTACGGCAACAGCATGGCCTTCCTGCTGTGTTTCCTGCTCGCCGGGCTGGGTTTCGTGACCATGCACCACACGCATGCCAACCTGGCCAACCTGCAATTGCGCGGCGGCATCGCGCCGCCGGTGTTCGCCGGCGAGCCGGCGCGCTTCCAGATCATCGCCGACAACCCTTCGGCGCAGCCGCGCTACTCGCTGGTGCTGGGCGCGGCGCGGCGCGGCAGTGCGCAGGAGTCGCGCGCCGACCTGCCGGCGCAAGGCCAGGCCTTGCTGGAGCTGACCCGCAGCAGCCCGCGGCGCGGCTGGCTGGCGGCGCCGGCGCTGCGGCTGTCGACCGAGTATCCGCTGGGCCTGTTTCGCGCATGGACGCTGGCCGAGCTGGAACTCAGCACGCTGGTGTTTCCACAGCCGGCCGCGCCCGGCCGCGCGATACCGGCCAGCATCGGCGGCAGCGGCTCCGAGGCCAGCCGCCCCGGCGGCCATGACGACTTCAGCGGCCTGCGCAGCTACCAGCACGGCGACAGTGCACGGACGATCCACTGGAAGAGCCTGCCCAAGGCCCTGCAGCCGATGGTCAAGCAGTTTGCCGACGTGATCGACCGCGACTGCTGGCTGGACTGGGATGCGCTGGAACCGCTGCCGGCCGAGGCCCGCCTGTCGCAGCTGACGCGCTGGGTGCTCGATGCCGAACACGCACAGCAGCCTTACGGCCTGCGCCTGCCCGGCCTCAGCCTCGCGCCGGGCCATGGCGACGCCCATCGCCTGCAATGCCTCAAGGCGCTGGCCTTGTTCGAGGCCACGTGAACGAATACCTGCCGGTCGCCACGCTGCTGCGCCTGCTCGCCGTGCTGCTGCTAACGCTGGCCCCGCATGCGCTGCACCAGCCCTTGTGGCTGTCGGCCGGCGTGGTGGCGGTGATCGGCTGGCGCGGCCTGGCGGCATGGCGCAGCTGGCGAATGCCGCCGCGTGCGCTGCGCTGGGCGCTGGTGATCGTCGCGTTCGCGGCGGTCTACGCCGACTACGGCCGCGTCTCCGGCCTCACCGCTGGCACCGCGCTGCTGTGCGTGATGGCCGCGCTCAAGCTGATCGAGCTGCGCGCGCGCCGCGACGTGCTGGTGGTCGTCGGCCTGATGTACTTCGCGGTGCTGACGCATTTCCTGTATTCGCAGCAACCGTGGACGGCGATCTACCTGCTGGCCACCGTCACCGCGATCACCGCGCTGCTGATCGAATGCCAGCACCAGGGCGCGCTGCCGCCGCGGCAGATGCTGCGCAAGGCCGGCGTGCTGATCGCGCAATCGCTGCCGCTGATGCTGATCCTGTTCGTGCTGTTCCCGCGCCTGCCCGGCCCGCTGTGGGGGCTGCCGAGCGATACCGGCGCCGGTGCACGCAGCGGCCTGTCGGAATCGATGGCGCCGGGCGATATCGCGGCGCTGATCCAGTCCGACGAACTGGCGTTCCGCGTGCGCTTCCTCGACGCGGTACCGCCGCCGGCGCAGCGCTACTGGCGCGGGCCGGTGTTCGACAGCTTCGACGGCCGCAGCTGGCGGCGGCTCGGCGCCGCACCGCCGCTCGCCGCCGGCATGCTGGAGCCGCGGGGCACACCCTTGCGTTATGAGCTGACGCTGGAGCCGCAGCGGCTGCGCACGCTGATCACGCTGGAGATGCCCGGCGGCACGCTGCCTGGTGACGCACAGCTGGATCGCGATGCGCAGCTGGTGGCGCGGCGCACGCCGTTCGAGCGCCGCCGCGATCTGCTCGGCGCCTATCCTCAATACGTTCTGGAACCGACGCTCGACGCACGCCGCCGGCAATGGCTGCGCCTGCTGCCGCGCGAGCGCAATCCGCGCACGCTGGCGCTGGCGCGGCAGTGGCGCGAGCAGGCCGGCGACGACGATGCCGCCATCGTCACACGCGCCCTGCGCATGTTCCGCGAGCAGGACTTCCATTACACGCTGCAGCCGCCACTGCTGGGCCGCGACAGCGTCGACGAGTTCCTGTTCGACAGCCGCCGCGGCTTCTGCGAGCACTACAGCAGCGCCTTCACTGTGCTGATGCGCGCCGCCGGCATTCCGGCGCGCATCGTCACCGGCTATCAGGGCGGCAGCTACAACCAGATCGGCGGCCACTACACCGTCAGCCAGGCCGACGCGCACGCCTGGAGCGAGGTCTGGCTGCCCGGTCGCGGCTGGCTGCGCGTCGATCCCACTGCCGCGGTGTCGCCGGAGCGTGTCGAACGCGGCCTCAGCGCCGCGCTCGGCGCCGGCGACGGCCTGCCGGCCTATCTGGCGCGGCGCGGGGCCTGGCAGGCGGCGATCAAGCTGCGCTGGGACTGGCTCAACGCGCGCTGGAACGGTCTGGTGCTCGGCTATGGCCCGGAGCTGCAGCAGGATCTGCTGCGCCGCTTCGGCATCGACGATCTGCGCGCGATGATCCTGGCACTGACGCTGGTGTTCAGCGCCGCCGTCGCACTGATCGGCATGATCCTGCTGCGCCGCGCCCGGCCGGCACCGGCGCGCGACGCGGCGCTGCGCAGCTGGCAGCGGCTGCTGCGCAAGCTGGCGCGGCGCGGCCTGCAGCCGCGGCCGGGCGAAGGGCCGCGCGACTTCATCGAGCGCGTTGCTGCGCGGTGGCCTGCACGCACCGATGAACTGCGCCGCATCGCCAGCCTGTATCTGCGCAACCGCTATCTGGGCGATGCCGACGCTGCAGTGCTGCGCGAACTCGACAACGCCATCGCAGCGCTGCGGCTTTAGGGCCTGTTAACGCTATGGCCGCCGCTGTGATGCCACCCGCTTTGCGGCCAG
>CAMLDZ010000173.1 GCA_946478985.1 uncultured Solimonas sp.
GTCGACGCCTGCTGGTCGCTCGGTGACGACAACCCGATCCTGTCGATCCACGACGTCGGCGCCGGCGGCATCTCCAATGCGCTGCCGGAGCTGGTGCATGCCGACGATCGCGGCGGCCACTTCCAGCTGCGCGACGTGATCGCCGCCGACCCGGCGCTGTCGCCGATGGAAATCTGGTGCAACGAATCGCAGGAGCGCTACGTGCTGGCGATCGCGGCGCAGGACGTCGCCCGTTTCGGCGAGTTCTGCGCGCGCGAGCGCTGCCCGTACGCGGTGGTCGGCACCGCCACCGCCGAGCGCCGCCTGCTGGTCAGCGACGCCGTGCTGAACAACAACACCGTCGATATGCCGATGCCGGTGCTGCTCGGCAAGCCGCCGCGGATGAAACGCAGCAGCACGCGCGCGCCGTCGACGTTCGCCGCGCTCGACACCGCGAAGATCGAGCTTGCCGAAGCCGCGCAGCGCGTGCTGCAGCTGCCGGCGGTGGCATCCAAGCAGTTCCTGATCACGATCGGCGACCGCACCGTCGGTGGTCTGACCGTGCGCGACCAGATGGTCGGCCCCTGGCAGGTGCCGGTCGCCGACTGCGCCGTCACGGCTACCGGTTTCGAAGCGACGACGGGCGAGGCGATGGCGATGGGCGAGCGCACGCCGCTGGCGCTGCTCGACGCGCCGGCCTCGGGCCGCATGGCGGTTGCCGAGGCGGTGCTGAACATCGCCGCGGCCTCGATCGCCAGGATCGAGGACATCCGCCTGTCCGCCAACTGGATGGCCGCCTGCGGCCAGTTCGACGAGGACGCGCGTCTGTTCGACACCGTGCGCGCGGTCGGCGCCGAGCTGTGCCCGCAGCTCGGCATCGCGATTCCGGTCGGCAAGGATTCGCTGTCGATGAAGAGCGTCTGGCAGGACGCCGAAGGCAGGACGCAGGCGCAGACCGCGCCGCTGTCGCTGATCGTCTCGGCGTTCGCGCCGGTAGCCGACGTGCGCCGCTCGCTGACGCCGCAGCTCAAGCTCGACGCCGGCGCCACGCGGCTGCTGCTGGTCGATCTCGGCGCCGGCAAGAACCGCCTCGGCGGTTCGGCGCTGGCGCAGGTCTACAACAAGGTCGGCGATGTCGCGCCGGATCTCGACGACGCGCAGCGCCTGAAGAACGCCTTCGCGCTGATCCAGTCGCTCAATGCCGACGGCAAGCTGCTCGCCTATCACGATCGCAGCGACGGCGGCCTGCTGGCGACGCTGGCGGAAATGGCCTTCGCCGGCCACTGCGGCTTCGAGGTCGCGATCGATCAGCTCGGCGGCGACGCGGTGGCCGCGCTGTTCAACGAGGAGCTGGGCTTCGTCGTGCAGGTGCGCAGCCAGGACGTGGTGCTGGTCATCGCTGCGCTGAACGATGCCGGCCTGCCTGCGATCGATATCGGCTCGGTGCAGGCCGGCGAGCGCCTGGCGTTCACGCTGGCCAATCAGGCGGTGCTCGAAGCCTCGCGTACCGCCTGGCATCGCCTCTGGGCCGAGACCAGCTTCCGCATCGCCGAGCTGCGCGACAACCCGGACTGCGCGCGCGAGGAATTCGCGGCGCTGGCCGACGCCGACGATCCGGGCCTGAAGCTGCAATTGAGCTTTGCGCCGGAAGCGGCACCGACCATCGCGCGCCGGCCCAAGGTTGCGATCCTGCGCGAGCAGGGCGTCAACGGTCAGGCCGAGATGGCCTACGCCTTCCACGCCGCCGGCTTCGAGTCGGTCGACGTGCACATGAGCGACGTGCTGGAAGGCCGCGTGCAGCTCGCCGACTTCGCCGGCCTGGTCGCCTGCGGCGGCTTCTCCTATGGCGACGTGCTCGGCGCCGGCCAGGGCTGGGCGAAAACCATTCTTTTCAATGAGCGCGCGCGCGAGCAGTTCCAGCAGTTTCTCGCCAGCCCCGAGCGCTTCGCGCTGGGTGTCTGCAACGGCTGCCAGATGTTCGCGGCGCTCAAGGACATCGTGCCGGGCGCGCAGCACTGGCCGGCGTTCCGCCGCAACCGCAGCGAGCAGTTCGAGGCGCGCTGGGCGCAGGTCGAGCTGCTGGATTCGCCGTCGCTGTTCTTCCGCGGCATGGCCGGCTCCCGGTTGCCGATCGCGGTGGCGCACGGCGAGGGCCGCGCCGAGTTCGACGCCGCCGGCGGCCTGGAAGCGCTGCAGCAGCAGAACCTCGCGGCGATGCGCTACGTCACCACGCGCGGCACCATCGCCCGCGACTATCCGGCCAATCCGAACGGCTCGCCTGAAGGCCTGGCCTCGGTCTGCAACGCCGACGGCCGCGTGACGATCCTGATGCCGCACCCGGAGCGAACCATCGCCGGCGTCAGCGGCTCGTGGTGGCCGCAGCCCTTCGCCGGCGGCAAGACGCCGTGGTTCCAGATGTTCGTCAACGCGCGCAAGTTCGCCGGCTGAGCGCAGCGGCGTCCGTTGCCGTCAGGCTTTGTAAACTGCGGCGGCCATAGTGTTAACAGGCCCTAACCAAAAAGGCGGGCGGCCACGAGCCGCCGGCCGCATCGAGGAGCGCCATGCGCATCAGCTTTCTGTTCTATCTGGACGAGTACAACCGCAAGCGGGTGCGCCCGCGCATCGTCTGGGGCGTGGGCGGCTTCCTGGCGGGGATCGCGGTATCGATGGTGGCGGGCGCCCTGTTCTGAGCGAGCGCCATGGCGGCGGCCGGCGAGCCCCGCAACGCAAAGCCCGGATCGGATCCGGGCTTTAAAGAACAGCGACGGCGCAGGCCTGCGGATCGACGCGCTTATTCGTCGTCGTCCGGCAGCTCCGGCTCCATCAGCCTGGCCGGCGGATTGCCGTCGTAGACCTTGTTGAGACGATTCTGCAGGTAGGCGGTGCGAATGAAGACGTAAGGGTCGAGCTGCTGCTGCAGCACGTTGTCGTATTCGAGCAGGCGGCTGCGTCCATCGACCACACGCGCGGCGGCGATGCCGATACGCTCCGGCCAGCTCAGGTCGGTGTACTGCAGCGGATCGGTCCAGTTGTCGCCGACACGACCGAGCAGGTCGCGATTGGTGGTGGGGCCGAGCAGCGGCAGCATCAGGTACCAGCCTTCTCCAACCCCCCAGCGGCCGAAAGTCTGGCCCAGATCCTCGTCATTCTTGTTGAGGCCGACCAGAGTCGCCGGGTCGAGGATGCCGGCGAGGCCGAAGGTGCTGTTCATCAGGAAGCGGCCGAGATCGCGGCCGGTCTGCACGAACTTGGCCTGCAGCAGGTCGTTGATGATGACCGTCGGGTAGAACAGATTGCCGAAGAAGTTGCTGACGCCGGTGCGCACCGGCGATGGCACCACCGCGACATAGCCCTTGGCGACCGGCCGCAGCACGTACTTGTCGGCGGTCATGTTGAAGCCGTAGATCGGGCGGTTGATCTTCTCCAGCGGATCGGCCGGCTCGTACGGCGAGTGGTGCGCGCAGCCGGCCAGAATCAGGCCACCGAGCAGCGCCGCGATCGTCCCCCATCCCCTTTGCATCGTCCTTTCCCCCAACCATCTCCCGCCGGCCGTTCTCAGGCCGCGAGCTTGAGCAGCGTGTCGACGCCAAAGAATGCCAGCAGCTCGCGCAGCTGCAGCGGTGTGTTGCGGAACGTCAGCGGCCGGTTCTGCAACTGCGCCTGGCGTTGCAGCTCCAGCAGCAGGGCCGCACCGGCGCTGTCGCAATGCGTGACGCCGCCGAGATCGATCGTGGCGGATTGCAGCAGCGCCGGAACACGCCCGAACCAGGGCGTGACCGTCGCAAAGCTCAGCGGACCTTCGATCGTGTTCACGATTTGCCGGCGGGCTTGCTGCTGTCCGGCGTGACGTCGATCTGGCCTGCATTGAGGCGCTGGATCACCGAGGCGATATCGGACTTGCGGATCTCGGCGTCGATCTGGGTGCGGAAATTCAGCACCAGCGAGATGTTCTCGGCCTTGATGTCCCAGACCTTCCACTCGCCGCCGCTCTGCTTCATCGAGAAGGTCAGCGGAATCGGCGGCTTGCCGTCCTTGCGCAGGATCGTCGCGTCGACATTGGCGCGCTTGCCGTCGGATTCGACGCGCGCCGCCTTCACCTGGATCTCGACGCTGTCGTAGTACTCCAGCAGCTTGTCGGCGTAGCCGCGCACCAGCATGTTCTTGAACGCGGTCTCGAACTGCGCGACCTGCTCGGCGCTGGCCTGCTTGAGATGCGCGCCGAGGATCACCTTGGCGATGTACTGCGTGTCGAAGTGCGGAACGATCTCGCGGTCGACCATCGAGTAGAAGGCGTTCTTGTCGGCCTGGTACTTCTGCGCGTTCTGCGAGATGTCGCTGCGGATCTTGGTGGTGGACGTCTTGATGACCTCGTCGGCGCTGGCGGCGGCCAGCGCACTACCGGCCACCAGCAGGGCTGCGACGCCGCCGATCAGCGCGCGGTGCAGGGATTTGAGACGAGTGATCATGGAGTGGCTCCATTGGTCGAAGGGGTAGCGGGCTTGCCGACGGCGTCGGCGAGCTTGCCGAGCGCTTCCGCCAGCTTGTCATCCTTGCCGCTGGAGCCGGCAAGGAACTGACCGATGAGGTTTTCGAGGACGATGGCACTCTGCGTCAGCGTCAGCTCGCTGCCGTCCTTGAGGTATTCGTCCAGGCCGCCCGGTTCGATGCCGATGTACTGGTCGCCGAGCAGGCCGGAGGTGAGGATCTTGGCGCTGGAGTCTTCCGGGATCCTGTCGTACTGCGCGGCGATGTCGATCGACACGCGCGCCTGGAAGCTGCTCGGGTCGATCTCGATGGTCTTGACGCGGCCGATCTTGACGCCGGCCATCGACACCGCCGAGCCGACCTTGAGGCCGCCGATGTTCTGGAACAGGCCGCTGACGCGATAGCTGCTGCTGCTGCCGCCGATCGACTGCAGGCTGGCGACGCGGAAGGTCATCACGAACACCGCGGCAACGCCGAGGCAGACGAAGAAGCCCACCAAAATTTCCAAGGCTCTGGATTGCATGACTGATCTCTAGCCTGAAGCTCTTAATGAAACATGAATGCGGTGAGGACGAAGTCCAG
>CAMLDZ010000174.1 GCA_946478985.1 uncultured Solimonas sp.
CCGGCGGCGATGAAGCCGCCGAGGTGCTGGCCGCTGGCGTCGATGACATCCGCCGTCAGCGCGGTGCCGGCGTCGACGACGCAGGCGGGGCCTTGGAATTCATGCCAGGCGGCGATCATCGCCAGCCAGCGATCGACGCCGAGGCGTTCGGGCTCGCGGTAGGCGTTCTTCAGGCCGTGCCAGCTCGCGGTGCTGCGGGCGAACTGCGGAGTAAGGCCGTAGCGGCTGCGCAGGGCTTCGATCAGTGCCGGCTCCTGACTGGCGCCGGTGACATGGGCGATCCAGATCGAATCCACCGGCTCGACGGGCAGCTCCGCGACCAGTTGCGCCGGGATGCCGGCGTGCACCGCTGCGCCGGGTTCGCCAAGCTGTCCATCGCGGGCGAAAGCCCATTTGAGCCGCGTGTTGCCGATGTCGATCAGGAGCTTCATGCGCGCCTCAGGCTGACCTCGCCGGCGTGCACACGGTGCTGCACGCCCTCTGCTTCGACAATGAGAGCGCCGTCGCGATCGACACCGCGGGCGATGCCCTGTAAGGGTTCACCGCTGCCGACAATGCGAACGGGCGCGTTACGGGTGGCGTCCAGCTCCGCCCACTGCGAGGCCACGCCGCTGAATCCGCATTCCGCGTAGCCGCGCAGCAGTGCATCCAGCGACGCGAGCAGCTTCGCCGCGAGCGCCGTTCGCGGCAGCGGCGCGGCGCCATCTTCACGCAGCGCGGTCTGCAGATTGATCCAGGCTTGGGTGATATCGGTGGCCTGCTCGTCGGCCATTTGCAGATTGAGGCCGATGCCGATGACGACGCGGCAGCCGCCGCCGGCTTCGCCGCGGTGTTCGATCAGGATGCCGCCGAGCTTGCGATCGCGGACCAGCAGGTCGTTGGGCCACTTCAGGCGCAGGCTGTGCAGGCCGGCATCACGCAGCACCCGTGCGCAGGCAACGCCGACGGCGAGCGACAGCGCGGTCAGCTCGCGCGGCCAGGTCGGCCAGGACCAGGCGATCGAGAGATACAGGTTGGCGCCGAACGGCGAGGTCCAGTGGCGGCCGCGCCGGCCGCGGCCGGCGGTCTGCAGTTCGGCGAACAGGGCTTGCGGGTCGAGTGCGGGATCAGCTTCGAGCAGGCGCGTGTTGGTCGAATCAACCTGTGCCGCGACCTGCACGTGCAGGTCGGGCACGGCAGCTTGCAGCGCCGCGGCATCGAGCCGCTGTAATGGCTGCGTCAGCCGGTAGCCGAGGCCCTGCCGCGACTCCAGCTGCAGCTGCCAGTCGCGCAGCTTGTCGATGCGCTTGGCCAAGGCGGCCCGGCTGATGCCGAAGCGGGCGGCGAGGTCTTCGCCGGAATGCCATGCGCCGTCGGCCAGAGCGTCGACGAGCGCAAGCGTGTCGGCCTCGCTCAGCGCCGCAGCCATCGGCCGAGCACCCGCGCTTTTTCGAAGCGATGTTCCTCGCCGTGCAGCAGGCGGCCGATGTTGTCGCGGTGCTTCCAGGTGACCAGTGCCGCCATCGCCAGCGTGAATGCGCCGGCCGGTGAGGCAAGGCCGCCGCCTTGCAGAACGGCGACCCATAGGATGGCGGTCAGCGTCGCGCTCAAGGTGGCCAGGCTGACGTAGCCGCTGAGCAGGACCACCAGCACGAATGTGCTCAGCATCCACGCCAGCGCTGGCGCCAGCAGGACGCCGAACACGCCGGCCAGCGTCGCCACGCCCTTGCCGCCGCGGAAGCGGTACAGCACCGGATAGCAGTGGCCCAGAGCGACGGCGAGGCCGCAGACGAAGGCGAGTTCCTGCGCGCCCAGCATCGTTTCGCCGAAATCGGGCAAGCGCGGCACGACCAGCACGGCGAGCACGCCCTTGAGAGCGTCGATCGCCAGCACGCCGAGCGCGAAACCCTTGCCCTGCGTGCGCAGCGCATTGGTGGCGCCGACATTGCCGCTGCCGAGCTTGCGCAGGTCCACGCCACGCAGCAGACCCAGCAGCGGCCCGCCCATGATGTTGCCGATCAGATAGGCGAGTGACGCCTTGAGCAGAAGATCGGTCATGACTTCAGACGCCCAGCCAGGCCTTGCGCCGCGCGGCGGCTTCGCCGTCGGCGTCGGCCAGCACCAGCGTCCAGGTGTCGTGCGGCGGCGCGCCCGGCACCAGATCCAGCGTCAGCAGCTCGTCGTTGCGGAACACGTGCAGGGCGTAGTGCTGGCCTGGCTGCAGCGCGGCGACGCGCGCCGGCCAGTTGGCGTTGCTGATGCGCCAGCCATCGAGGGCGACGATGACATCGTTGGGCGAAACGCCGGCCGCTTGCGCCGGCGAGCCGCTGAAGACGTGCAGCACACGCGTCTCGCCGGGCCTCAGCTTGAGGCCGGCGTAACTGCGCGGCGCCTCGGCGGAGGCCCAGCCGCCGACGTCGCCTTCCGAGACCGCCGGCCGCAGCGCGGCGCGCACGCCGAAGTCGGCCAGCGTCTCGGCCAGCGGCAGCTCTTCGGTGGAACGGATCGCGCGGTCGAAGAAGGCGCGCAGATCCAGGCCGGACAACTCCTGCGCCAGGGTCTCCAAGCCGCGTTCCGGCACGCCGATGTCGCGCGCGCCCCAGCGCTGCCAGGCTTCACGCAACACGGCGTCGAGGCTCAGGCGCGCATCGCGGCGCAGGATCAGGTCCAGGCACAGCGCTGTCAGGCCGCCCTTGATGTAGTAGCTGACGGCGGCGTTGGGCGTGTTCTCGTCCGGCTGGTAGTACTTGATCCAGGCGTCGAAGCTGGCGTCGGCCAGCGACTGCACCTGCCGGCCCGGCGTACGCTGCAGGCGCGTGGCGTTTTCAGCGACGGTGTCGAGATAAGTGGCAGCGTCGATCAGGCCGGCGCGCAGCAGGAACAGATCGTCGTAGTACGAGGTGATGCCCTCGTAGTGCCAGAGATCTTCGGTGTAGGCCTCGCTGCCGAGCTGCGATTCCTGCAGCCGCGCGGCGGTGATGCGCTTGACGTTCCAGAGATGGAAGTACTCATGGCTGCACAGGCCGAGGAAGATGCGGTAGTCGCGCGACAGCCGCGCCTCGCCCGGTCGCGGCAGGTCGCCGCGCGAGCAGATCAGCGCGGTGGAGTCGCGGTGCTCCAGGCCGCCGTAGCCGTTGGCAACGACATGGGTGAGAAACAGGTACTGCGCCATCTGCGGCTGCTGGCCGAACAGCTCGCGCTCGACGTGGCAGATCTTGGCCAGGTCGGCGGCGACGCGCGGCAGGTCGACCTCGCAGCGGCCGGACAGCACCAGCGCATGCGGGATGCCATCGACGTCGAAGTCGACGCGCTGGAAGTCCGCCATCTCGACCGGATGGTCGATCAGCGCCTCGTAATCGTCGGCACGATACTGGCCGTAACCGCGTGCATCGACGCGCAGTGCCGGCAGGGTGGTGGCGACACGCCAGCGCGCCGCGGCGGGATCTTCGGGCGGCAAGAGTTCGACCTCGAACGCCGCGCCGGCGTACCCGTCCGGGCAGTAGAACAGCGAACTGCCGTTGAAGAAGCCGCGTCGCATATCGAGCCAGGCCTTGCGCACCGATTCGTCGAAGGCGTGCACGCGGTAGCGCAATGTCAGGGCGCCGCTTACCGGCGCACAGCGCAGCGAGCGCTTGTCGAGCTTTTCGATGGCGACCGGCTGGCCCGCACAGAAGGCCTCGACGCTGACCACGTGCTTGGCGAAGTCGCGAACCAGATAACTGCCGCGCAGCCATCCGGGCATGCGGAAGACCTGGCCACCGGGCGCCGGCGCGGCGACGCGACACTCGACTTCGAACAGGTGCGCGTGCAGGTCGGCGGCGCGGACGGTGAAGTGGACGTGAGAGGGTGAGGGGCAGCTCAAGCGCGGATCCGGCAACGGCGAGTGGGCGGCTATTATCGGCGAACCGGCATTTTCCTTCCTGGCCCGGGGCGAAATGCTGCTGGCGGGATCGGCGTGGCGAATTTTTTCGCGGCGATGTCGAAAGCCCGGCCCGCCACTCGACTATCAGACGAGCGCCACACCGGATCCCCCCAACTAAGGAGCCGTCCATGAAATATCTCTGCCTGGTCTACAGCGAAGAGAAGCTGCTCGAAGGCTGGAATGACGCCGAATGCATGGCCTGCGGCGAATCGCTGCGCGACAACGGCAGGCTGGTGGCCGCCGAAGCGCTCGAATCGGTGCAGACCGCTACCACCGTGCGCGTCCGCAACGGCAGGTTGTCGATCACCGATGGCCCCTTCGCGGAGACCAAGGAGCAGCTGGCGGGCTTCTATCTGGTCGATGCCCGCGACCTCAACGAGGCGATCCAGATCGCTGCCAAGATTCCGCCGGCGCGCGTCGGCAGCATCGAGGTCAGGCCGATTCGCGAGCTGCAGGGCTGAGCGCCATGTCACTGACCTTGTATTTCCACCCGCTGTCGTCGTTCTGCCAGAAGGTGCTGATCGCGCTCTATGAGAACGACACGCCGTTCACGCCGCACCTGGTCGATCTGGCTGATGCGGAAGCTGCCGCTGCGTTCCGGCGCCTCTGGCCGATCGGCAAGTTTCCGGTGCTGCGCGACGACGCGCGCGGCCTCACCGTGCCGGAGTCGACGCCGATCATCGACCACCTCGCGCTGCACTTCGCGGGCGCCATCCGCCTGCAGCCCCAGGATGCCGAGGAGGCCTTGAAAGTCCGCGCGCTCGACCGCTTCTGCGATCTCTATCTCAATACGCCGATGCAGAAGATCGTCACCGACCGCCTGCGACCTGCCGGGCAGCACGATGCTTTCGGCGTCGAGCAGGCACGGGCGCAACTGCGCACCGCGTACGGCATTCTCGAAGGCGAACTCGACGGTCGCCGCTGGGTGGCCGGCGACGACTTCAGCATGGCTGATTGTGCGGCCGCGCCGGCGCTGTTCTACGCGGCCATGACCGAGCCATTGGAGCGCTACCCACGCCTTGGTGCCTATCTGCAGCGGCTGTGCGAGCGGCCTTCGTTCGCCCGTGTGCTGCGCGAGGCGCAGCCTTATCTGCAACTGATGCCCAAGAGCTGA
>CAMLDZ010000175.1 GCA_946478985.1 uncultured Solimonas sp.
CCTTCGTCGCGCCTTGCCTGGCCGCAAAGCGGGTGGCATCACAGTGGTGGCCATAGCGTTAACAGGCCCTAGCCCGCGCCACAGCCAGCCGCGCACCGGCGGCAGCGATCGCGCCGGCAGCAGGCGCTCCCAGGCGAGCAGGACGGCGAACAGCGTGAATATCGTCAGCGAAATGGGGTCCAGCAGCAGCTGGATCGGGCTTGGCATGGCGCGGGGGCTCGGCTTCAATGGAGGGGAGCGCGACGATAGGCGCGCGCGCCTTTCCCCTCTACGGACATTTCGGCAAGCAATCCGACGATTCGGCCATGCGTGAAGTGGTGCACAGACCTCGTATCGCGATCCTGGCGCAGCCGGACGTCAGTGCCTCCGCCGTCTACGGCATGTACGACTTGTTCAAGGCGGCAGGCCGCGACTGGGGCCTGATCGTCGACGGTCGCGCCGGGGCAGACTTGCTGGCCCCGATGATCGTCGCGCGTTCCGCGCAACCGCTGACGGTCGCCAACGGACTCACGCTTGTGCCGCACGCCAGCCTCGATGACGGCCCGCTGCCCGACATCGTCTGTGTGCCGGAGCTGGCGATAGCGCCGCACGAGCCGCTGGCCGGCCGTTTCTCAGCGGAGGTCGGCTGGCTGCGCCGCTGTCATGCCGGTGGCGCGGTCCTGGCGGCGGCGTGCTCCGGGGCCGTGCTGCTTGCCGAGGCCGGCCTGCTCGACGGCCACGAGGCGACCACACACTGGGCGTTCTGCGATTTGCTGCGGGCGCAGTACCCGGCGGTCACGGTCCGCGAGCAGCGCGCGCTGGTGATCTCCGGCGAAGGTCAGCGACTGGTGATGGCGGGCGGCGGCACATCCTGGCTCGATCTCGCGCTGTACCTGATTGCGCGCAGCGCCGGCGTCGAAGCGGCGATGCAGGTCGCACGCATCAATCTGATCGACTGGCATGCGATCGGCCAGCAGCCTTATGCGCGGCTCGCGCGCACGCGGCAGGTCGACGATGCCGTGATCGGACGCTGCCAGGTCTGGATCGCCGAGCACTACCAGGAGCCCGCGCCGGTCGCCGCCATGGTGCGGCACAGTGGTCTGGCGGAGCGCTCGTTCAAGCGGCGCTTCCAGCTCGCTACCGGCATGGCGCCACTCGAGTACGTGCATACGCTGCGGCTCGAAGAAGCCAAGCAGATGCTGGAGGCCGGCGACGAGCCGATCGAGCGGATCGCCGCCGCCGTGGGCTATGAAGACGCCGGTTTCTTCAGCCAGTTGTTCCGCCGTCGGGTCAAGCTCTCGCCGGCCCAGTATCGCAAGCGCTTCGGCGCCATGCGCCGCGCCTTGCAAGGCGGCTGAACGCGGCCGTCGCCGTGGCGGCGCCGGTGCCCGAGGCTGTTGCGCTGACTTGGCAGTGACGAAAACCTGCGCTTGAATGCGGCGGACCCGTATGGGATCTGCTCGGACCCTCGTCATGACCCGCCTTGCCGCACAGAAGTCGCGCCAGCCGGCGCGCCACTTGATCGCGCTGGCGATGCTGCTGTTGACGGCTTGCGGCGGCGGTGGCGGCAGCGGCGATGACCGTTCGCTGTGGGAGCAGCGCACCGCGCGGTCGGCGGTGTATGCCGCGCAGTGCGCCGCCCCGCGCAGCGGCACGGACCCGTTCAGCGCTCAGCCGTACCCGGACCGGCAGGGCAGCCTCGACGACGAGAAGCGCTGGCTGCGGACCTACCTGGACGAGATCTATCTCTGGTATCGGGAGATTCCCGGCGTCGATCCGGCGCCGTACACCGCCGCGGCCTACGGCAGCTCGTACGCAGCGCTCGACGGCTATTTCGAGGCGCTGAAGACGCCGGCGCTCACCGCCTCGGGGAAACGGAAAGACCGGTTCAGCTTCACCTACCCGACTTACGAGTGGAACGCGCAATCGCTGGAAGGCGTGTCGCTGGGCTACGGCTGGCTCGTGCTGCTGCGGCCCAACCGGCCGCCGCGCGAGGCGGTGGTCGCCTACACCGATGCCGGTTCGCCGGCCGCCGCCGCGGTGCAGCGCGGCACGCGGATCCTGGCCATCGACGGCGTCGATCTGGTCTACGACGACACGCCGGCCGGCGTCGACGCGCTGAACGCCGGCTTGTTCCCACGGGCGCCCGGCGAGCAGCACGTCTTCACGGTCCAGGACCCCGGCAGTGCGACGACGCGCCAGATCGTCCTGAGCGCCGCGCAGATCGTTCAGGATCCGGCGCCGACGCGGCGCGTGATCGATACGCCCGGCGGGCCGGTCGGCTACCTGCTGTTCAACGACCACATCGCCACCGCCGAAGGCGCGCTGCACGAGGCGATGCAGGCCTTCGCCGCCGCCGGCATCGGCGATCTGGTGCTGGACCTGCGCTACAACGGCGGCGGCTTTCTCGATATCGCCAGCGAGCTGGCCTACATGATCGCCGGGCCGACGCGCACCGCCGGCCGCGATTTCGAACGGCTGCAGTTCAACGACAAGAATCCGTACGCGCAGGGCGAGGGCGCGCGCACGCCGTTTCACGCCCGCAGCCAGGGCTTCGATCCGCGCCTGCCGGAAGGCACCGCGCTGCCGCATCTGGACCTGGGCCGCGTCTACGTCCTCACCACCTCCAGCACCTGCTCGGCCAGCGAGGCGATCATCAATGGCCTGCGCGGCGTCGATGTGGAAGTGATCCAGATCGGCAGCCCCAGTTGCGGCAAGCCCTACGGCTTCTATGGCCAGGACAACTGCGGGCTGTCGTACTTCGCGATCGAGTTCGCCGGCGTCAACGCCCAGGGCTTCGGCGACTACGCCGAGGGCTTCGTGCCCAGCTGCGCCGGTGTCGACGACTTTGCGCACGCGCTCGGCGATCCGCAGGAGGGGATGCTGTCGCTCGCCCTGCAGGTCCGCGACGGCAACGGCTGCGCGAACGCCAAGTCGATACCGCTGTCAGCTCACGAACAGGCGGTGCGTTCGCCGCTGCGCGAAAACCGCTTCTGGCGGCCGCGCCCGTAGCGCGCCCGCCTGCTACCAGATCGAATACAGCATGATCAGCGCGGCCAGCGTCATCGCGCTCAGTGCCAGCAGGAACAGCACATCGACCACTGCCGTCAGTAGCTGGGCGATCCGCGTCGTCGGCGCGCGCATGGCCCAGAAGATCAGGTAGGTGCACAGCAGGAACGCCGCCGCGCAGCCGCCGAAGATGTCGTCGACGACGGTCGCCGTGGTCTTGGCGCTGCCGATGGTCTTCATCAAGGCGACCACGGTGATGCACAGGCCGGCCAGCGTCGCCGAGGCCGACAGCAGGCTGAGCAGCTCGCCGCGTTCCCAGCTTTGCCGCTCGGGGCTGCGCTCGCTCATGCCGAGCGATCCACGGGCGTGGCCGCACCGAAGCGGCGACGCGATTCAGCGCTTGCCTTGTCGGCCTCCACCGCGCGGTCGCGCGGCGGCGCCAGCGTCACCAGCGACTGCATCAGCAGGCGCGCCGCATCGCTGACCTGGGCGACGGCCCGATCGAAAGCCGCCTCGTTGAGCTTGGACGGCTTGTTGTAGCCGCTGAGCTTGCGCACGAACTGCAGCGCCGCGGCCTGGATCTCCGCCTCGCTGGCCGGCGGCGCGAAGTTGAACAGCGTCTTGATGCTGCGGCACATGGGCGGCTCCGGACGGCGGTGCGCGACTTAGCGGAGCGGGCCGCCGATCGACCAGACGTGGCCGAAGGGGTCTTTCAGCTCGCCGTAGCGCATGCCCCAGAACTGGTCGGCCAGCGGCACGACGATGCGGGCGCCGGCGTCCAGGGCCTGCTGCCAGGCGGCATCGGCGTCATCGACACCCAGGTGCAGGGTCAGGCTGGCGCCGCCCAGCAGGCTCGGCGGCCGCGCCGCGTCGGCGATCGCACACTCCGGAAAATCGTCGTGCAGGAACAGCAGCTGGCCGCCGAACTTGAGCTGCGCGTGCATCAGCCGGCGGCCGTCCTCGGCAAGCATTTTGGAGTCGAGCGTGGCGCCGAAGGCCTTCTCGTAAAAGGCGATGGCGGCGGCGCCGTCGGCGACGGCCAGGTGCGGAATCAGGCTGGAGATGCGCATCGGGTGCTCCTGTTTGCGTGAGAGGATATTCCCTGGTCGAACGGCGCGAGCGATTTTCGACAGGCGCCGGTCGCGGCTGGTCTATGCTGTACTGCGCCCGCCACCGAAGGATCCGCCGATGCCGCGTCTTGCCCTGCTGACCGCCGCCATTCTCGCGCTCGGCAGCGTGCCGGCAACGGCGATCGCCGGCAATGATTTCTTCGAGGCGTTCAAGCGCTACATGGGCCAGAGCGGCGCCGCCGGCAGCACTGCCGGCAGCAACGGCGCCGTGGCACTCGGCCAGAACGAGATCGTCGCCGGTCTGCGCCAGGCGCTGTCGCAGGGCACCCGCAGCGCCATCGCGCAGCTGGGCCGCAGCGACGGCTTCTGGAAGGATGCGCGCGTGAAGATTCCGCTGCCGACGCTGCTCGGCCGCTACGAGGGCATGCTGCGCAATGTCGGCTACGGTGCCCAGCTCGAGCAGTTCCAGCTGACGATGAACCGCGCCGCCGAGCAGGCGGTGCCGCAGGTGGCGACGATCTTCGGCAACGCGATCGGCCAGATGACGGTGGCCGACGCGCAGGCCATCCTCAAAGGGCCGAACGATGCCGCCACGCAGTTTTTCCGTCGCACCGCCGGGCCGCAGCTGTTCGATCGCATCAAGCCGCTGGTGTCGACGCAGACTGCGAAAGTCGGCGTCACCCAGCAGTACAAGCAGCTGACGACCAAGGCGGGCCCCTACCTGCAGCTCGCCGGCCAGACCGTGCCGGCGGATCTCGATACCTTCGTCACCGACAAGGCCATGGACGGCCTGTTCACCAAGATCGCCGACGAGGAGGGCCGCATCCGCGCCGATCCGGCGGCGCGCGGCACGGAGATCCTCAAGAAGGTGTT
>CAMLDZ010000176.1 GCA_946478985.1 uncultured Solimonas sp.
ACGCGGCCATGACGCGGACAGCACAACTGAGCGGGTCTAGGCGCTGAACCGCAGCAGGCGGTCGAGATCGAGCAGCGTCAGCAGCTCGCCGTCGCGGCTGACGATGCCGGCGATCGGCACGCGCCGCTGCGCCTCGACATGCGGCACCGGCTTGATCGCCGCCTGCGCCAGCTTGCGCACGTCGCTGACGCAGTCGACCAGCAGCCCCAGGGTTTCGCCGCGGTCGTCGACGATGACGATGCGCGCCTCGCTGCCCGGCGGCGGCGCCGCGAAGCCCAGATGGGCGCGCAGGTCGACCACGGTGACGACCTGGCCGCGCAGGTTGATGACGCCGAGCAGCGTCGGCGCCGCACCGGGAACCGGCTCGATCGGCGTCAGCGTCAGCACTTCCTGCACGCGCAGGATCGGCAGGCCGTAAAGACCTTCGCCGATACCGAAGCACACCCAGCGCTCGAACGGGCCATCGCCAGCCCGCTTGCCGACGGCCGGCGCGCTCACGGCGCGGCCTGCGCAGGTGCGGCGACGGCCGTGTCCACGGCTGCGCGTTCGGCCGCCAGTGGCGGCGCTTCGCCATCCGCGCCCGGTGCCTCGTCGACAGCCGCCTGTTCGACCGCGTTCTTCTGCTCGCTGGCGGCGACGGCGATGACCACACGGCGATTGCGATTGCGGCCCTCGGCGTCGGCGTTGTCGCCGATCGGGTGATACTCGCCATAGCCGACCACGCTCATCCGCTGCGGCGCGACGCCGCTCTGGGTGAACAGATGGACAACGCTGGCCGCGCGCGCCGCCGACAGCTCCCAGTTGGATGGATACAGGCTGGTGGCGATCGGCCGGTTGTCGGTGTGCCCCTCGACGCGCAGCGATTGCTCGAAGGACTTGAGGATATCGGCCAGCTTCTTCAGCACCGGCAAGGCGCCGGGGGCCAGCTGTGCGTCACCGCTGGCGAACAGGATGTCGGTACGGAACTCGATCTCCAGCCACTGCTCGCTGCGGCGGACGATGACCAGCTGCGCGTCGATCAGGTCCTTCATCGCCGCCTGCACCGCATCCGCCATCTTCTGCAGCTGCTGGCCGCCGGTGCCGGCGCGGTATGGTGCCACCTGCTGGCCGCCGACACGGGTGCCAGCCTGGCCTTGCTTGAGCTGGCTGGGCTCGCGCTCGAAGCCGCGCATGTTGGGCGTGTTGAACATGGTGTCGGACTGCGAGCCCTTCTCCGGCTTGTCGCCGATCTGGATCGGCTTCATCGATTTGGGTGGACCGCCGAAAGCCTGCGACAGTGAGTCGGCCAGCACGCGGTAGCGGCCCTCGTTGACCGACGACACCGCGTACATCACCACGAAGAACGCCAGCAGCAGCGTCATCAGATCGCCGTACGGGATCGCCCAGGCTTCGTGGTTGATGTGGTCTTCGTGCTTGTGCTTCTTGGCCATCGCCCTCACCCCTGCCCCTCTCCCGCAAGCGGGAGAGGGATTGAAAAAATCCACTGCGCAAACTCCCCTCTCCCGCTTGCGGGAGAGGGGCTGGGGGTGAGGGTGAGGGGCCGGCGCCGCATCAGTGCTCGAAGCCCTTGAGCTTGGATTCGATGTTGCGCGGGTTTTCGCCCTGCGAGATCGAGATCAGGCCTTCGATGATCATCTCGCGCACGCGCGTCTGGTTGTTGACCAGGGCCTTGAGCTTGCCGGCCATCGGCAGGAAAAACAGATTGGCGGAGCCGATGCCGTAGATCGTGGCGATGAACGCGGCGGCGATGCCGTGGCCCAGCTTGCTGGGGTCGGCAAGGTTCTGCAGCACCGCCATCAGGCCCATGACGGCGCCGATGATGCCCAGCGTCGGCGCGTAGATGCCCATGCCCTCGAAGACCTTGGCGCCCTGCAGGTCATGGTGCTCGCGCGTCTGCATCTCGACTTCGAGGATGTTGCGGATCGCCTCCGGCTCAGCGCCGTCGACCAGCATCTGCAGGCCCTTCTTGATGAAGGCATCCGGCTCGTTGCCGACCTCGCCTTCCAGCGCCAGCAGGCCTTGCTTGCGCGCCATGCCGCTCCAGTTGACGATGCGCTCGATCAGCGCCTTGGTATCGTGATGCGGCGGCTTGATGATCCACTTGGCCATCTTCATGCCGTGCATGAACACCGCCATCGGCGTCTGCACGAAGATCGACGCCGTGGTGCCGACGATGACGATCGTGAACGCCGCCGGCGACAGCAGCGCCGCCGCGCCGGCGCCCTTGAGGATGCTGCCGCCGATCACCGCGATCAGCGCCAGCACGATGCCGACCACGGACAGCTTATCCATGGCGCGCACCGGCCTTGGCCGCCGCGACCAGGCCGCTGAAGTCGAGGATCAACGCGATGCGGCCATCCGGCATCACGGTGGCACCGGAGACGCCAGCCAGCCCGCGCAGACTCGCGCCCAGCGGCTTGATGACGATCTCCTCGCGACCCAGCACCTCGCCGACCACGAAGCCGTAGCGTTCGTCGCCGACGCTGGCGACCACCACGTGCCGCGGCGTGCCGTCGTCGGGCGCGCCGATCCAGCGGTCCAGATCGACCAGCTTGAGCAACTGGCCGCGCAGCAGCACCACGTCCCAGCGCTCCAGCTTCTGCAGCCTGCTGCGGTCGAGTTCGAAGACGTCGGCGACCGGCGCCAGCGGCAACGCGAAGCGGCGGCCGGCACTGCGCACGACCAGCGCCGGCAGCACCGCCAGCGTCAGCGGCACGCGGATGCGCAGCGTGGTGCCCTGGCCGAGCTTGGAGTCCAGCTCGATGCTGCCGTTGAGCTGCTTGATGCGCGACATCACCACGTCCATGCCGACACCGCGACCGGACAGGTCCGAGACCTCTTCCTTGGTGCTGAAGCCGGGCAGGAAGATCAGCTGCAGGCAATCGTCCGGGCTCAGCATCGCCGCGCCGGCCGCATCGATCACGCCTTTCTCCACTGCCTTGCGCCGCACGCGCTCGGCATCGATGCCGGCGCCGTCGTCACGGATATCGATGCGGATGCCGTCGCCCTCCTGCACTGCCGACAGCATCAGTTTGCCGGCCGCCGGCTTGCCGGCGGCGATGCGCTGCGCCGGCAGCTCGATGCCGTGGTCGACGCTGTTGCGGACCATGTGCACCAGCGGATCGGCGAGCGCGTCGACGAGATTCTTGTCGAGATCGGTGTCCTCGCCCTGCAACTGCACTTCGACTTCCTTGCCGAGCTGGCGGGCGATGTCGCGCGCCAGCTTGGGAAAGCGCGAGAAGACCTTGCGGATCGGCTGCATGCGCACCTGCGTGACCGCGTTCTGCAGGCTGCGGGTGATGAAATCCAGCTCGCCGATCGCGCGCATCGCGCGTTCGTCGAAATCGCCGCGCATGGCCTTGAGACGGTTGCGCACCAGTACCAGCTCGCCGATCAGGTTCATCAGCTTGTCGAGCTTCTGCGTCTCGACACGCACCGTCTCCTGCTCGGTCTTGACCGCGACTGCGACCGGGGCCGCCGGCGCGGCCTTCGGCGGCGCCGGTGGTGCGGCGCTGACGACGGGTGTTGGGGCAGCCGGCGGCGGCGCCGGCTTCTTGCCCTGCAGCTGATCGAGCAGCGCTTCGAATTCGTCGTCGCTGATCGTCGCCGAGGCGGACGCTGCCGGCGCCGGCAGCGGCGCTGGCGCGACGGCAGGCGTTGGCGCTGGCGCGGAGCCGTCGGCCAGCGCATGCAGCGTCTGCAGCAGCATGTCCGGCACCGGCTGCAGGGCTGCGCCGCTGCGCAGCGCCTGCATCATCTGCTGGACCGCATCGAGCGCCTGCAGCAGCGCGTCCATCACCTCGGCGTCGACGCGGCGGCGCCGCGCACGCAGCGCATTGAGCAGATCCTCGCCGGCATGGCATAGCGACACCATCGGTGCCAGCTGCAGAAAGCCCGCGCCGCCCTTGACGGTATGGAAGGCGCGGAACACCGCGCCGAGCAGCTCGGCATCATCCGGGCGCTGCTCCAGATCGATCAGCTGTTCACCCAGGCGCTCGACCAGCTCGCCGGCTTCGGCGAGAAAATCGGCGCGGATGTCGTCGTCGGTCGAGCTCATGGTGATGTGTGGTCTTTGCGGATTCAGACGCCGAGGCTGGCAAGCAGCGCATCGGCATCCTGCTGGCTGGCCGCTTCCTGTCCCGGCAACGCCGGTCCCGGCAATTCGGCCTTCGTATCCGGTATCGGCGCCGGCGCCGCAGTCTTGAGGCTGGCCGGATGCGTGCCGAGCAACTCCAGCAGCGCGCTTTCGAGGTCTTCGACCAGGACGATGACGCGCTTGATGATCTGCCCGGTCAGGTCCTGATAGCCCTGCGCGGTCGCCAGATCGTTGAGGCGCTCGCGCAGCAGCGCACTGCCGTCGCGCAGGTTGGCGCACAGGGCCTTGGTGGTCGGCTGATCGGCACCGATCAGCCGATCGGCGGTGGCCGCAAAATCGTTGGCCTGGCGGCGCATCTCGTCGACCAGGTCGAGCGTGCGGTGCGCCGCCGCCTCGGTCATGTCGACGACGTAGCGCAGGCGATGCCGCGCATCGGGGATCGCGTCGCCCGCCAGCCGCGTCAGGCGTTCGTCGAGGCGCAGTTCGAGCACTGCCGTATGCAGGCGCCGCGTCAGTTCGGCGACGCGCCGGAAGAAGGCTTCGTCCTGCTGGCGCAGGTCGGCGAGCAGCGGCGGCGGATCGTCGTTGCCGCCGCTTTCGAGCCGGGCCAGCCAGTCCTTGAGCGCTGCGATCAGAGCAGCGCGATCGTCCGTGCACGCCGCCATGGCGTTCACGCGGTTTCGCTGATGCGCTGGAAGATCTTGTCGATCTTCTCTTTGAGCGTGACGGCGTTGAACGGCTTGATGATGTAGCCGTTCACGCCGGCCTGCGCGGCCTCGATGATCTG
>CAMLDZ010000177.1 GCA_946478985.1 uncultured Solimonas sp.
CCGCTTCGGCGTCGGTACGAGCCAGGACGATCGTCGGCACGCCCATGACGTCAGCCGCGAAGCGGGCGGCGATCAGTTTCTCGCAGGCTTCCTGGGTCGGCACGAGGACCTTGCCGCCCATGTGGCCGCACTTCTTGACGGCGGCCAGCTGGTCTTCGAAATGCACGCCGGCAGCGCCCGCGGCAATCATGTTCTTCATCAGCTCGAAGGCGTTGAGCACGCCGCCGAAACCGGCTTCGGCGTCAGCGACGATCGGCAGGAAGTAGTCGACGTAATCCTTGTGACCGGCTTCGATGCCGCGGCTCCACTGGATCTCGTCGGCGCGCTTGAAGGTGTTGTTGATGCGGCGAACCATGGTCGGCACGGAGTCGTACGCGTACAGCGACTGGTCCGGGTACATGGTTTCGCTGGTGTTGCCGTCGGCGGCAACCTGCCAGCCGGAGAGGTAGACGGCTTCCAGGCCAGCCTTGGCCTGCTGCATCGCCTGGCCGGCGGTGATCGCGCCGAAGGCATTGACGTAGCCCTTCTTGGCGCCGCCGTTGACCTTGGCCCAGAGCTTCTCGGCGCCCTGCTTGGCCAGCGTGTATTCGATCTGAACGTTGCCGCGGAGGCGGACGACGTCGGCGGCGGAGTAGCCGCGCTTCACACCCTTCCAGCGGGGGTTGGTCGCCCAGTCTTTCTCAAGGGCCTTGATTTGCTCTTCGCGCGTCGTCATTTGCAGCAATCCTCACGGTGTCGACAAAGGTCAAGCCCCGGTGCGACTGACGTCAGATGAGTGCTGCCATCGGCGTCGGCGGCGCGGCGGGCTTTGAAGGGGGCGCGATTATATAGAAAGCGTTTTGCAGTGCACAACCCGCACAAAGCGCGTCAGGACGCGGCTTTGCGGGTTATTCAACCGGTATTTCGGGCGCCGCAGGGCTTGTCGCAGCGGCTGCGGCGCGACGGTCGAGTGCCTGCAGTTCCTCGGCGGACAAGCGATCGTCGCCATCACGGTCAATCTCGGCGAAGCGTCTGAGCAGGGCCGGCGGCAGCGACGAAGCCCGCAGCTCTTCGCGAGACAGGCCCCGATCCGCATCGGTGTCGGCGTCGCGGAACTGTCGCTCACGCTTTTGTGCCAGCTGCGCTCGTCGCGCCTCCAGCAGACGTTCGCGGTCGGTCGGCGCGTCGGCGCTCGCAATGGCGCTGGCGAGCAGCAGCGCAGGAACTGGCAAAATGGCGCAACAGCGTCGGAGCACGGGCAGAACCGGCGTCAATCGAGCGGCGGATTGTCCGTCAAGATCACCGCCCCTGTCTCGCCATCACGATGCCTTCGAACGACACCTACGCCCAGCATTCGGCCGCGCCCCCGATGATCCACGTCAGCGGCCTGATCAAGCGCTATCCGCGCAGCGCACAGGCGACGCTCGATGGCCTGTCGTTCGAAATCGCGACGGGAACCGTGTTCGGCCTGCTCGGCCCCAACGGGGCCGGCAAGACCACCCTGATGTCGATTCTCACCGGCATCCTGCCGGCCGACAGGGGCAGCGTGCGGATCGCCGGCCATGCGCTGCCGCAGCAGATCGACGCGGTGCGTGCACGGCTCGGCGTCGCCCCGCAGGAGCTGGCGTTCTATCCGCCGCTGAGCGTCGCTGAGAACCTGCGGCTGTTCGCGCAGCTGACGCCCGGCGCCAGCAAGGCGAGCCTGGACGCGGCGATCGTGACGGCCGACCTCGGCGCGCATCTGCGCAAGCGCGCCGACAGCCTGTCCGGCGGCCTCAAGCGGCGTCTCAACTTCGCGATTGCCTTGCTCGGTCAACCGCAGTTGTTGCTGCTTGATGAGCCGACCGCCGGCGTTGATCCACAGTCGCGCAACTTCCTGCTCGACCGCGTCGCCGAGCTGCGCCGCGGCGGCACCACGATTCTTTACAGCACGCATTACCTTGAAGAGATCGAGCGCGTCTGCGATGCGGCGCTGATCATCGACCACGGTCGCGCGCTCGCGCAGGGTCCGCTGCGCCAGCTGCGTGGCACGCATGCCCGCATGGAGGACGCCTTCCTTGCGCTGACCCGGACGGCCCTGCGCGATTGATGAAGCGCCTGACCGCCCTTTGCAGCAAGGAGCTGCGCCTGCTGGCGCGTGATCGCCATGGCCTGCTGGTGCTGTTCGCCGTGCCGGCGCTGTTCATCCTGCTGCTGTCGCTGGCCTTGCGCGACGCTTTCGATCCGGCTGCGCAACCGCGCGTGGCCATCATGATCGAGCAGCAGGATCAGGGCGCGCTGGCCACGCAGTTCGTCGCCGCGCTGCGGGCGCAGCCAGGCCTGGCGCTGGATGCTGGCGCCGAGACGCGGCTGACCGTGCTCGAAGGCTTCTCGGAGCTGCTGGCCACGCGCCACGACTTTGCCGGCGACTACGCATCTGGCATGGCGGAGCCAGAACTGCTGCGCCTCGACTACGCGCCGAGCCTGATGCCGCAGCTGCGCGCCGCGCTGGCGATCAGCGTGCGCCAGAGCCTGCTGCAGGTCCAGGCCGATTACCTGTTCAGCGAGGTGCTGGGCTACACCGAGCCGCAGCGCTCGCAGTTGCGCTATCTCAACGATCCACGCCGTCTGCCGATCACGGAAGGCTTCCGTGATCGCGCCGGTCGCCCTGTCACCGCACCGACCGCCGTCCAGCACAACGTGCCCGGCTGGCTGATCTTCGCGATGTTCTTCGCATCGATTCCGCTGGCCACCAGCTTCGTTACCGAGCGCATGCAGGGCAGCCTGCTGCGACTGCGGCTGCTGGGCGTTTCGCCGACGCTGCTGCTGGTGTCGAAGGCCCTGCCCTACTACCTGGTCAATCTGGCGCAGATGGTGGTGATGCTGGCGATCGGCATCTGGCTGGTGCCGCTGCTCGGCGGCGACCGGCTCGATCCCGGCCACAGCCTTGCCGGCCTCTGGCTGCTCGGCAGCGCCACCAGCCTCGCCGCGATCGGCTTGGCGCTGTGCATCGCCGTCAGCGTGCGCACCAGCCTGCAGGCGACCATCGCCGGCGGCGCCAGCAGCCTGCTGCTGGCGGCGCTCGGCGGCGTGATGGTGCCTAAAATGATCATGCCGCCCGGCATGCAGACCTTGACGCAGCTCTCGCCGATGGCCTGGAGCCTGGACGGCTTCGCCAAGCTCTTCGTGCAGGGCGGCGACGTCACCGATGTGCTGCCGCAGGCCGGCGCACTGCTGCTGCTGGCTGTGACAGCGCTCGCCGTTGCGGCCGCGCTTTACCGGCATACTGTGCACCACAACTGACAAGACCTGGATCATGAAAGGCTCGCAAGACGCCGCACTGAAGCTGCGCCTCAAGCAACTGATCGTGCGCGAAACCGACAAGCAGGTGGAGCCGGCGCAAGTGCCGGACGACCAGCCGCTGTTCGGCCCGAAGTCGGCATTGGAACTCGATTCCGTCGACGGCCTGCAGATCGCGATGGCGCTGCAGCTGGAGTTCAATTTGCGCGTCGAAGACCCCAAGGTGATGCGCCGCATCCTCGCCGACGTCAACACGCTGGCCGACGTCATCCAGCCCGAATGAAGCCGGTCTGGTTGCGTGGCAGCGGCGCCTGGTCGGCGGCTGGCCACGGCATCGATCTGCTTGCCAGCGCCTGCCTGGAGGCACAGCTTAGGCCGTCGCGGCTGCGCTTTCGCAGCCTGGGTGCCGAGGTGGAGCTTCCGTATCTGCGTGCGCCGGCACCGGATCCGCAAGCGCCGCTGACGGCGGCGCACGAGGCCCTCGGCGAACACCGCGATCACTGCCGGTCGGAACGCTTCGGCCTGTTTCTCGGCACCTCGTCGAGCGGCATCGCCGCACATGAGCGTGCCTACGCCGAGGCCGCCGCGCGCGGCGACGCCGCCTTCCCGATCCACTCGCCCGATCAGAGCAAGACGGCGCGCCTGCTGCATGCGGCGCTCGATATCGGCGGCCCCTACTACACGCTCAACACCGCCTGCTCCAGCGCCGCCAACGCCCTGCTCTACGCCGGACTGTCGCTGCGCGGCGGCGATCTAGACGACGCGCTGGTGGTGGGCATCGAGGAGGAAAACCGGCTGTCGCAGCAAGGCTTCTTCAGCCTGATGCTGACGACGCGCGAGCGTTGCCGGCCCTTTGATGCGCGCCGCGACGGCATCGTCCTTGGCGAATGCGCGGCGGCGCTGTGGCTGTCGACACAGCAGGCCGGCGCGCGCTGGCGCCTGCTCGGCGGCGCCAGCCTCTGCGATGCGCTGCACCCGACCAACCCGGACGCGGCCAAGATCGCCGAGACGATCGAGGCGGCACTGGCCGATGCCGGCGTCGACAAACACGCCGTGACCGCGGTGAAGGCGCACGGCACCGGCACGCGCGCCAACGACCAGGCCGAGGCTCTGGGGCTGCGCCGGGTGTTCGGCGAGCAGGTTCCACCGTTCACCTCGCTCAAGCCAGCGATTGGCCACACGCTGGGCGCCTGCGGCGCGGTCGAGACCGCCGCCTTCCTGGCTTGCCTGGAAGCCGGCTGCGTGCCGGCCACGCGCGGCTTCGCCGAAGCCGACGCGGAACTCGGCGTCACGCCGCTGCAGACCGGGCGGGCCTGGCGCGGCGGCGTCGTCCTGCTCAACTACTTCGGTTTCGGCGGCAACAACTGCGCGCTGCTGGTCGAGGACACGCGGCCATGCTGAAGATCGCCGCCGTCGGCGCCTATTGCACCGAG
>CAMLDZ010000178.1 GCA_946478985.1 uncultured Solimonas sp.
GGTGCGGGTGCGGGTGCGGGTGCGGGTGCGGGCGCAGGTGCTGGTGGCGGCGGTGTGGCCGCAGGTTCGGGGGTTGGGGTTGGTGCCGGTGCTTGCGCGGCGGCGGGGGCTTCCGCCGCGGTCGCCGCGATCGAACGGGGCTCGGCGGTGTCACCGAACACCGCATCGGTGGGCGCCAGACCTTCCAGCTGCGGTTCGGGTTGCCGGTGTGGCGCGACGATCTTCAGCAGGGCGTAAGTGCCCACGCCGACGGCGAGCGCGATGCCGGCCATGGTCCAGCCTTTGACAGGCCTCATGCGATTGTCTCCCCGTGTTCTTGACGTGCCGTCATCGTGCGCCGGAATACGTGTGTGCGCGGTTCCGATCTGATGCGACGCGATATCGCTGCTGACGGCGGCTGCCGCCATGGCGTGGCGCACTATTGCGAGCAAAAATTTCTCCGTCAATGGCATCCGCGTCGTGGCGCTGCGGTCAGCGCGCGATGTGCCGGTTCATGCGGGGGCGCAATAATGGGCCTCAATTTTTTTTGGATGATCGGTAACGACGATGAGCGACCGCTATCTCGAATTCACCCATTCCTCGATCGGCAAGACCTTCGCCAAGCTGCTCGGGCTGCCGCAGCCGCCGCGGCTGCGCCGCGCCGTCGCTGCCTGGGCTGCGCAGCCGCTGGAAGGGCGTTCGGTGCTGTTCGGTGCCGCCGCCGGCTCGGCACTGGCGCTGCCGGTGCTCAACGTGCTGCATACCTGCGGCGCGACGGTGCGCATCGTCGCCGATCACGTCGGCTTTGCGCCGATCAAGACCGCAGCGGCGGCGATGGGCGTGCAGCTGCAGGGCAATCCGAGCGAAGCCGGCGAGGCTCGCAACCACGCCGTGGTCTTCGACGCTACCGGCGTGGCCTCGCCGGCGCAGTTGCGCGAACTGTTCGATTTTCTGCAGCCGACGCTGCGTGGCCTGGACCGCAACGCCCGCGTGCTGCTGTTGTCGCGTGCGCCGCAGGCACGCGACAGCGCGGTCGCCAGCGCGGCATCCGCGGCGCTGCGCGGTTTCGTCCGCTCGCTCGGCAAGGAGCTGGGCCGCAACGGCACGACGGTCAATCTGCTCGAGCTGGAAAACGGCGCCGATGAGTCGCTCGACGCGCCGCTGCGTTACTTCCTGACCGAGCATTCCGCCTACGTCTGCGGGCAGGTGCTGACGATCCGCGCCGGCGGCCGTGCGGCGACGACGCTGCGCGGCAGCCTCAGCAACAAGGTCGCGCTGGTGACCGGCGCGGCGCGGGGCATCGGTGCGTCGATCGCCGAGGTGCTGGCACGTGAAGGCGCCCAGGTGATCGGCATGGATCATCCATCAGCCGAGGGCGCACTGGGCGAGACGATGGGTCGCGTCGGCGGCGTCGGCCTGGCGCTCGATGTGACGGCGCCGGATGCGCCCCAGCGCATCGCCGCCGAGGTGGGGCAGAACTTCGGCGGCCTGGACGTGGTGGTCCACAACGCCGGCATCACGCGCGACAAGATGCTGCGCAACATGCCGCCGCACTTCTGGGATGCGGTGCTGGCGGTGAACTTCGGCGCCATCGTCAACATCACCGACGGCCTGCTGCGCGAGGGCCTCAACGACGGTGGCCGCATCGTCTGCATCTCGTCGATGAACGGCATCGCCGGCGCCGCCGGCCAGACCAACTACGCCTCGACCAAGTCCGGCCTGATCACCTACGTCGAGGCCATGGCCGCGACGCTGGCGGCGCGCGGCGGTGCGATCAATGCGGTGGCGCCCGGTTTCATCGAGACGCAGATGACGGCATCGATGCCGGTAGGCCCGCGCGAGGTCGGCCGCCGCATCAGCTCGCTGTCGCAGGGCGGCCTGCCAGTGGATATCGCCGAGGCGGTGGCCTTCTTTGCCTCGCCCGCCGCGATCGGCGTCAACGGCAGCACGCTGCGGGTTTGTGGCCAGAACTGGTTCGGTGCATAAGCTCATACCGACATGAGGGCTGCGGCGCGAAGCCTGGACGCATCGTTTATGCTTTGCGCCCCCTACTTGAGGGCTCCGCCGGCGTTGGTTCGCCGGTCGGCCCGAGCGACGTCGAGATGAGAGTGCTGTGAGGTCGTCGAAACACAAGCTGGAACGCATCGCCGAATCGAAGCTGCCGACGCCCTTCGCCGAATTCCGCATCACCGTCTACCAGGACGCCGCCGGCAAGGAGCACGTCGTCATTGCACTGGGCGAGCTGGCCGGCGAGCCGCCGCTGATTCGCATCCATTCCGAATGCCTGACCGGTGACGCGCTGTTCTCCCTGCGCTGCGACTGCGGCGCGCAGCTGCAATGGGCGCTGCAGAAGATTGCCGGCGAAGGTCGCGGCGCAGTGCTGTACCTGCGCCAGGAAGGTCGCGGTATCGGCCTCAGCAACAAGATCCGCGCCTACCAGCTGCAGGACGGCGGCGCCGATACCGTCGAGGCCAATCACCAGCTCGGCCTGCCGGCCGACGCGCGCGAGTACGGACTGGCGGTGGAGTTGCTGCGCGAGCTGAACCTGTGCCACATCCGCCTGATGACCAACAATCCGCGCAAGCTCGATGCGCTGACCGCCGACGGCATTACCGTGGTGGAGCGGGTGCCGATCGAGAGCGGGCGCAATCCGTACAACGAGAAGTACCTGGACGCCAAGGCCGCCAAGCTCGGCCATCTGTTCACGCCGATCTAGCATGGCCGATCTTTACGCCGCCGCCCGCGGCCTGCTGTTCAAGCTCGACGCCGAGCGCGCGCACGAGCTGGCGCTCGATGCCTTCCGCCGCTTCCCGCGGCTGGCCACCGCGCCGTTTGCCAGCGCCAGGGTCGACGATCCGGTCGAACTGCTGGGCCTGCGCTTCGCCAACCGCGTCGGCCTGGCCGCCGGGCTCGACAAGAACGGCGAATGCCTGGCCGCCTGGGCACAGCTCGGCTTCGGCTTCGTCGAGATCGGCACCGTCACGCCGCGGCCGCAGCCCGGCAATCCGCGGCCGCGGATGTTCCGCCTGCCGCAGCAGCAGGCGCTGATCAACCGCCTCGGCTTCAACAACAAGGGCGTCGATCATCTGCTGGCACGCGTCGCCGAGAGCGATTTCCGTGGCGTGCTTGGCATCAATATCGGCAAGAACTTCGATACGCCGATCGAGAATGCCGCCGACGATTACCTGATCTGCCTGCGCAAGGTCTATCGCGCCGCCAGCTACATCACCGTCAACGTCTCCTCGCCCAACACCAAGAATCTGCGCGACCTGCAGGATGAGGCGCGACTGCGCGAGCTGCTGCTCAAGTTGCGCGAGGCGGCCGATACGCTGGCGCAGCAGCACGGCAAGCGCACGCCGCTGCTGCTCAAGATCGCGCCCGATGTCGGCGAGGCGCAGCTCGACGGCATCGCCGTGGCGGTGCGCGAGTGCCGCCTCGACGGCCTGATCGCCACCAACACCACGATCACGCGGCCCGGTCTGGAGAACGAGGCGCTGGCGAGCGAAACCGGCGGCCTGTCCGGGGCGCCGCTGCGGCCGCTGGCGGACCGCACGCTGGCGGCGCTGCGTGCGCGCGTCGGCACCGATTTTCCGCTGATTGGCGTCGGCGGCATCACCGACGCGGCCAGTGCGCGCGGCAAGCGCGCGGCCGGCGCCGACCTCGTGCAGATCTACAGCGGCTTCATCTACCACGGTCCGGCGCTGGTCGCGGCCTGCGCGCAGGCGCTGGCGGCGCGCTGAAGGCCGCTTCACGCGGCGCGTAGAATACGCGCATGAGCAGTTTCACACCCCCGTATCCCGACGCCGTCGTGCCTTCGCCCTGCGTCAATCGCTGCGGCATCGGCGAGCAGGGCTTCTGCACCGGCTGCGGCCGGCTGCGCCACGAGATCGGCCTGTGGTCGCGCGCCAGTTCCGAGCAGCGCCTGGAGATCCGCGCCGCGGCGAGCCAGCGCCTGCGCGATGCCGGTCTGCCGTATCTGCCCAGGCTCGAAAGCTAGGCGCTGTTCCCGGTTCCCGAACGACACGCGGCGCCCGGAGGCGCCGCGTTTGCGTATCGATGCTGCACGGCGCTCAGACCTCGCGTGCCTGGCTTTGCGCGTTGCCGGTGTAGCTGGCCGGCGTCATTTCCATCAGCCGCTGCTTCTCGGCTTCCGGCAGTTCCAGCGAGGAGACGAACTCGCGGATCGCGTCGCGACCGACCTTCTGGCCACGCGTCAGGCGCTTGAGCTGTTCATACGGTTCCGGCAGGCCGTAGCGGCGCATCACCGTCTGGATCGCCTCGCCGAGCACTTCCCAGTTGTGGTCGAGGTCCTGGCCCATCTTCCAGCTGTCGGCTTCGAGCTTGCCGATGCCCTTGATCGCCGACTGGTAGGCGATCACCGCGTGCGCGACGCCGACGCCGAGGTTGCGCAGCACGGTGGAGTCGGTGAGATCGCGCTGCAGGCGCGAGATCGGCAGCTTCTCGGCGAGGTGCTGCAGGATCGCGTTGGCGATGCCCAGATTGCCTTCGGCGTTCTCGAAGTCGATCGGATTGACCTTGTGCGGCATCGTCGAGCTGCCGACTTCGCCGGCGATCGTGCGCTGCTTGAAGTAGCCGA
>CAMLDZ010000179.1 GCA_946478985.1 uncultured Solimonas sp.
CCGATGTCGATCTACGACAACATCGCCTTCGGCATCCGCCTCTACGAGAAGGTGCCCAAGTCCGAGATGAACGATCGCGTCGAGGACGCCCTCAAGCGCACCGCGCTCTGGGACGAGGTCAAGGACAAGCTGCAGGCTTCCGGCCTGGGCCTGTCAGGCGGCCAGCAGCAGCGCCTCTGCATCGCCCGCTCGATCGCCGTACGGCCGCAGGTGCTGCTGCTCGACGAGCCGACCTCGGCGCTGGACCCGATCTCGACCGCCAAGATCGAGGAGCTGATCTACCAGCTCAAGGTCGATTACACGATCGCCATCGTCACCCATAACATGCAGCAGGCGGCGCGCGCCGCCGATTTCTCGGCCTTCATGTACCTGGGGGAGCTGATCGAATTCGGCACCACCGATCAGGTCTTCACCAAGCCGCGTGAATCGCGCACCGAGGACTACATCACCGGCCGCTTCGGCTGAACACCGGCCCAGTGGCTCGCGGATGCAGAAAAGCCCGGCATTGCCGGGCTTTTCTTTGCGTGCGGCCGCAGCGCTGGTCGGTCAATCGGCCGCCGCGTCCTGCCGCGCCGCCGAGTTCGACGCGGCGCTCGCGGCATCGTGCAGCCGATGCGGCGGGAAGCGGCAGATGAAGGTGGAGCCGACGCCCAGCTCGCTTTCGATATCGAGGCGTGCATCGAAACCTTCGAGGGCGTGCTTGACGATCGACAGGCCCAGCCCCGTGCCACCGGAGGCGCGCGAGCGGCCGACATCGACGCGGTAGAAGCGCTCGGTCAGCCGGGGAATGTCGTCGGCGGCGATGCCGATGCCGGAATCGGCAACCGCGAAGCGGCCCTGCTCGCCTTCGCGGGCCCAGCTGACGCGGATCACGCCACCCGGCGGCGTGTAGCGCACGGCATTGGTCAGCAGATTGATGATGACGCTGTAGAACTCGTTCTCGCCGCCGAACAGCAGCAGCTGGCTGTCCAGCGCCTGCTCGAAGCGGTGCTGGCCCTTGGAGACCGCACGCGCCTCCTCGACCGCGCGCTGGATCAGCATCGGCGCCTGCAGCAAATCCTCGCGCATCGCCGCGCGATCCGATTCCAGCCGCGCCAGCTTGAGCATGTCGTTGACCAGTGCCTCCATCCGCAAGGCCTGGTTGCGCATCTCGACGATCGGCTGATGCCAGCTCGACAGCGGCGCGCCGGGCTGCGCATCCATGTCCATCAGATCGAGATAGCCGCGCAGCACGGTCAGCGGCGTGCGCAGCTCATGAGAGGCATTGGCGACGAAATCGCGGCGCGCCGCTTCCAGCTGGCGACGCTCGGAGATGTCGCGGACGATCAGCAGCTTCTGCTCGTTGCCGTACGGGATGATGCGCAGCGACAGCAGGCGGCTGCGATTGATCGGCGACGGCGCCTCGGTTTCACTCTCGAACACACCGCGCTCGAAGAACGAGGTAAAGCTCGGGTGACGGATCAGGTTGGGGATGCGGATACCCAGATCCTGTGGCGCGCGCAGACCGAGCAGCTGTTGCGCGGCGCTGTTGAACCAGGAGATCTCGCCGCGCTCCGCCAGCACCACCGCGCCGTCCGGCAGCGCCGCCGTCGACGCCTGGAATTCCGCCAGCATCAGCGCCAGCTTCTTCTTGCGCTTGCGGTTCTTGCGCTGCAGGTCCAGCAGACGGTCGAACACCTCGCCCCACAGACCGCCGGCGTCCGGCAACGCGTAGCGCTTGGGGCGTTCCAGCCAGGCGCGCAGGCTGACCAGCTGGCGGAACTGCAGGGCCAGCGCCAGGGCCAGCGCTGCCACCGCGCCGAAAGGCGCCAGGCCGAACACCGCGGCGACGCCGGTGCCCACCAGCACCAGCGCCGCGAGCTTGCCGACGGCACGCCACCACAGGGGACCGGCGGGAAAGCGGACGCGCGCCGGCCGGGCCAACCGGGCGTCGCCGGGGCGTGGCGCCGGCTCTTGATCCATTTTTCAGATCTTCTCGGAGAAGCGATATCCGGAGCCGCGTACCGTCTGGATCATCTCGTGGTAGCCGAAGGGTTCCAGCGCCTTGCGCAGGCGGCGAATGTGCACGTCGACGGTCCGTTCCTCGACATAGACGTTCTGGCCCCAGACACGATCGAGCACCTGCTCGCGCGTGTAGACGCGCTCGGGGTGGCTGACAAAGAAATGCAGCAGCCGGTATTCGGTCGGCCCCAGCCGCACCGGCTCGCCGCGCGCGGTGACGCGCTGGCTGGCGGCATCGACTTCCAGGCCATTGAAGGCGACGCGCTCGTCCTCGCCGCCCGGCATCGCGCGACGCAACACCGCCTGGATACGCGCGATCAGTTCGGGATAGGAGAACGGCTTCGAGACATAGTCGTCGCTGCCGATGTTGAGACCGCGAATCTTGTCTTCTTCTTCGGAGCGGGCGGTGACCATGATCACCGGGATGTCGCGCGTGGTGGTCTGCATCTTCAGCTCGCGCGTCAGTTCGACGCCGGAGATTCCGGGCATCATCCAGTCCATCAGGATCAGATCAGGACGCGCATCGGCGATCCGCAGCCTGGCTTCCTGCGCGCTGCCGGCTTCGGCGATGCGGAAATCCGCACGTGACAGTGCAAAGCGCAGCATCTCCCGAATCGGCGCCTCGTCATCGACGACCAATATCAATTTTCCCTGCATCGACATGTTTCCCATTAGAAATCAGGGGAAGCATATGAACAAGTGATGACGGATCCGTGACATCGACCCCAGGCTGTCAAGCCTGCGCATGACACAAAGAAGGCTGACGGCCCCGGCTGCCGTCAGCCCCGGCGACGCCAGGCTTACGCGGCCTTGGCCACCTGCGGCGCGCTGCTGCGGATCAGGTGATCGAAGGCGCTTAGCGCAGCCTTGGAGCCCTCGCCCATGGCGATGACGATCTGCTTGTACGGCACGGTCGTGACGTCACCGGCGGCAAATACGCCGGGCACCGACGTCTGGCCGCGAGCATCGACTTCGATCTCGCCGCGCGGCGACAACTTGACCGTTTCCTTCAGCCACTCGCTGTTCGGCAGCAGGCCAATCTGCACGAAGATGCCTTCGAGTTCCACCGTGTGGTTGTCGCCCGACACCCGCTCCTTGTAGACCAGGCCGCTGACTTTCTGGCCATCGCCCAGCACTTCGGTGGTCTGCGCCGAGGTGATGACGCGGACATTGGGCAGGCTGCGCAGCTTGCGCTGCAGCACCTCGTCGGCGCGCAGCTGCGCGTCGAACTCCAGCAGCGTCACGTGCTGGACGATGCCGGCCAGATCGATCGCCGCTTCGACGCCGGAGTTGCCGCCGCCGATCACCGCGACGCGCTTGCCCTTGAACAGCGGACCGTCGCAGTGCGGGCAGTAGGCCACGCCCTTGTTGCGGTACTCGGCTTCGCCCGGCACGTTCATCTGCCTCCAGCGTGCACCGGTGGAAATCACCACGGTCCTGGCCTTCAGCGCCGCACCGCTGGCCAGCTGGATCTCGATCAGTCCGTCAGCGCCGGCCGGGATCAGCTTCTCGGCACGCTGCAGGTTCATGACGTCAACCTCGTACTGCTTGACGTGCTGCTCCAGCGCCGCGGCCAGCTTGGGCCCTTCGGTCTCCTGCACCGAGATGAAGTTCTCGATGCTCATGGTATCGAGCACCTGGCCGCCGAAGCGCTCGGCGGCAACGCCCGTGCGAATGCCCTTGCGCGCCGCGTAGATCGCCGCGGCCGCACCGGCCGGACCGCCGCCGACGACCAGCACGTCGAAAGCCGGCTTGGCGTTGAGCCTGGCCGCGTCGCGTGCAGCCGCGCCGGTGTCGATCTTGGCAAGAATCTCCTCGACCTCCATGCGGCCGGAGCCGAACACTTCGCCGTTGAGGAAGATCTTCGGCACCGACATCACCTGGCGCCGCTCGACCTCGTCCTGGAACGAGGCGCCGTCGATCGCCACGTGGCGAATCTTCGGGTTGAGCACCGCCATCAGGTTGAGCGCCTGCACGACGTCCGGGCAGTTCTGGCAGGACTGCGAGAAGTAGGTCTCGAACTGGAATTCGCCGTCGACATTCCGGATCTGCTCGATCACCTCCTGCGCCAGCTTGGAGGGGTGGCCGCCGACCTGCAGCAACGCCAGCACCAGCGAGGTGAACTCGTGGCCGAGCGGGATGCCGGCGAAGCGCAGGGAGATGTCCTGCCCCGGCGTGCCGATCGCGAACGAAGGCTTGCGCGCATCGCTGCCGGACAGATCGACGTGGATCTGCGCCGAGCAGGCGCGCAGATCGTCGAGCAGCGCGCGCAACTCCTGCGAGCCCTCGCCGTCGTCGACGCTGGCGAGGATATGGATCGGACGCGTGACGCGGGTGAGATAAGCCTGCAACTGTTCCTTGAGACTGGCGTCGAGCATGGCGCGCTCCAGATGATTCGGTGTGTTCAGCAGCGTGAATAAAAGTGGGTATTGCGGTTTGCTTCGGGCAAAACAATCCCGTCATGTCCGCGGCTGCGGACATCCAGTCCAGCGGCGGGGACGATACGTCCCCGCGGATGTTTCTGGATTCCCGCTG
>CAMLDZ010000180.1 GCA_946478985.1 uncultured Solimonas sp.
CGCTTGAAGCCGATCAACATCCGCCGCGCCGCGATCCACGCGATCCTCGCCGCCGCCGCCTTCGCCGTGGCCGGCGCCTGCATCAAGGCCGCGTCCGATACCCCCAACGCGGTCGTGGTCTTCGTGCGCTGCTCGGTCAGCCTGTTGACGCTGCTGCCCTGGCTGCTGCGGCATGGTCCCAGCGCGCTGAAGACGCGCCGCCTCGGCGGCCATCTGTGGCGGGCCGCCTTCGGCGTCGCCGCGATGTACTGCTTCTTCTACGCGATCGGCGCGCTGCCGCTGGCGACCGCGGTGCTGCTGGCCTATTCGACGCCGCTGTGGGTGCCGTTCATCGCCTGGGGATGGATCGCCGAGAAACCACCGCTGATCGTGTTCCCGGCGGCGCTGCTCGGGCTGGCCGGCATCACGCTGATCGTCAAGCCGGATGCACACACGTTCAACGGCAGTGCAGCCTTGATCGGCCTGGCGTCCGGCGTGCTCGCTGCCTGCGCCATGGTGGGCATCCGCCGCATCGCGGACACTGAGCCGGCCGAGCGCGTGGTGTTCTACTTCGCGCTGCTGGCAACGCTGACCAGCAGCGTGCCGCTGCTGTGGTCGTGGCAGACACCGTCCTTGCAGACGCTGGTGGAGCTGGCCGCCGCCGGCGTTTTCGCTACGCTCGGCCAGCTGCAGCTGACGCGCGCCTACGCCTTTGCGCCGGCGGCCCGTGTCGGTCCCTTCAGCTATTCGGCGGTGCTGTTCTCGGCCTTGCTGGCCTGGTGGCTCTGGGACGAGCGGCTCGACCTGCTGGCCGCCGTCGGCACCTTGCTGGTGATTGCCAGCGCCCTGCTCGCCGGCTGGCGGCGCAAGCCGGCTCAGGGCGGCGGCGCCAACGCTTCGACAGTCGCCCCATAGGACGGCAGCGCCGCATCGAAATGGCGGTACGCCGCTGCCGCGGCCGCCCGCACGCCCTTGAAGCCGAACTCGATGTGTCGTGGCAGGGTCGGCCCGCCGCGCGATGGCAGGCTGGAGAGCTTGATGCCGGGGAAGCGCGCGAGGGTTTCTTCCATCAGGCCCAGCAGATCGCCCTCGCCGCTGGTGCCGATCACGCGCAGGCGGAACTCCACATCCGGATCGGCGCGGTGCAGATGCGCCAGACGTGTGTCGAGCACCCACTCCAGCATCGGCCAGGCCATTTCCGGGAAGCCGGGCGTGAAGTAGCAGTCGCCGACGAAGAAGCCGGCGACACGGTTGACGGGGTTGGGAATCAGGCCGGCACCGCGTGGAAAATCCGCCATCAGCAGGCGGTTCTGCTGCACACCCGGATACTGTTCGAGGATCAGCGCCGCCGCTTCGGCATGCCGCTCGATCGGCACGCCGAAGGCGCGCGCCGCGCCCTGTCGCGTGCAGTCGTCCGGCGTCGCGCCGATGCCGCCGCAGGACAGCAGCACGTCGCCGCGCTGGCGCGCCGCGCGAATCGCCTCGGCGATGCCGTGTTCGTCGTCGCCGAGGAACTGCGCCCACGCCAGCTCCATGCCGCGTGCGCGCAGCAATTCCACGACCTTGGCGAAATGCCGGTCCTGGCGTTTGCCGCTGAGAATTTCGTCACCGATCACGAACAGGCCGACGGCCATCGCATGCTCCGTTGCGCAGACTGTGTTGAAGGCCCGGGTCGGGAGAGATCCGGGCCTGTGCGCGAAGATTTTACGCCCGCTATCCTGACCGGCACATACACGGCCGCGACCACGGAGTCGCCGACGCCACCACAGGAGAGCCCCGATGAAGGTACTGATACCCGCTGCCGATGGATCCGAGTCGCTGGAGACGGTGAGCCTGCTCAACGTGCTGCGCCGTGGCGGCATCACCGTGCAGCTGGCCAGCATCACCGGCTCGCTGGACCTGACGCTGACACGCGACATCAGGCTGCGCGCCGACGCCCACTACGACGACGTGGCCGGCGAGGCCTTTGACGCGATCATCCTGCCCGGCGGCGAACGCGGTGCCGATGCACTCGGCGGCCATGCCTCGCTGATCATGCGGCTCAAGGAGCAGCGCCTGGCCCACCAGTGGTTCGGCGGCATCTGCGCGGCTCCGGCCCTGGCGCTGGCGCCGCACGGCCTGCTCGACGGCAAGAAGGCCACCTGCTACCCCTCTTTCCGCGAGCGCCTGCTGCACTTCGTCGACCAGCCGGTGGTCGTCGACGGCCACTGCATCACCAGCCAGGGGCCGGCCACGGCGCTGGCCTTCGGCCTGGAATGGATCGCCCAGCTGGCGGGTGCCGATAGCCGCCGTCGCGTCGCCCAGGCACTGCTCAGCGAGCCGGGCTGAATCCCAAATGCAGAACGCCCGCGCGAGGCGGGCGTTCTGTCCTGAAAGGGGGTACGGTGCTCAGGCCGCCTTCTTGCCGACCGCCTCGTTGAGCATCTTCTTCAGCTCGCCGCTCTGATAGAGATCCAGCGTGATGTCGCAACCACCGATCAGTTCGCCCTTGACGTAGAGCTGCGGGAACGTCGGCCAGTTGGCGAACTTGGGCAGCGCCCGGTAGACCTCTTCGTCCTCGAAGATATTGACGTAACCGTACGGCACTTCGCAGGCGTTCAGGGCCTGGACGACGCGTGCCGAAAAGCCGCACTGCGGAAACTCCGGCGTCCCTTTCATGTACACGATGATCGGATTGTCGGTGACCTGCTTCTTGATTCTTTCCAAGACGTCCATCTATTTCTCCGTACGGCGCACCCAATGGCCGTCGCTGGTGGGGGATTATACGCGGAGCGTGTCGACCAGAGCTGTCAGCGAATCTGCATGCGCACTTTTCGCGCCAGTCGCCAGTCGCTCGTCGCCGAGGCCTGGATGATGGACCCCGCCGCGCCCGATCGGTTCGCGCACAGGCATTGCGCCGCGCCCGGCCGGTCTCCTACGAGCCCGACAAACTGGGCTACTATCTGCGCGAGCCGATCCGGACGAGGGCCGCAGTCAACGCGGCCCTTGTCTTTTTGGCGGCCCGATTTGGATGCGCCGAGGGACGCGAGAACCGTAATGCTTCGTCATTTCCTGCAACTGTCCGACTTGTCCGCCACCGAGGCGCGGCAGATCGTCGCCCGTGCGATGGCCCTCAAGGCCTCGCCCGACCGTAGCTATCGCCCCTTCGTCGGCCGCACGCTGGCGATGCTGTTCACCAAGAATTCGACACGCACGCGCGTCAGTTTCGAATCCGGCATGGCACGCTTTGGCGGTCATGCACTGTTCCTGCACGCCGGCACCACCCAGCTCGGCCGCGACGAGCCGATCAGCGACACCGCCAAGGTGCTGTCGCGGATGTGCGACGCGATCATGATCCGCAATGATTCGCAGGCCGACCAGCAGGCGCTGGCCGCCAATTCGCGCGTGCCGGTCATCAACGGCCTGTCCGATCTGCACCATCCCTGTCAGCTGCTGGCCGATCTGCAGACCTGGTTCGAGCATCGCGGCGACCCGCGCGGCAAGACGGCGGCCTGGATCGGTGACGGCAACAACGTCTGCCATTCGTTCATCGAGGCGGCCACGCTGTTCGGCTTCACGCTGCGTGTTGCCGCGCCGGCCGGCTACCAGCCGGACGCCGGCCTGGTCGCCGCCGCCGGCAGTGCGGTCGAGATCGTCGGCGATGCCGACAGCGCCGCCCGCGGTGCCGATCTGGTGGTCACCGACACCTGGACCAGCATGGGCCAGGAGGCCGAGCAGCAGAAGCGCGTCCGGGCTTTCGCCGACTACCAGGTCGATGCACGGCGCATGCAGATGGCCAGGGCCGATGCGATCTTTCTGCACTGCCTGCCGGCGCACCGCGGCGAGGAAGTCACCGCCGAGGTCATCGACGGCCCGCAGTCGGTGATCTTCGACGAGGCCGAGAACCGCATGTGGGCACAGCTGGCGCTGCTCGAATTCCTGCTGCTGCACTGAAAGGGACGCGCGGCCCATGCGCCTGCTGAGCATCGTCCGTCATGCCAAGTCGTCCTGGGCTGACGCCGGCCTCAGCGATTTCGAACGCCCGCTCAACGAGCGCGGCCGCCGCGACGCGCCGCGAATGGCCGAGGAATTCCGCGAGCGGCTGGGCGTTCCCGATCGCCTCGTCAGCAGCCCTGCCCTGCGCGCAATCAGCACCGCACGTCAGTTCGCCGATACCTTCGGCATCGACGGCAATGGCCTGCAGATCGAGGCACGCATCTACGAGGCCTCGACGCAGACGCTGGTCTATCTGGCCAGCGGCTTCGACGATGCCTGCCGGCACGTCATGCTGTTCGGCCACAACCCGGGCCTGAGCGAACTCTCGCGCTTCCTGGGCCCCTGCCCGTTCCAGGAAATGCCGACCTGCGCCATCGCGCATTTCGAGCTGGACATCGCGCGCTGGAGCGATTTGCAGGCCGGCTGCGGCCGCCTGCAGCAGTACCTCTATCCGAAGCGGCTCAGGGACTAGGGCCTGTTAACGCTATGGCCGCCGCTGTGATGCCACCCGCTTTGCGGCC
>CAMLDZ010000181.1 GCA_946478985.1 uncultured Solimonas sp.
TCTTCGGTGGCGCCTTCGCGCAGGATCGCGCGCGCGACGATCACCCTCATGATTTCGTTGGTGCCTTCCAGAATCTGGTGCACGCGGCTGTCGCGGACGTGGCGCTCCAGCGGGAATTCCTTGCTGTAGCCGTAGCCGCCGTGCAGCTGCAGCGCCTGATTGGCGACCTCGAAGCCGGCATCGGTGGCGTAGCGCTTGGCCATCGCGCAGTAGGTCGTTGCATCCGCGCTGCCGACGTCGAGCTTCCACGCCGCCAGCCGCACCATCTGCCGCGCCGCGACCAGCTCGGTGAGCATGTCGGCGAGGCGGAACTGCAGCGCCTGGAACTGCGACAGCTCCTTGCCGAACTGCTTGCGCGCGTTGAGGTGGGCCTGCGCGCGATCGAGCGCCGCCTGCGCGGTGCCGACCGAGCAGGTGGCGATGTTGATGCGGCCGCCGTCGAGGCCCTTCATCGCGATCGAGAAGCCCTGGCCCTCGACGCCGAGTCGCTGCGTGTCCGGCACCTCGACCTCGTCGAACGAGATCGCGCGCGTGGGCTGGTTGTTCCAGCCCATCTTGTGTTCCTTCTTGCCAAAGCCGATGCCCGGCGAATCGGCCGGCACCGCGAATGCGGACACGCCCTTGGCGCCGTCATCGCCGGTGCGGGCAAACACCACCAGCATGTCGGTGGCGCCGGCGCCGGAGATGAAGACCTTGGCTCCGGAAAGGTAGTAACGGTCGCCGCGCCTGACCGCGCGGGTCTTCAGCGAGGCGGCGTCGGAACCGGCATTGGGTTCGGTCAGGCAGTAGCTGCCGAGCTTGGTGCCGGATGCCAGCTGTGGTGCCCACTCGCGCGCGAAGGTTTCCGGCGCGAAGCTGGCGACCATCCACGTCACCATGTTGTGGATGCTGATGTAGGCCGCGGTGCTGGTGCAGCCGGCCGCCAGCTCTTCGAGGATGATCGCGGCGTCGAGCCGCGTCAGGCCCAGGCCGCCGAGCGCCTCCGGTGTGTAGATGCCGCAGAAGCCCAGCTCGCCGGCGCGCGCGATCGCCGCGAGTGGAAACTCGCAATGCTCGTCCCAGTGCGCGGCATGCGGCGCCAGCTCGCCGCGGGCAAAGCTGCGCGCGGCATCCTGGAAGGCGAGTTGATCGGCGCTGAGTGCGAATTCCATGGCTGGGCTCGAACGTGATGCGGTGAGGCGCTTGCCCTCACCCCTGACCCCTCTCCCGCAAGCGGGAGAGGGGAATGGTTCCGCGGCGTCTTCGAGCCCCTCTCCCGCCTGCGGGAGAGGGGTTGGGGTGTGGGAATCAGCGCAGCGAGATCGTGGTGTTGACGCCGACGCTCAGCGTCGAGTCGTCGAACCAGCGCTGCGTCACCGTCTTGGTCTGCGTGTAGAACAGGATCACCTGCTTGCCGTAGGGGCCCAGGTCGCCGAGCTTGGAGGCGCGCGAGCCGGTGAACGAGAACAGTGGCACCGGCACCGGGATCGGCACGTTGATGCCGACCTGGCCGACGTCGATGTCTTCCTGGAACTTGCGCGCCGCCGCACCGGACTGCGTGAACAGCGCCACGCCGTTGCCGTTGGGATTGCGGTTGACCAGCTCGATTGCGCTTTCCAGCGAATCGGCTTCGAGCACCACCAGCACCGGTCCGAAGATTTCCTGGTCGTAGATCGCCATGCCGGGCTTGACGCCCGAGAAGATGGTCGGGCCGACGAAGTTGCCCTGCTCGTAGCCCGGCACGTTCGGCCGGCGGCCGTCGAGTTCCAGCTTGGCGCCTTCGCCGATGCCGGTCTCGATCAGCGAGGAGATGCGCTCCAGCGCCGAGCAGGAGACGACCGGGCCGACGTCGGTGCCGGCCTCGCTGCCGGCGTTGACCTTCAGTGTTTTCGCCTTGGCCACCAGCTCCGGCAGCCATTCGCGGGTTTCGCCGACCAGCACCAGCGTCGACGCCGCCATGCAGCGCTGACCGGCCGCGCCGAAGGCGGCGCCGGCGAGCGCATTGAGCGTCTGCTCCTTGTTGGCGTCCGGCAGCACCACGGCGTGGTTCTTGGCGCCCATCATGCATTGCGCGCGCTTGCCGGCCAGCGTCGCGCGGCGGTAGACGTGCGTGCCGACGCGGGTGCTGCCGACGAACGACACCGCCTGGATATCCGGGTGATCGCAGATGCCGTTGACGATGGTCTCGCCGCCGTGGATCACGTTGAGCACGCCGGCCGGGATGCCGGCCTGCAGCGCCAGCTCGACCAGTCGCACCGTCACCAGCGGATCCTGTTCCGACGGCTTGAGCACGAAGGTATTGCCGGTGGCGATCGCCATCGGGAACATCCACAGCGGGATCATCGCCGGGAAGTTGAACGGCGTGATGCCGGCGCAGACGCCCAGCGGCTGCAGCAGCGTGTAGGTGTCGACGCCGGTGGCGACGTTGTTGGCCAGCTCGCCCATCTGCAGCGTGCCGATGTTGGCGGCGTGCTCGACCACCTCCAGGCCGCGGAACACGTCACCTTCGGCATCCGGCAAGGTCTTGCCCTGCTCGGCGGTGAGGATCGCCGCCAGCTCCTTGATGTTCTCGCGGATCAGCTGCTGGTACTTGAGGAAGATGCGCGCGCGCACGCCGATCGGGGTCTTGCGCCAGGTCTTGAACGCGGTCTTGCCGGCGGCGACGGCGGCGTCCAGTTCCTGCTGCGTGGCGAACGGCACGCGGGCCAGCACTTCCTGCGTGGCCGGGTTGATCACGTCGCGCCACTGCGTGGTCTTGGATTCAACCCACTCGCCGCCGATCAGCAGCTTTACGGTGGGAATGGTTTTGTTCGCAGCGGTCGAGGACATCGGAAGGCTCCAGGTAAAAAGGGCGCGCAGGGACTGTTCAGACGCCAATAGGTTTTGCATTATTCGCATCGAGAAGATGACTTAAACCACTGAATTGGCAAATGAATGCGAAGCCATTCGCACAAATTTGCAAATATTGCGAAGACTGCGATGGCAAAGACCTTCATGGGGGTGCGGCTGCAGCGGCTGCGCGAGGAGCGCGGCATCAGCCAGGTGGCGCTGGCGCAGCGGCTGGGCATTTCGCCGAGCTACCTGAACCAGATCGAGCGCAACCAGCGGCCGCTGACGGTGCCGATCCTGCTGCGCATCAACGCCCAGTTCGGCATCGATGTGCAGATGTTTTCCGATGACGAGGAAGCGCAGCTGATCGGCGAAATGCGCGAGGTGCTGGCCGAGATCGGCGGCGAAGGCGCTTCGGTGGCGGAGATGCGCGCGCTGGCGGCCAACATGCCCGGCGTCGCCCGCGCGCTGGTCGATCTGCACCGCCGCTTCCGCCTGACCACCGAGCGTGCCGACTCGCTCGCCGCCAAGCTCGGTGACGGCCACAAGCTCGCCTCGTTCGCCTTGCCCGGCGCGCATGACGAGGTGCGCGATTACCTCAATCGCCGCCACAACCACGTCGCCGAACTCGACGAGGCCGCCGAGGCAATCTTCCGCGACAGCGCGATGACCATCGGCGACGTCGCGCCGCGGCTGGCGCAGCGCCTGCTCGAGCGCCACGACCTGCACGTTGCCGTCGCCAGCGCCGACGCCGCGCAGGACAAGCAGCAGTTCGACGCGCGCACGCGCACGCTGACGCTGCCGGACTCGCTGCGTGCCGGCCAGCAGGCGTTCCAGATGGCGGTGCAGCTGGCGCATCTGGAACTGCGCGGCACGCTGGACGCGCTGATCGCCGACGGCGGCTTCAGCAACGAGGAATCACGGCGGCTGGCACGCATCGGCCTGGCCAACTACTTCGCCGGGGCGCTGGTGATGCCCTATTCGGCGTTTCTGCAGGCGGCGGAGGCGCTGTCATACGACATCGAGCGGCTCGCGCATCGTTTCGGCGTCGGCTTCGAGGCGGTCTGTCACCGGCTTTCGACCCTGCAGCGGCCGGGCGCGCCGGGGCTGCCGTTCTTCTTCGTCCGCGTCGATCGCGCCGGCAATGTTTCCAAGCGCCATTCGGCGGCGGACTTCCATTTCTCGCGCGTCGGCGGCAGCTGTCCGCTATGGATCGTCTACGAGGCTTTCAGCCAGCCGCAGCGGGTGCTGACGCAGATCGCCCAGATGCCGGACGGCCGCGGCTATTTCTGGATCGCGCGGCAGGTGGTCAGCGGCGCGCTGGGCTACGGGCGGCCGCAGAAGACCTTCGCGGTGGGCCTGGGCTGCGACCTGCGCCACGCCCACCGCCTGGTCTACTCGCGCGGTCTGGATCTGTCGGCGCCGGGCGCGGCGACGCCGATCGGCGTCGGCTGCAAGGTCTGCGAGCGCACGCATTGCGCACAGCGTGCGGCACCGTCGCTGCTGCGCTGACGGCGCCCGTGCGGCGGCGTGCGCAGCGCCTCCTCCGGCGCGTACTTAGTCGTCGCGCATTTCCAGATTGCGGTTGACGCCCAGCGCCAGCAGCGTGCCGAC
>CAMLDZ010000182.1 GCA_946478985.1 uncultured Solimonas sp.
CTGCGCCAAAACGGTCTCCGTCGCAGCGGCGGCCATAGCGTTAACAGGCCCTAGCGGTTGCCGAAAGCTTCATGCGTCCTGCGGCACCTTGAGCTTCTGGCCGATGCGCAGCGCACTCGAACTGCCGAGGTTGTTGGCACGCTGCAGCGACTTGACCGAGACCTTGTACTGCTGCGCGATGCCGCTCAGCGTCTGGCCGGCCTTGACCTTGTGCGTGCGGTAGGCGGACTTCTTTTTCGGCGTCGCGCCCTTGATCTGCGCGCTGTCGTTGGCGCGCTGCTCGGACTTGGCCTCGCTGATCTTCTGCGCCAGCGTCTGCGTAGGCGTCGATTCACCGACCGCGATGCTGATCGGCGCCGGCCGCCGCTCCTGCTTCGGCGGAATCTTCAGCACCTGGCCGATGCGCAGCGAATGCGCCGACTTCAGCGTATTGGCGCCCAGGATGGCGCTCTGCGAGACGCCGTACTCGCGCGCGAGCCGGCCGATGGTGTCGCCCTTGCCGACCTTGTGCAGCAGGAACAGCGCACGCTGGCTGTCGAAGCGCTCGTGGCTGCCGAGCCTGGCGTAGCCCAGCTCGAAGCCGCGGGCGCTGCCGGCGGGGATGCGGATCAGGTGGCCCGGCGGCACGTAGAGCTTGCCCTCGATCACTTCCGGCCGGTAGGCCGGGTTGAGGCGCTGGAAGGCCTCGTCGCTGGCCCCGCAGAGCTTGCGCAGCGTGTCGTAGGGCACGTAGTGCTTGGTCTCGACGACTTCGAACTCGAAGGGGTTGGCATTGCGCGCAGCGCCCTGGCGCTCGCGGTAGGCGCGCTCGATGTCGACGGCGGCGAGGAATTCCGCGTAATAGTTCTTCGAAGCGAAGCCGAAGCGCTTGCCCTCATAGCGGTCGATCAGGTCGACCAGGGTCTTGCCGCGGGTCTCTTCCAGGCCGCGGGCGATGCCGTTGCGGCCGTGGTTGTAGGCGGTGATCGCCAGCGGCCAGTCCTGCAGCTTGGCGTAGTCGTCGCGCAGGTGGCGGGCGGCGCCGTCGGTGGAGGTCCAGGGATCGCGGCGGTCGTCGACCACATCGTCCAGACGCATGTAAATGCGCGCCGACGATGGAATGAACTGCCAGATGCCGGCGGCGCCGGCTTTCGAATAGGCCTGCAGATTGAAGCTCGACTCGACCAGCGGCAGCCGCGTCAGCTGCGCCGGCAGGCCGTAGCTCTTGAAGGTCTGCTCCATGGTCGGCAGATAGCGGTTGGACACCTCCAGCGCGTTCTCTGTGCGCTCCTTGAGGCCGCGCTGCACGCGCACCGTGCCGATCATCCTGTCGAACTTGTTGTCGTCGGCGACGTCGGCAAACAGATCGTAGATGCGGCGCTCGTCGGCGCTCATTGTCTCCGGCGCATAGCGCTTGGCGTGCACGCGCTTGAGCAGCGCATCGATGCGCTCCTTGGTGTCGCTCTCTTCGACGCGACGCTGCTTGTCGAGCGCGAACTTGTTGGTCGACAGCGCCTGCTCGCGGTAGTCCAGCACCGTGAACACCTTGCTCGGATACAGCGTCGAGTGGACCACGCTCTGCAGTTCCGAGTAGTGGCTGAATACCCGCGTCCAGAACGTCACGTTGGGCTTGAGCGCGTCATAGCGCGGAAAGCGCGCATCCGGCACGCTGGCGCTCGGTGCGCTGGCCGGCACGGCGGCCGGTGCCGCGAGGCTGGGCACGGAGACGGCGGCCGGAGCCGTAACCGCATCCGGCACGCTGGCGGTGGCGGCGGACGCGAGCTCCGGCGTCTGCGCCCATGCCAGGCTGCAGGCGCCGGTGAGAAGGCCTGCAGCGAGATACCCCTTGGCTTGCTCGAACACCGTGACTCCAGGCCTGCGGCTGAATTGAAAATGAATGCCAAAACGATGGTACTGCCGGCCTGTGGATGCGGCAATCGACGGCCTGCGACGCTAAGCTAGCCACATCACCCGCCCGTCGCCCGAGGCCTCGATAGCCATGCCGCTGCCGTATCCGTCGATCGAGCCGTACCGCACGCAGCATCTGCGGGTCTCCGCGCTGCACTCGATCTATGTCGAGGAGAGCGGCAATCCGCAAGGTACGCCGGTGGTGTTCGTGCACGGCGGCCCCGGCGGCGGTACCGAGCCCTGGCACCGCCAGTTCTTCGACCCCCAGCGCTATCGCATCGTGCTGTTCGACCAGCGCGGCTGCGGTCGTTCTACGCCGCACGCCGAGCTGCGCGAGAACACCACCTGGGATCTGGTCGCCGACATGGAGACCATTCGCCAGACGCTGGGTATCGAGCGCTGGGTGGTGTTCGGCGGCTCCTGGGGTTCGACGCTGGCGCTGGCTTACGCGCAGACGCATCCGCAGGCCTGCCGCGCGCTGGTGCTGCGCGGCATCTTCCTGCTGCGCCGCGCCGAGATCGACTGGTTCTACCAGCAGGGCTGCAACTGGATCTATCCGGACGCCTGGGAAACCTACGAGCAGGCCATCCCGCCCGACGAACGGGGCGACTACCTGGCCGCCTATCACCGTCGCCTGACCAGCGACGACCCCGCGGTGCGCAGCGCCGCCGCGCGCGCCTGGAGCATCTGGGAGGGCTCGACCAGCAAGCTGTTTCCCAATGCCGACATGATCACCCGCTTCGGCGAGGGCCACTTCGCCGACGCCTTCGCGCGCATCGAATGCCATTACTTCGTCAACAAGGGCTTTTTCGAGCGCGACGACCAGCTGCTCGCCCACATCGAGCGCATCCGCCACATTCCGGCCGTCATCGTGCAGGGCCGCTATGACGTGGTGTGCCCGATGCGTTCGGCCTGGGATCTGCATCGCGCCTGGCCGGAAGCCGACTTCCACGTCATCGGCGACGCCGGCCATGCCGCCAGCGAGCCGGGCATCCTGTCGGCGCTGATCGCGGCCACCGACCGCTTCGCCGACGCACCCTGAGCGCGGTGCCGCCATGACCACGATCGCAATCATCGGCGCCGGCTTTTGCGGCACCACGCTGGCCGTGCACCTGCTGCGCCGGCCGCCGACCACGCCGCTGCAGGTGGTGCTGGTCAACCGCTCCGGCCTGCTCGCGCGCGGCGTCGCCTACGGCACCCGCACGGCGGCGCACGTGCTCAACGTGCCGGCCGCGCGCATGGGCGCGCTGCCCGGCGACGAAGGCGGCTTCCTCGAGTTCGCGCAGCGCCAGGATCCGCGCGTACAGGCCGGCAGCTTCGTGTCGCGGCGCTTGTACGGGGACTATCTGGAATGGCTGCTGAGCAATGCGGCGGTGCAGGCCGGCAGCGGCCTGCGCTTTCGTGCGATGGTCGGCGACGTCAACCGCATCGTTCCGCAGCAGCGCGGCGCGCGCATCGTGCTGGCCAATGGCGACGCGCTCGATGCCGATCGCGTGGTGTTGAGCATGGGCCACTACGCGCCGGCCGATCCGCCGATCGCGCCCGAGCAACGCGGCTTCTATTCGAGCCCGCGCTACGTCCGCGATCCCTGGCGGCCGGACGCGCTGTGGGTGGTGCGGCCGGACCAGCCGGTGCTGCTGGTCGGCACCGGCCTGACGATGCTCGACATCGTCCTGGACCTGCGCGACCGCGGCCATCGCGCGCCGATCTACGCGCTGTCGCGCCGCGGCCTGATGCCGCAGGCGCATCGCGAGCTGGAAACCCCGCCCGTCTACGACCCGCGCCTGCCGCAGCGCATGCTGGCGCGGCCCACCGCGCGCAACTATCTGCGCGCCACGCGCGCCGCCATTGCCGCGCATGCCCGGCAGGGCGGCGACTGGCGCGACATCGTCGGCGGCCTGCGCGCCGACACCCCGGCCCTGTGGCAGGCGCTGCCGCCGGACGAGCGCCGCCGCTTCATGCGTCACGCTCGCGCCTACTGGGAAACGCACCGGCATCGCTGCGCGCCGGAACTCGGCCAGCGCCTGCAGGACGAGGTCAGCGCCGGCGGTCTGCAGCTGATCGCCGGCCGCGTCACCGCCTACGAGGAAGCGCCCGACACTGTGCGCGTGCAGTTCCGTCGCCGCGGCGCGGTGCGGGCCGAGAGCCTGGGCGTCGGCACCGTCATCAACTGCACCGGCCCGGACAGCGATACCCGCCAGTTGCGCGATCCGCTGCTCGGTGGCCTGCGCGAGGATGGCCTGCTGCTGCCGGACCGCATGGGCCTGGGGTTCGAGATCGACGAGCGCTACGCGCTGCGCGAGCGCGGCGGCGCGCCCTCACGCTGGCTGCATTACGTCGGCCCGTTCCTCAAGCATCGCGACTGGGAGGCCACCGCAGTGCCGGAGCTGCGCCAGCACGTCGCGCGGCTGGCGCAGGTGCTGCACGAGGATCTCGGCGCGCGGCCGCAGGCGATCGCCGGCTTCTCGTTCTAGGGCCTGTTAACGC
>CAMLDZ010000183.1 GCA_946478985.1 uncultured Solimonas sp.
TCATCTTGGCGATCAGCTGCGCCGGGCGGCCGTTGCGCGCATGGTCGATCTCGCGCTCGATCTTGGCGTGCAGCTCCCCGGCCAGTGTGAACGGCGACTGCAGCAGGCGGTTGAGCTTGGTGACCTTGCCGAGGCTGGTCAGCTGCAGGAACACCGCGTGCACGTCGCGGCAGATCGCGCCGTCGGCAGTGAAGAAGCCGTAGTCGGTGTACAGGCGCGCGGTCTTGGGGTGGTAATTGCCGGTGCCCAGATGCGCGTAGTAGCGCAAGCCCGAGGCACCGTCCTCGCGACGCACGATCAGGCACATCTTGGCGTGCGTCTTGTAGCCGACCACGCCGTAGACGACGTGCGCACCCACGTCCTGCAACTTTTCGGCGAGGTCGATGTTGTTGGCCTCGTCGAAACGGGCGCGCAACTCGACGACGACAGTGACTTCCTTGCCGTTGCTGGCCGCTTCGCTCAGCGCGTCGACGATCGCCGACTGGTCGCCGGTGCGGTACAGCGTCTGCTTGATGGCCAGCACGCGCGGGTCGCGCGCCGCCTGGCGCAGGAACTCGATCATCGGCGCGAACGAGTCGTAGGGGTGATGCAGCAGCTGATCGCGCTCGAGGATCGCCGCGAAGATGTCGCCGGCCAGTGCCTTCGGCAGCCGCGGCGTGAAGGCCGGGTACTTGAGGTCCGGACGATCGACCATGTCCGGGATCGCCATCAGGCGGTTGAGATTGACCGGGCCATTGACCTGAAACACGTCATCGGCGGACAGCTGCGCGACGTCCATCAGGTATTGCCACATCTGCTCGGGACAGTTGTGTGCGACTTCGAGGCGCACGATGTCGCCCCACTGCCGCTGCGAGAGCTCGCCTTCGAGCGCCTCCATCAAATCCTTGGCTTCTTCCTCGTCCACCAGCAGGTCGGAGTTGCGGGTCAGCCGGAACTGGAAGCAGCCGCCGGCCTCCATGCCGGGGAACAGTTCGTCGACATACGCGTGGATCACGCTCGACAGGAACACGAAATCGTACGGCCCGCTGCCGGCGATCTCCCGCGGGATCTGGATCAGCCGCGGCAGCGCACGCGGCGCCTGCACGACGGCAAAGCCCGTGTTGCGGCCGAAGGCGTCCTTGCCCGACAACTGGACGATGAAGTTCAGCGACTTGTTGAGGATCCGCGGGAACGGATGCGCCGGGTCCAGGCCGATCGGCGACAGCACCGGCGCCAGCTCGTTCTGGAAGTAATGCCGCAGCCAGGCATCCTGCTCGGGCGTCCACTCGCTGCGACGGACGAAGCGGATGCGCTCGCGCTCCAGTGCCGGAATCAGGACCTCGTTGAAGACGCGGTACTGCTCGGAGACCAGCGCATGCGCGCGCGTGCTGATGGCCGCCAGGGTCTCCGCCGGCGTCATGCCGTCGGCGCCGCGGTTGGCCGGGTTGAGTTCCGCCATCTGCTGCAGGCCGGCGACACGGATCTCGAAGAACTCGTCGAGGTTGGCGCTGGAGATGCAGAGGAACTTCAGGCGCTCCAGCAGCGGCACTGCCTCATCGAGCGCCTGCGCCAGCACGCGGCGATTGAACTCGAGCAGGCTCAGTTCGCGGTTCAGGAACAGGTCGGCGGGCTGCAGTTCAAGCTCGGGTGGGGTTTTCATGGCGACATGCACGCTCGGCGACATCTACGCTGGGGACTGGGCACCGATCAGTCTATGACAGCCAGATGACTGCCCCGTGACGTGCCCGGCGCCAGTTCCGGATGCTGGCGCAGCAGCCAGCGGTACTGCAGCACGTGGCGCGCCACCACGGCGATGTCGTGCAGATAGCCGGCGTTGACGGCACCGCCGATCGCCGCGCCGAGCAAGGGCACGACGCCCAGCACCTTGCGCCGGCCGAGATTGAGCCCGATGCGCTGCGCCAGGGTCTTCAGGCTGAACTGCGTGGCTTCCTTGGCCAGATGGCGCTCGGCGACGCGCTCGATGCCGTCGCGCCAGGCAGCGCCGAGCAGATCGCCCTGCTCGGTCAGCGCCTGCCAGGCGCTCAGCTTTTCCTCCTGCGAGTTGGCCGAGGCCAGCGCGAACACGCCGATGGCCAGACTGCGCTCGGCGTCGTCGCGCCAGTCCTCGCCGTAGCAAAAGGCGCTGCGGTGGATGGTGCGCAAGGCCAGCGTCAACAGGCTCGGCACATCGGCGGCCAGGCCGAGCGCGCCGCCGACGCCGAACAGCGCGCCGCCGGTACCGCCGAGCGCCATCGCGCGACGACCGACGCGGCGCGCCAGGCGGTCGCACTCCTGCAGCGGCAGCGCGGCAACCTCGTCAAGCCCGGCGACGCCGGCGGCGCGCAGCACATCGGCCTGCGCCGAGCTCCAGCCGGCAGCCTGGTCGACACCACGCATCGCCGCCCGCAGGGCCGACTCCGGCACCAGCTTCTGCGCCGCCAGCGCGGCGATCCGGCTCGGGCCGGCCAGCACCTGCGTGCCCCAGTCCGGCGGCGCGGCGCGCCAGCGCTCGATCTCGTGCCAGCGCGCGGCCTCGTAATCGCTCAGCTTGTGGTGCTTTTTCATGAACTCACTCTAGGCGCTTCGTCTGAATAAAACACGTACCATCGCCGCCATGTGTTTGATCGCTTTCGCACTCGACGCGCATCCGCGTTTCTCCCTCGTCATGGCGGCCAACCGCGACGAATTCCATGCACGGCCGACCGCCCCGGCCTCGTACTGGGACGACGCGCCGCAGCTGTTCGGTGGCCGCGACCTGCAGCAGCACGGCAGCTGGCTGGCCTGTGCGCGCGGCGGCCGCTGGGCGGCGGTCACCAATGTGCGGCGGATGGAGCCGCCGGACCCGCGCGCGCCATCACGGGGTGCGCTGATCTCCGACTACCTGCGCGGCGATCTCGATGCGGCCAGCTACGCGCAATGGCTGCAGGGCGAGGCGATGCGCTACGCCGGCTTCAATCTCCTGATCGGCGGCCCCGGCGGCGCCTGGTACCTCAGCAATCGACCCGAACTGGCCGTGCAGCCCTTGCCGGCAGGCGTGTATGCGGTCAGCAACGCCAGCCTCGATACACCGTGGCCGAAGCTGCTGCGGCTCAAGTCCCGGCTGCAACAGTGGGTCAGCGAAGGCGACACCGATTTCGCGCCGCTGTTCGCGGCCCTGGCCGATCCCAGGCCGGCGGCCGACGCCGAACTGCCGGACACCGGCTTCGGCCTCGATCGCGAACGCTTCCTGTCGTCGCCGTTCATTCGCAGCACCGAGTACGGCACACGCAGTAGCACCGTGCTCGCCATCGACGGCAGCGGCCACGCGCATTTTCACGAGCGCCGCTTCGGACCGGAGGCGGCTTTCCTGGGCGAGACCCTGGAATACCTGCAGCTGGGCTGAACGCTCAGCGCAGACGCAAGCCACCATCGACCGGCAGGATCGCGCCGGTGATGTAGGACGCCTGGTCCGACAGCAGGAAGCGCACGGCGCGGGCGATGTCGTCCGGGCTCGCCAAGCGCCGCAAGGGAATTCTCGCCAGCTCCTCCGGCTGCTCGGCGGCGGCGATGCCGCCATCATGATCGGCCCACAGGGTGTGGCCGGGGGCGACGGCGTTGACGCGCACCCGTGGCGCCATTTCCAGCGCCAGCGCCTCGGTCTGCGCCCACAGGCCGGCCTTGGCGGCGAAGTAGGCGGTGAACGGCGGATGCGGCCGGCGCACTTGCGTATCGACGATATTGACCACCGCGCCCTGTTCGCCGAACAGCGGGAAGCAGGCCTGCGTCAGCAGCAGTGGCGCGCGCAGGTTGGATGACAGCAGATCGTCCAGTTGCGCGGCGGTCAGCGTGCCCAGCGGCGTCTTGAAGTAGCTCGAGGCGTTGTTGACCAGGGCGTCGAGCCTCTGCCAGCGCGCATGCGCGGCCTGCGCCAGCGATTCGAGCGCGGCGGCGGCGCCGAGGTCGGCGGTCAGCAGCTGCGCGGAATCGGCACGCTGCGTATTCAGCGCAGCCACCAGTCGCTCGCCCTCGGCTGCCGAGCGATGCGCGTGGATCACCACGTTCCAGCCGTCGCCATGCAGAGTCTGCGCGATCACCGCGCCGATGCGCCGCGCAGCGCCGGTGATCAGCACGACCGGTGCGGTTGTTGCGGGCGATTTCACGGCGCGGCCCTGTATTCTTGCGCGTCCTTTTTCATGACCCGGAGTGTAACAACCACGTGAACAGCCTGATCGACGTCATCTGGCTCGGCATCATCGAGGGCATCACCGAGTTCCTGCCGATCTCCAGTACCGGCCATCTGCTGATCGCCGAGCACTGGCTCGGCCACCGTTCCGACCTGTTCAACGTCGGCATCCAGGCCGGCGCGATGCTGGCGGTGGTGCTGATCTATCGCGAGCGCTTGTGGAA
>CAMLDZ010000184.1 GCA_946478985.1 uncultured Solimonas sp.
CGGTGTGTGCGCCCGGGGGCTCAGGGTGCCGCGCGGTCGCGCAGCTTGACCCAGGCGTTGCCGTCGACCGAGCGGTAGATCGCGGTGCGATCGGCGATCAGGAAGGTGCCGCCCCAGTAACCGTGCTTGAGGCCGTTGGCGTCGTACTCGCCCGAGGCGGTGCCGGCCAGCGCATCGACGCAGGCCTCGAAGCTGGTCTGGTCGAGCGACTGCCAGCGGCGGCCGATGCGCAGATCGCAGGACGCCAGCGAGCCGACCGTGGCCGGCGTGGCGGTCTTGGCCGATGGTGCGGCGGGTGCCGGCGGCGGCACCAGCGCGACGTTGTTGGCGGCCTGCGTGACCACGGTCGGCGAGGCCGGCGGCGCGCTGGGAACCGCCGCGCTGGCGGCGCGGCGTGCCTCATCCTGCTGGCGCTTGGCTTCGGCGAGCGCCAGCTTGTCGACTGCCGGAGCCGGAGCCGGAGCCGCGACCGGGGCAGGTACCGCTGCCGGCTGGGCGGCTTCGGTCGTTGCCGCGAGCGGCACTGCCGGCGGCGCGGCGGGCTCGACCACTGCGACGGCCGCCGGCGCCGGCGTCTTGCGGGCCGGCTCGTTCTTCTTGTTGGCGCTCTTGGCCGGCGATGTCGCCTTAGGCTGGGTGGCGGCCGGCGGCGTCGGTACGACGACAGCCGCTGCAGGCGGCGTGGCGATCACCGGCTCAGCCGGCGGCGGTACCGCGGGCTTGGCGGTTTCCAGCTTCCTGGCGGGCGCCGGCGTGACGGGCGCCGGGGCGACGGGCGGCACCGGCTCGCTGGACGCGGGGCCCGGCGCCGGGGCGACGGCGGCGACAGCCGGTGCCGGCGGCGGCGGAATCGAGCTGGCCGGCAGCGGCGTCCAGCGGCGGCCGCCGTTGTCGGAACGGAAGTAGCCCTGGTCGCTGGCCGCCAGCGGCGTGTCACCCCAGAAGCCGAAGCGCAGTTCGGAGCCGTCCTGCGCCGATTCGGTGGCGGCGATCAGCCGCAGGCACTCGCCCATGCCCATTTCGCCGACCGGCTGCCACTGCTGCGCGCGAAACAGCTTGCATACCTCGACGCCGCTCGCGGCGTCGGCGGCAGTGCTCAGCAGGCTTCCGGCGAGGGCGAAACAAGCAAAGCGAAACAAGCTCATAGCGGCTCTTCCTAAAAATGAGCGCGCATCATAGCCAACTGTGAGTTTGTGATCGGAATCACGCGCCGGACAGCGATCAGCGTCTGTTCAGGTTGTTTTTCCGCGCAGACGCGACATCAGTCCGGCGATGCGGTTGGCCAGTCCGGTGTCGGCACGCTCGCGTGACAGTTCGACCGCATGCGCATGGCGCAAGACCGGTGCGCCACGCAGCTGACGATGGTGACGCAGGGCGCTGGCCAGGCTCATGCCGAAGGCGCCGCGGCGCAGCGGCTTGGGCAGCAGGCGATAGACCTGGGCCTGATTGATCAGGCCGATGAACGCCGAGACGTCGTCGAACGGCGTCAGGACGATCGTCACGATCTCGGGGCGCTGGGCCTTCAGCGGCTTGAGCAGGCTGCCCAGATTCTCGCCGCGCACTGCCATTTCCGAGACGACCACGCCGACCGGATGCCGCTCCAGCGCCGCCAGCGCCTCGTCGATGCTGCGCGCCCAGATTGCCTGCGGCGCCGGCGCACCCGGCAGGCCGCCCAGGGTGTGCACCACCGATTCGTAGACTTCGGCGTCGTCGTCGATGACCAGGACCGCTTCGGCGGCGTCCGGCGCGGCGACGGCAGGCTGCGGCGCCGGCGCGTCGGCGGCGAACAGGGAGCCGGCGATCTCCGCCGCCTGGCGCACCGTGTTGCTCAGCTCGGCCGCGTCCCAGGGCTTGGTGACGAAGCGGAAGATCTCGCCCTCGTTGACGGAGGCGACCACCGCGTCGAGTTCGGAATAGCCGGTCAGCAGGATGCGCATCGTCTGCGGCGAGCGCTCGCGCACCTGGCGCAGCAGCTCGGCGCCGCGCATCTGCGGCATGCGCTGGTCACTGACCACGACGTGCACGCGCGAGCTGGCGACGGCCCGCAATGCGGCGCCGCAGTCGGTGGTCACCATCAGCTCGTAGCGGCCGCGGAACAGCATCGACAGCGAGCGCAGGATGCGCTCCTCGTCATCGACCAGCAGCAGGCGCGGCTTGCTCACGCCGGCTTCTCCGTCACGCCCTCGCGCGGTAGGGCGACGACGAACTTGGTACCGCGGCCGACTTCGGAGACCACGTGCAGGCTGCCGCCATGCGCCTGCACGATCTGGTGCGCGATCGACAGGCCCAGGCCGGTGCCTTGGCCGACCGGCTTGGTGGTGAAGAACGGGTCGAAGATCTTCTGCAGATGCTCGGGCGCGATACCGCGGCCGTTGTCCTGCACGTGCACGAGCACGCGGCGAGCGTCGGCCTCGGTTTTCAGCAGCAGGCGGCCACCTTGCTCGGCCACGGCCTGCGCGGCGTTGGTGATCAGGTTGAGAAGCACCTGATTGATCTGCGAAGGCGAGCAGCGCACCGGCGGCAGCTCGCCGTAGCGCTTGATCACCTGCAGGCGATGCCGGATCGCGTTGTTGGCGATCACCAGCGTCTGGTCAAGGCAATCGTTGAGCGAGACCTCTGCAGTACGGGAGAGATCAAGGCGGGCGAAGTTGCGCAGGTTGACGACCAGGTCACGGATCTGGTCGACACCATGCAGCGTGTCGCGAAACAGGGCTCGAGTGTCGGCCAGCAATGCCGGTTCCTCGAATCCCGGAGGCAGATCGGCGCAGCGGGTCAGCTGGGCAGTGATGGCATGTTCGTCGATCGCGTCGGCCAGCAGCATCTGCTGCAGCTTCAGGTGCTCGCCGAGCGCGGCGACGCCCTCCTCGAACAGCTCGCGGACGACCTCGACATTGTTGCGGACGTAGCCGAGCGGCGTGTTGATCTCGTGCGCGACACCCGCGACCATCTGGCCCAGCGACGCCATCTTCTCCGATTGCACGAGCTGTGCCTGCGAGCCCTGCAACTGGCGGAAGGCGTCGTCGACGCGGCGCTGCAGCGCCGACATCAGGTCGATCACCACGCCCATGCCGGCATAGCGACCGCCATCCTCGATCACGAAATCCTCCGTCACCGGCGCGCCTAGCTTGGCGGCGACGTCGCGCGCCGCCACTTCCAGCGACATGTCGACGGCAACACGCAGCGGCGCCGCATTCATGATCGCAGTCACCGGCCGGCTGCCGAACAGCTCGCGGCCGAAGCGGCGCAGGAAGATGTCGTTCAGCCCGTGGCGGCTGATGGTGCCGACGGCACGGCCGTTGCCATCGACGATGGGAAGGCACAGCAGGCGGGCGTGTCGCGGATCGAGCAGAGCGTCGGCGGCGTCGCTGACACTGGCGCTCAGCGGCAGCGCTTGTACGTGCAGCAGCAGCCCGGCGATCCGGTCGGTGCCGGAGCGAGGCGGAGCGGCAGTGAAGGGTGGGGTGGCGACGGTCATCGGCGCGCGGAGCCTAGGCCGCGCCGATGACGCTTTCTTTGCAGAATCGTTACATGCGGTGACGGATCGCCCAGGCCTTGTGCGCCGGCGGCGGGCGCTTGAAGTCTTCGTCCAGCGTCTGCGCGGTGATGTCGCGGACCTCGTAGTGCTCGGCCAGCAGCGGGTCGAGCTTGAAGCCGCGGCGGTTGCTGGAGAAATACAGCGTGCCGCCCGGCGCCAGCAGTGCCATCGCATTGCCGACCAGCTTGGGATGGTCGCGCTGGATGTCCAGCGTCGCCTCCATCTTCTTGGAGTTGGAGAAGGTCGGCGGGTCCAGGAAGATCAGGTCGAAGCGCAGCGGACGCGTCAGCCGGGCCTCGTCGTCCAGCCACTGCAGGCAGTCGGCGCGGAACAGCACGTGCTGCGGCAGGCGCTCGCCGGACGGTGGCGGGCGATCGTACTGGCGCGAGTGGATATCGTTGAGCAGCAGATTGCGCTGCGCCCATTCCAGATAGGTGTTGGAGAGATCGATCGACACCGTCTGCGCGGCGCCGCCTACCGCGGCGTGCACGCTCGCCGCGCCGGTGTAGCAGAACAGGTTGAGCACGCGCTTGCCGGCGGCCTCGCGCTGCAGGCGCAGGCGCATCGGCCGGTGGTCGAGGAACAGGCCGGTGTCGAGGTAGTCG
>CAMLDZ010000185.1 GCA_946478985.1 uncultured Solimonas sp.
CTGGATCGCGCCGCCGAACAGCAGCAGCTTTTCGGTCAGCGTGGTCTTGCCGGCGTCCGGGTGGGAGATAATGGCGAACGTACGGCGCTGCGCCGCGCGCTCGGCGATGACACTCATGGAGTCCTCCGTGGGGGCGCGAATTGTAACCGCTGGCGGCATCGGCACAGAACGTGAGAAAAGCATGAATAAAGTTATGAAGTGGCTAGCAATCGGCACCGCAGCCCTCATGTTGGGCGCCTGCAACAACGGCAGCGATGTGCCCGACAGCCCCGCCAAGGACTACACGCGGTCGGTGACCGTCAACGGCGTCGCCTACCAGTACAACCTCCACGTGCCGACCAATCTGGCGTCCAGCCCGGCGTCGCTGGTGCTGTCACTGCATGCCGGCGGCACCGGCGGCCTGGTTCACGACGTGCTCACGCAGTTGCCGCAAAAAGCCAACCAGGCCGGCTTCGTGCTGCTGACGCCGGCCGGCTCGCAGGACGAGCTGTTCTCGTGGAACGCCGGCGCCTGCTGCCGCCCGGCGACGACCGACAACATCGACCACGTCGCGGTGATCCGCGCGATGCTCGACGATACCGCCGCGGTGCTGGCCATCAATCCCAAGCGTGTCTACGCGACCGGCTACTCCAACGGCGGCATGATGGCCTACCGCCTGGCCTGCGAGCTGTCCGACCGCATCGCCGCGATCGCGCCCGTTGCCGCCGAGATGATGGACAAGGACCTGACCCTGGGCGGCGAGCGCACGGTCTTCGCCTGCACGCCGCAGCGCCCGGTCCCCGTGCTGCACATGCACGGCCTCGCCGACACCTGCGCTCCGTTCGACGGCGGGCCCAGCACCGGCGCGCAGCAGCTGCCGCCGCGCTCGGCCGTGCCGGACAACATCGCCTTCTGGCGTGAGCGCAACCATTGCACCGTCGAGGGTGCGCCCAGCACGCAGGGCGATACCAGCTGCACGACCTATTCGGGCTGCGATGACGGCGCCGACGTGAAACTGTGCACCGTCGCCGGCGGCGGTCACATCTGGCCCGGCGCGCCTTATGCGGACGCGATCAAGGAGGAGTGCGGCGGCGCCGCGGCAGCCAATCTCAATGCCAACGATCAGCTATGGTCGTTCTTCTCGGCGCATCCGATGCGCTGAGCCGCCGCGCCGGTTCGCTGTTACCGCCAGGGAATCGACACGTTCCAGTTGATCGACTGATCGTCGCCGCCCGTCGTGGCGTCGTCGTAGCGTGCCCAGTTGTATGACATCGCCAGCGTCGGCCGGTACGTGCTCCACTGCCGCGCCGCCCATGGCGAGAAGTCCACCGTCACCGCGAAGCGGTCTGCGGTCTCGTTGATGTCGGGCAGGAACCAGTAGGGATCGCCGCGCTTCCAGCTCGCGGCGATCGAGGCCTGCGCCAGCCGGCGGCTGAGCTCGGCGCTGGCCGCCCACGGCGAGCCGATCGCCTCGGTGACCACGCCCCGCGGCGCCTCCGGCGCCTGCCGCCAGGCGACGCCGGCAACCGCGCTCCAGTCGCCCAGGGCGCGGCTCTGCGAAAGCTGGAACTCGTAGCCGGTCCCCGGCGCTGCCGCCGTCGGCGACAGGCCATCGGCCACCGCAGCCGTGCCATTGGCGGTGACGCCCTGCACGCGCAGGCTGGTCTGCAAGGCAGGCCGACCCCAGTTCATGCCGGCAGCCCAGGTGCTGGCGCTGAGCATCGCCAGGCGCTCGTCGCTGCCGACGACACGACAGGCACGCGTGCCGGCGTCGAGTCTGAGCGCGCGCAGACCGCCGACCCATTGCGCCAGCGGCACCTGCAGCCGGCCCGAGACATCGCATTGCAGGGCCTGCGAAGGGTCGATGCCGGCGCCTTCCGGCATCCAGTCCAGCGCCAGCGCCGCGAAGGCCGGCGCCCAGCTCAGATTCATCGACTGCTGGCCCAGCTGCGTCTCGCCGCTGAGCAGCAGCGCCTCCTGCTGCCGATAGCGGGCACCGACCAGCACCGGCGCGCCGTACAGCGAGGCAAGATCGAGATTGAGTTGCTGGCTCAGCGTCTGGCTGCCGACCGTCTGCGGCAGCGCCGGCGACCAGCTTTGCGCCGCCGACGGCATCAGGGCGCCGGGCTGCAATTCATAACCGGCGCTGTAGCTGAGGCGGTTGTCGAGCCCGGCGACGCTGACGCCGCTGTTGAGATAGGAGCTGCTGCCGAACACTGCGGCATTGCCGTCGACATGCAGGTCGCGCAGCGCCACCGGCGACAACAGCGGGGCACGCGCGTGCGGCGGCGCAGTGTCGACAGCGGGGCCTGTGGCAGGCGGGGCATCGGCGGCGGGCATGGTCGTCGCGCAGGCAGCCAGCAGCAGCGCAGCGCCGCAGCCGGCGGCGGCGACCGCGGAGCATGATCCGAGCGCGCGGTACCAGCAAAACCCCATAAACATCAGCCCGAAGAAACGCGAACCTTTACGACCAGCCGCCGGCGCAGCAGTTCAGCCGCAGGCGTTCAGGCCGCCAGCGCGCCTGACTCGAAATTGCGGACCCATTCGAGGAACTGGTCCTCCGGCAGCGCCCGCGTGAAGAAAAAGCCCTGCATCATCCGCGCGCCCAGCTTCTGCATCAGGCGGATGTCGTCCTCGGTTTCCACCCCTTCGATCACCAGACCAAGGTTGCTGGCCTGGGTGAAGGCGGACATCGCACGGATGATTTCCTGCACGCGCTGGTTCTGCGCAGCGGCGCGCGTCAGCACCGGATCGATCTTGATGCCGGAGACGTCGAAACGGTACAGGTGCGTCAGCGACGAGTAGCCGGTGCCGAAATCGTCCAGGCTGAGCCGTATACCCAGATTGCGCAGGTCGTCGAGAATCAGGCTGACGTCGTCGATGTTGCCCATCAGCGCCGTCTCGGTGACTTCGGCAACCAGATGGGACGGCGACAGATTGCTCTCGCGCAGCGCCTCGCGGACGATCTCCATGATGTGCGGCGTCAGCAGCTTGGTCGACAGGTTGAACGACACGTAGATGTCGAACCCGCGATCGTTCCAGCCCTTGAAGGTGCGGCAGGCGCGGACCAGCACGTCGCGCGTCATGTCGGCGATCAGGTCCGAATTCTCGGCCACGAACAGGAACTCGCCCGGCAGCGTCACGCGGCCATCGGGCTGGCGCCAGCGCACCAGCGTCTCCGCCGCCACCACCTTGCGCCGCGCGATATCGATGATCGGCTGGAAGAACGGCACGAACTGGCCCTGGCGGATGCCGCTGCGGATCTGCTCGGTCAGCGCCAGATGGCGGCGCAGCCGGTGCGTATGGCCGCGCTCGCCGAAGCGCAGATGGCCGCCGCCTTCAAGGCGCGCCTGACGCAGCGCCTCCAGGCAGACATTGACGTACTCCTCCGGGTCGCGCGCATCGTCCGGATAAATCGCGGCGCCGGCGGCACAGGTCAACAGGAAGCGCTGTTCCTCCACCTCCAGTGGCCGCGCCAGGCGCATCAGCACCTCGGCGGCGACGCGCTTGAGATCGGCGCGGGTGACCGCCTCCGACTGGCCGCGGTCGACCAGCACCGCGAAGATGTCGGCGTCGATGCGAAAGGTCTGCGCCGGCATCGCGTCGAGATCGTGCAGGCGCTCGCCGGCGACGCGCAGCACCGTCTCCGCCAGCCGCGTGCCGAAGCCGCTGCGGATCGTGCTGTAGGTATCCACGCCGATCAGCACCAGGCCGTGCGTACCGTCGATCGGCCGCAGGCGCCGTACTTCGCGCAGCTCGGCGTCGAGGCTGTTGCGGTTGGGCAGGCCACTGCCGGGATCGAGATAGGCGATGCGGCGGATGTGATCGGCCTGCGCCTGGATGCGGCGCATGGCCCGGACGATGTCGCCGTACTCGTCCTCGCTTTCCGGCAGCCGCGTGTCGGCCGGCCGGCCGGTCAGCACCGCGCTGAGGCTGTCGGATACCGCGCCCAAGGGCCGGATCAGCCGCCGGTAGGCGAACACGCTGAGCGCCGTGGTCAGCAGCAATGCGCCGCCGACTGCGCCCAGGGCGATCGCCAGCCGCTGGCGCAGCCGGGCGAACTCGCCGGTGG
>CAMLDZ010000186.1 GCA_946478985.1 uncultured Solimonas sp.
GTGCTGGTCGGCGAGCCGAGCGTCGAGGACACCATCGCGATCCTGCGCGGCCTCAAGGAGCGCTACGAGCTGCATCACAAGGTCGACATCACCGACAGCGCGCTGATCGCCGCCGCCAAGCTCAGCCACCGCTACATCACCGATCGCAATCTGCCGGACAAGGCGATCGATCTGGTCGATGAGGCCGCGTCGCGGATCAGCATCGAGATCGACTCCAAGCCGGAGGCGCTGGACCGCCTGCACCGCCGGCTGATCCAGCTGAAGATCGAGCGCGAGGCGCTGAAAAAGGAAGACGACGAAGGCGCCAAGAAGTCGCTCGCCGCGCTGGAAGACGAGATCAACAAGCTCGAACGCGAGTACGCCGACCTCGAAGAGAAGTGGAAGGCGGAAAAGGCCTCGGTCGAAGGCAGTGCCGGCATCAAGGAAGAACTCGATCGCGCGCGCATCGAGCTGGAAGGCGCGCGCCGCGGCGGCGATCTGGCACGGATGGCCGAGCTGCAGTACGGCAAGATTCCCGAGCTGGAGAAGCGCCTCGCGCAGGCGCCGACCAGCAGCGCCACGCCGCAGAAGTTCGAACTGCTGCGTACCAGCGTCGGCGAGGACGAGATCGCCGAGATCGTCGCGCGCTGGACCGGCATCCCGGTGTCCAAGCTGCTCGAAGGCGAGCGCGAGAAGCTGCTGCGCATGGAAGACGCGCTGCACGAGCGCGTGATCTCGCAGGATGAGGCGATCAGCGCCGTCTCCAACGCGATCCGCCGCTCGCGCGCCGGCCTGTCCGACCCGAACCGCCCGATCGGCTCGTTCCTGTTCCTCGGCCCCACCGGCGTCGGCAAGACCGAGCTGTGCAAGGCGCTGGCGAACTTCCTGTTCGACAGCACCGACGCCATGGTGCGCATCGACATGAGCGAATTCATGGAGCGCCACTCGGTGAGCCGCCTGATCGGCGCGCCGCCGGGCTACGTCGGCTATGACGAAGGCGGCTATCTGACCGAAGCCGTGCGTCGCCGTCCGTACTCGGTGATCCTGATGGACGAGGTCGAGAAGGCGCACCCGGAAGTCTTCAACATCCTGCTGCAGGTGCTCGACGACGGCCGCCTGACCGATGGCCAGGGCCGCACCGTCGACTTCCGCAACACCGTGGTGGTGATGACCTCCAACCTGGGCAGCTCGCTGATCCAGGAGATGATGAGCAAGGACAGCGCGGTGCGTGGCGATTACGACGCCATCAAGGAAGCGGTGATGGGCGTGGTCGGCCAGCACTTCCGGCCGGAATTCATCAACCGCATCGACGAGGCCGTGGTGTTCCACCCGCTCGGCTCGGCGCAGATCCGCTCGATCGCCAAGATCCAGACGCAGCATGTCGTGCAGCGGCTGGCGGAGCGCAGCATCACACTGGGCTTCAGCGACGCGGCGCTCGACCGCCTGGCCGAAGCCGGCTTCGACCCGATCTACGGCGCGCGGCCGCTGAAGCGCTCGATCCAGGCGCTGGTCGAGAACCCGCTGGCGCGGCTGATTCTCGACGGCCATTTCGCTGCCGGTGACAGCGTGCAGGTTGATGTGAAGAATGGCGCTCTGAGTTTCGACAAGGGCTGAGCAGCAGGATGGCGACGATGCGCGCGGTGGGCTACACGAAGAACGGTCCCGTGGACGCCGCCGATGCGCTCGTCGATTTCACGCTGCCCATTCCCGAGCCCGGCGCGCGCGACCTGCGCGTGAAGGTCGCGGCGGTGTCGGTCAACCCGATCGACACCAAGCAGCGCCGCAACATCGCGCCGCCGGCCGGCACGACGCGCGTACTCGGCTTCGACGCCGCCGGCGTCGTCGATGCGGTCGGCAGCCAGGTCCGCCACTTCAAGCCGGGCGATCGCGTTTTCTACGCCGGCGCGATCCAGCGGCCCGGCTCCAATGCCGAGTACCAGTGCGTCGACGAGCGCATCGTCGGCCACATGCCGACGACGCTGGGCTTCGCGCAGGCTGCCGCCATACCGCTGACCGCCGTCACCTCATGGGAGCTGCTGTTCGACCGCCTGCAGCTGCCGCGCAACGACGCGTCCGTGCGCCTGCTGATCATCGGCGGCGGCGGCGGTGTCGGCTCGCTCGCCACCCAGCTCGCGCGGCAGCTGACGCAGGCGCAGGTGATCACCACCGCCTCGCGCGACGAAAGCCGCGCCTGGAGCCTGCAGCTCGGTGCGCAGGCGGTGCTCGATCACCGCCAGCCGCTCGACGCGCAACTGCGCGCCCACGGCATCGACGCCGTCACGCACGTGCTCAGCACCACGCAGACGCACCAGCACTGGCCGGCGATCATCGAGGCGATGGCGCCGCAGGGCCGCGTCGCGCTGATCGACGATCCCGAGCTGTTCGATTTCCGTCTGGCCAAGCGCAAGAGCGTGTCGATCCACTGGGAATCGATGTTCACGCGCAGCATGTACGAGACGCCGGACATGGCGCGCCAGCACGAGATCCTCGAAGAGGTCGCGCAGCTGCTCGATGCCGGCAAGCTGCGCACGACGCTGAACGCCGAACTCGGCGTCATCGACGCACGCAATCTGCTGGCCGCGCATGCGCAGATCGAAAGCGGCCACACGCACGGCAAGCTGGTGCTCAGCGGCTTCGCGGCGTAGCGCCCTTCGCCGGCGCCGTTGCGGATCGCGCGGACCTCAAACGTCTGCGTGATACGATAACGATTCTCATCTTTGCCGATCACCCCGATGCGTCTGCCCGAGCTGTCCCGCCATCAGTCCGCCATCGTCCTCGCGGTGGAGGATGCGCAGCCCGGCGATCCGATCGCCCGGCGCCTGCGCGACCTCGGCTTCGTCAACGGCGAATCGATCCGCCTGGTCACGCACGGCCCGGTCGGCGGCGATCCGCTGCTGGTGCAGATCGGCTACACGCGCTTCGCGCTGCGGCGCAGCGAGGCGCAGCGCGTCAGCGTGCAGCTCTCGGAGGCCGCATGAGCACGGCGGCGCTGCGCGTTGCCCTGGTCGGCAACCCCAACTGCGGCAAGACGGCCCTGTTCAACCGGCTGACCGGCTCGCGGCAGAAGGTCGCCAACTACGCCGGCGTCACCGTCGAGCGCAAGGAAGGCCGCTTCACCGCGCCGTCCGGCCGCGTCGTGCAGGTGCTGGACCTGCCCGGCACCTACAGCCTCGACGCCACCAGCCCGGACGAAATGGTCACGCGCGACGTCTGCTATGGCCGCTACCCGGGCGAGGCGCGTCCTGACCTGCTGGTCTGCGTGGTCGACGCCACCAACCTGCGCCTGCACCTGCGCTTCGCGCTGGAGGTCCGCCGGCTCGGCCTGCCGATGGTGCTGACACTGAACATGATGGACGCGGCGCGCCGCCGCGGCATCCACATCGACGTCGCCAGGCTCTCGGCGCGGCTTGGCATGGAAGTGGTCGAGACCGTCGCGGTGCGCCGTGACGGCGCCGCCGGTCTGATCGCCCGCCTCGACCGCCAGGCGCTGCCGCCGCCACCGGCGCCGCTGGCCGTCGACGCCGATCTGCACGCCGAAGTGCGCGAACTGCTGGCCGCCGCCGTCACCGTGCCGCGCCGCACCGCGCAGATCGACGACGCCCTCGACGCGGTGGCGCTGCACCCGGTCGGCGGCCTGGCGATCCTGGCGCTGCTGATGTTCCTGATCTTCCAGGCGGTGTTCTCGTGGGCCGCACCGCTGATGGACGGCATCGAGGCCGGCGTCGGCCTGCTGTCGGAGGCGGTCACGGGCGCCCTGCCGGAGGGCGTGCTCAAGAGCCTGCTGGTCGACGGCATCTTCGCCGGCCTCGGCGGCGTGCTGGTGTTCCTGCCGCAGATCCTGATCCTGTTCCTGTTCATCCTGATTCTCGAAGAATCCGGCTACCTGCCGCGCGCCGCCTTCCTGCTCGACCGCCTGATGTTCAGCGCCGGCCTCACCGGCCGCGCCTTCATCCCGCTGCTGTCGAG
>CAMLDZ010000187.1 GCA_946478985.1 uncultured Solimonas sp.
TACCAGTACAGCAGCATCGAGCCGAGGCAGGCCATCAGCTTGTCGGCGATGTCGCGCGCGCCGGCGTGATTGTGGTCATCCTTCTCCGGCTTGACACAGCCGAGCACCGAGACGCCGGTACGCATCACGTCCATCGGATGCGCCGACGGCGGCAGCTGCTCGAGCGCGGTCTTCACCGCCGCCGGCAGGCCACGCAGCGATTTCAGCTTGGTCTTGTACGCGACCAGCTCGGACGCGGTCGGCAGCTTGCCGTGCACCAGCAGGTGCGCGATCTCTTCGAACTCGCACTGCGCGGCGACATCGAGGATGTCGTAGCCGCGATAGTGCAGATCGTTGCCGCTGCGGCCGACGGTGCACAGCGCGGTGTTGCCGGCGGCAGTGCCGCTCAGTGCGACGGATTTCTTGGGCTTGAAGCCGCCGGCGGCGGCAGGTGTCTCGCTCATCTTGTTTCCTCCGGCTGGATGGGTGTCACTTATTTTTTCTTGCTGGCGAACAGCGCGTCGAGCTTGTTCTCGAACGCGTGGTAGCCGATGCGGTCGTACAGCTCCGCGCGCGTCTGCATCAGCTCGATCACGTCCTTCTGGTGACCGTTGGCGCGGATCGAGGTGTAGACCGCTTCAGCGGCCTTGTTGGCAGCGCGGAACGCGGACAGCGGATACAGCTGGATGCCGACGCCGACGCTGGCCAGTTCCTCGCGCGTGAACAGCGGCGTGGCGCCGAACTCGGTGATGTTGGCGAGCATCGGCACTTTGACCGCCTCGACGAACTTCTTGTAGGTCGGCAGATCGTAGGCCGCCTCGGCGAAGATCGCGTCGGCGCCGGCCTCGACGTAGGCGATGGCGCGCTCGATCGCCGCGTCGACGCCTTCGGCCTGGATCGCGTCGGTGCGCGCGATCAGGAAGAAGTCCGGATCGGTCTTGGCATCCGCAGCCGCTCGCACGCGGTCGACCATCTCTTCCTTGCTGACGATCTCCTTGCCCGGACGATGACCGCAGCGCTTGGCGCCGACCTGGTCCTCGATATGACAGGCGGCGCCGCCGGCCTTGATCAGGGTCTTGATCGTGCGCTCGATGTTGAAGGCGCTGGCGCCGAAGCCGGTGTCGATGTCGACCAGCAGCGGCAGATCGCAGACGTCGGTGATGCGGCGCACATCGACGAGCACGTCGTCGAGATTGTTGATGCCCAGATCCGGCAGGCCAAGGCTGCCGGCGGCGACACCGCCGCCCGACAGGTAGATCGCCCTGAAGCCGGCGCGCTGGGCGAGCAAGGCGTGGTTGGCGTTGATGGCGCCGATCACCTGCAGCGGCTTTTCGGCGGCCAGGGCGGCGCGGAACTTGGCGCCGGGGCTTGAGGGGCTCATGCAGGTCTCCTGTGCTTGCGGTACGGCTGCTGGCGGGTGCGGCAGCGCGGCCTGAGGGGCCGTACTCTGGCACCGCCAATGTTATTGATCAATCTTGATTGATTGAGTCAATATGAGCGGCATGTTCTTGCTGCCGACTCCGCTGTGAGCACCCCCACGCGCGCCGAATACCTGAGCGCCGCCGAGGCGGCCGCCCGCCTCGGCGTCAGCCTCGCCACGCTGTACGCCTACGTCAGCCGTGGCCAGGTGCACGCGCGCCAGGGCGAGGGCAAGCGCAGCCTGTATCTGGCCCAGGACATCGAGCGCCTGATCGCACGGCGACAGGCGGGTCGCGGCGCCGCGCAGGGTGCCGCGCACAGCCTCGCCTGGGGTTTGCCGGTTCTGGAAACGCAAATCTCGCTGATCCGCCCGGATGGCCCTTACTACCGCGGCCGGCCGGTGGCGGAACTGGTCGAGTTCGGCGCCACGCTCGAGGACGCCGCGCGGCTGCTCTGGGACTGCGGCGATCAGGATCCGTTCGCGCAGCCGCCCCCGGCAGCCTGGCCGCCGGCAGTGAACGCCCTGCTCGGCCAGCGCGAACTGCCGTCGCTGGAACGCGCCACCGCGGCACTGCCGCTGCTGACGCTGGCGTCCGTGCGCGACCTCTCCGATCCGGCGCGGCGACGTGACAGCGCAGCGGCGCTGCTGCGGCAGACCACGGCGCTGCTGGCCGGGGCCGCGCAGCCGACCGCGCAGCCGGCACATCAGGTCATCGCCGGCGCGCTGGGCCCCGAGGAACCGGGGCTGGGGGAACTGGTCCGCACCGCCCTGCTGCTGTGCGCCGATCACGAACTCAACGCCTCGGCGTTCGCCTCACGCGTGGTGGCGTCCACCGGCGCCAGCCTGCACATGGCCGTCACCGCCGGACTCGCCGCCTTGTCCGGCCCCGAACACGGCGGCGCCACGGCGCGCGCGTACGCTTTCCTGCGCGCCGCACGCGGCAGCGATTCGATGCAGCGTTACGTGCTGGCGCACCTGCAGCGCGGCGAGACGCTGCCGGCGTTCGGTCACCCCCTGTACCCGCACGGCGACCCGCGCGCGGCGCTGCTGCTGGAAAAGATGGCGCAGGTGCGGCCGCAGCCGCCGGAGTATCGGCGCGTGCGCGAGTTGATCGACGCAGCGCAGGAAGCCACCGGCAAGGCGCCCAGCACCGACGTCGCGCTCGCCGCGCTGGCCGATGTCTACGATCTTGGCGTCGAAGGCGGCCTGATCCTGTTCGCCGCCGGCCGCGTTGCCGGCTGGCTCGCGCACGCGCTGGAACAGCAAGCCAGCGGCGGCCTGATCCGGCCACGCGCGAGCTATGTGGGACTGCCGCCGGAAACCGAGCCCGGCACCGAACGACCGCGACGCGGCAAGTAGGGGGACCGCCCAGCGCGCCGCAAGAAGCGGCGGTTCGCTACCAGATCAGTAGCGCCGCGCCCCAGGTCATGCCGCCGCCGACGGCTTCCAGCAGCACGCGCTGGCCCGGCTTGATGCGGCCGTCGCGGACGGCGGTGTCGAGCGCCAGCGGCACCGACGCGGCCGAGGTGTTGCCCTGATGCTCGACGGTGGTGACGATGCGCTCGCGCGGCATGCCCAGCTTGTCGGCGGTGGCCTGGATGATGCGGATGTTGGCCTGGTGCGGCACCAGCCAGTCTATGTCGTTGCCGCTGAGATTGTTGGCGGCCAGCGCCTCGCGGCAGACGTCGCCGAGCGCCTTGACGGCAAACTTGAAGACTCCGGGCCCGTCCATGTAGACGAAGGCGCGGCCGTCGATGCCGCCGTTGTGGACGCTGCCCGGCACGTTGAGGATGTGGCTCTGGCTGCCGTCGGCGTGCAGATGCGTGGACAGGATGCCCGGCGTCTGGCTCTGCTTGAGCACCACGGCGCCGGCGCCGTCGCCGAACAGCACGCAGGTGCGGCGGTCGCTCCAGTCGAGCAGCCGCGAAAACACTTCGGCGCCGATCACCAGCGCGCACTTGGACTGGCCGCTGGCGACGAACTTGTCGGCTACCGCCAGCGCGTAGACGAAGCCGGTGCAAACCGCCTGCACGTCGAAGGCTGCGCCCTGCCTGACGCCGAGCTTGTGTTGCAGCAAGGCCGCAGTCGACGGGAACACCATGTCCGGCGTGGTGGTGGCGACAACGATCAGGTCGATCTCGTCGACGCTGACGCCGGCCGCCTCGATCGCGCGCAGGCTGGCCTGCAGCGCCAGATCCGAAGTCTTTTCATGGTCCGCGGCGACATGCCGGCTGCGGATGCCGGTGCGCGAGAAGATCCACTCGTCGGAAGTCTCGATGCGGGTCTCAAGCTCCTGATTGCTCAGGGACTTGGCCGGCAGATAGCTACCCGTGCCGACGATTCGCGAATACGCCATGGAAGTCTCTAAACGGAAGTCAAAAGGCCGTACGCTGCGGCCGAAAGGGCGCCATCTTACCGTGCCGCGCGGCTCCGGGGCCTGTCACCTGCCCCTGCTCGCCGCGCGAAAAAAGCGGCTGGCCCTAGGGCCTGTTAACACTATGGCCGCCGCTGTGACGGAGACCGTTTTGGCG
>CAMLDZ010000188.1 GCA_946478985.1 uncultured Solimonas sp.
CTCGCGCCGCCGGGCAAGCAGATGCTGACCTCGCTGCACGCCTGCCCGCCGGATATCCACGACAAGATGGACGAATGGCGCGAAGCGCTGATGCGCTCGTTCTACGAGGTCTACCCGGAAGCGGTCGGCAAGGTCGAGAAGGTCTGGCTGGACCCGCCGTCGCTGATCAAGGGCCTGTGCGGCGAGACCGGCGCGATCATCGGCGTCGGCCAAACCATCCACCAGGTGCACGAGAAGCGTCCGTCGGTGGTCAGCCCGCTCAAGGGCCTGTACTTCGCCTCCTCGGAGGCCGGCGGCCACGGCATCGGCACCGAACTGGCAGCGACCAGCGCGCTGGAGCTGTTCGAGATCATCGGCCCGCAGCAGGACAAGCTGGCAGCCTGAGCGACAACCCGAGCCGCGGTCTGGCCGTAGAATCGCCTGGTCTATCCGGATGCATCGCGCCCCAGGCTGCGATGCATCCGGTACCGCGATTCCTCACGAGCTGCCATGGGCACCCGCGACAAACCCTCGATATCCAGGCGCCGCACCGTACTCAGTGACGGTTCGGCCAGCACCACCTCCGGCTCCGGCTGGAATCGCGCGATCGTCCGCGGCGTGCGCGCCAACGACCTCTCCGGCAAGGCCGGCGAGATCGCCGCCGAGCTGGAGGAGCGGCTGGTCCGCGGCGTCTACCGCTTCGGCGAAACCCTGTCGATCTACACACTGGCGACGCAGTTCGCCGCCAGCCGCCAGCCGGTCGCCGCGGCCGTGCTGTATTTGCGCAGTGTCGGCTATCTGGAAGTGATCCCGCAGGTCGGCTGCCGCGTGGTCTCTCCAGCGGCGAATGAAGTGCTGGACTTCCACGCGCTGTTCGCGCGCACCGAGGGTCTGGTCACGCGCTTCGCCGCGGAGCGCGCCACCGAGGCCGAACGCCAGCAACTGCTGGCGATGGCCGAGGAGATGGCGGCCAATCCGTTCCAGAGCCGCTACGATCGCCGCGCAATGGCCGATGGCATCGCGATGTTCCACGAAAGGATCAGCGCGATGTCGCGCTCGCCGCTGCTGGTCGACCGCATCAGCAACCTGCGCCGCATCTTCCGCTTCTACCTGTGCCAGGGCCGCGCGCGCGACGAGAGCCCGCCGGCACCGCCGCAGCGCCTCAACGCCCTGCGCGTGCAGCTGGCCGGCGCCGTCGCCGAAGGCCGCCGCGAGGACGCCGAAGCGCTCGTGCGCGCCTATGTGCTCGACGCCTTGGAAGACTGGGCCAGCGTGGTCTGAGCCGGCGCTTCAGAGCTGGCGCGAGATCAGCTCGCGCATGATTTCCGAAGTGCCGCCGTAGATCCGCTGCACGCGCGCATCGGCGTACAGCCGGCAGATTTCGTACTCGCGCATGAAACCGTAGCCGCCATGGAACTGCAGGCACTGGTCGACGACGCGGCCATGCATCTCGCTGCACCAGAGCTTGGCGGTCGAGGCATCGAGCGGGCTCAGCTGGCCGCGCACGTGCTTGTCCAGACACTGGTCGACGAAGGCCCAGCCGACCTGTAGATCGGCCTTGATGTCGGCCAGCTTGTAGCGCGTGTTCTGGAATTCGGCGACCGCCTTGCCGAATGCCTTGCGCTCGCGCACGTAGGCCACGGTGAGATCGAAGGCGCGCTGCGCCGCCGCCAGCGAATGCACGGCGATGATCAGACGCTCCTGCGGCAGTTCGTTCATCAGCGTCGCGAAGCCGCTGCCCTCGGCGCCCATGCGGTTGCCAAGCGGCACCGTCACCTCGTCGAAGTACATCTCCGAGGTGTCGGCCGACAGATGGCCGAGCTTCTCCAGCTTGCGGCCACGACGGAAACCCGGACGGTCCGCCTCGACCAGGATCAGGCTCAGCCCCTTGGCGCCCGGCGCGTCGGAGCTGCGCGCGACGACGATCACCAGATCGCAGTGCTGGCCGTTGGAGATGAAGGTCTTGGCGCCGCTGATGCGATAGACCTCGCCGTCACGCACGGCGCGCGTGCGCACCGCCTGCAGGTCCGAACCGGTGCCGGGTTCGGTCATCGCCACCGCGCAGACCACCTCGCCACCGGCCATGCGCGGCAGCCAGCGCTGCTTCTGCTCCTCGCTGCCGGCGCTGAGGATGTAGCCGGCGCAGACATCGCTGTGCACCGACAGGTTGGTAGTCGGCCCGGCATAGCCGGCGTAGGCCATCTCCTCGATGACGACGGCGTTGAACTTGAAATCGCCGCCGGCGCCGCCGTAGCGCTCCGGCAGCTGCGGACAGAGCAGACCCGCCTCGCCGGCCGCCTGCCAGAAGCGGCGGTCGACGATGCCGGCGTCCTCCCAGCGCGCGAACTGCGGCGCGACGACGCTCTTGATGAAGCCGCGCACGGCATCGCGAAACATCTCGTGCTCGGTGCTGTAGATGGAACGGGGCGGCAACTGCATCGCTAGAGTCCTTCCTCAATCTGCGTACGCATTTCTTCGAGCACGCTGTAGCCCAGGCCGATCAGCCAGGTGACGAGCACGTCCTGATGCGTCTTGGCGTTGCGCGCGACGCGGTAGCCGGAGCCGATCAGCAGGATGGACAGCATGAAATTGTTGTAGACCTGATACCAGCGCAGGCTGTGTGGCTCGACTGGCAGACCGCTGGCGCGCTCGTAGGCGGCGAAGAACTCGGCTTGCGGCAGCATGCCGCAGACCAGCGGCGTCTTGCCGTCCTCGGCCAGGCTGGCAAACGCGCGGCTGGTGGTCCACGCCAGATCCTGGTGTCGGTTGCCGATCTGGCCGAGTTCCCAGTCGAGCAGCGCGGTGATGCGCGCGTCGTGCTCGGTGAACAGGAAATTGCCGAGCCGGTAATCGGAATGGACGATGCATGGCCGGTCCAGCACCGGCAGATGCTGGCGCAGCCAGCCGGCAGCGAGCCGCAGCAGCGGAATCTCCTCGTCGCCGTCTTCTTCCCAGACCCGCTCCCACCAGTCGACACCCCAGGCCGCGCTCTGCGTGCCGGGCCGCGGCGCCTCGAAAGCGCTCAGGTCCGCACTGTGGTAATCGAAGCGGTGGATCGCCGCCAGATGGCCGATGAACTGCGGTGCCAGCGCCGCGCGCAAGTCCGGCGACAGGCTGATGCCGGTGCCGGACACGCCGCTGCCGCTGGCGCTCGGCTTGGCGGCGCCTTCGGCGAAGCCGTAGATCAGGCCCGGATACGGCAGATGCTCGCCGTCCTCGTCGCAGCACAACACCGGCGGCACCGGCACCACGCCTTGCATCGCGCGGATCAGCTGGAACTCGCGCAGGCGGCTGGTTTCCACGATCGATTCCGCCGGCTCCATGCGCAGCACCAGCGACCTCTGCGTCGCGCCGACGCCGGGCTGCTGCCAGTGCAGCGTGAACGCCATCTGCAGCTTCGATGCGCCGCCGGACAGCCAGCGCGCGTCGGCGAGCGAGAACGCTCCTTCGATACGCGCCGCCAGCAGCGCCTGTACACCTTCGCTCAGCTGCTCCAGCGTCAGCGGCCGATACGGCGGCCCGGCGCGGCGCTGCAGCTTGCGCGTCAGCAGGCGGTCGACCGCGGGCTCGACGGTGAAGCGGCGGCGCAGCGCGGCGATCCATTCCGGCGAGGGCCGGTCCTTGTCGATCGGCAGTCCCTGCTTCCAGTCGTTCGGCATCGTGGCGCTCAGTGTGTCTGCGGCGCGTCGGCGGCGGCCAGCCAGGCGCGGAACTCGCCGCCGGCGACGATCACCACCGTCGGCTGGCCATCGTCGTCGCGGCCGATGCAGAGGAATTCCGCCTGAGTCGTGCGGCCGAGCAACGCCAGCAGTGCCAGTTCCGGCGTCGTGCGGCGCAGCGCGCGCAGGCTCTCGTCCGCGGTCGCGAAGCCGGGAATCAGCAGCGGCCCGGCGCCGGCGTCGGTGCGCACGCTCACAGCGCCTCCGCGACGCTGACC
>CAMLDZ010000189.1 GCA_946478985.1 uncultured Solimonas sp.
GGCGAGAAGCCGGCCTTGGCGTAGGCGCGCTTGATCGCACGGATCTGGCCTTCCGGCCGCGGCGCGGTCAGGCCCAGCGCCTTGCCGTCGGACGAGCCGGCGGCGGCCTTGATCACCGCGTAGATGCGGTCGCCGTCGCGCTCCGCATCGGCAAGCCGCTTCATGACGATGATCGCCAGGCCCTCGCTGATGGCGATGCCATCGGCCTTGCGATCGAAGGTTTTCGGCGCGCCGCTCGGCGACAGCGCCTGGGTCTTGGAGAAGCACAGATACCCGAACGGCGACTGCACGGTATCGACGCCGCCGGCCAGCACCAGACTGCTGCGGCCGGATTCGAGTTCATTGACGCCGATGCTGATCGCCGCCAGCGACGAGGCGCAGGCCGCGTCGACGGTGAAGTTGATGCCGCCGAGGTCCATGCGGTTGGCGACACGGCCGGCGGCGACGTTGAGCAGCGAGCCGGAGAACGATTCCTCGGTCCATTCCGGCAGCCGCTCCCAGACCGACGGGTCCGGGTTCTCGACGAAGCGCGGCAGCTCGGCGCGCACACCGTACTGCAGGCCCAGGTCGCCGAGGCCGCCGCTGGCGCCGAGCACGATCGAGGTATTGGCGCGGTCGTAGTGCTGGCCGTCGGCGTAGCCGGCGTCGGCGAGCGCGCGGCGCGTGACTTCCAGCGTCAGCAGCTGCATGGGGTCGATCGACTTCATCGACTTCGGCGGAATGCCGAAACGGGTCGGGTCGAAGGCGACTTCATCGAGGAAGCCGCCCCAGCGCGAGTAGATCTTGTCGCGGCTCTTGCGGTCGGCGTCGAAGTACAGCTCGGTATCCCAGCGCGACTTCGGCACTTCGCCGATCGCGCCGACCTTCTGCACGATGTGGTACCAGAACTCGTCCGGGCTGTCGGCCTTCGGCAGCAGGGTGCCGATGCCGATGATGGCGATGTCGGCCGGATGCGCTTTCTGCTCGCGCGCGAGGCGCGCGTGGCTGAGGCCTTCGAGACGCTTCTGGCCGCCGTGGCAGACCTCTTCATGCAGCCTGGTGACGGCGATCGGCTCGTGCCGCAGCGTCGCCACCTGGCCGATCATGTACATGCCGTCGGTGAGCTGGCGGTCGGCGCCGATCTCGACGATGCGGCCATCGGCGTCGCGGTTGATGCCCTTGGAGGCGATGCGCAGGCGACCGAGGTTGAGGTCCTCCAGCTCGTCGCGGATTTCCTCGGCGCTCTTGCCCTCGCGGATCAGGCGGCGGCGCTGCTCGAAGAAATCATGTGCGAACTGCGTGTCGGCGCAGCGCGTGGCATGGCCGGGGCCGGTTTCCAGATTCTTGGTGCGCTCGCAGGCCAGCGCCTGCGCCTGGAAGCCGGCGACGATCGCGCCGCTGCTGACGATTTCCTTGGTGAACAGGTAAGCGGTGCCCATCAGCGCGCCGACCTTGATGCCGTGCGCGGCCAGCGGCGCGGTCAGCGCGGCGAGCATCGCGCCGGAGGCGGCGTCGTGAATGCCGCCGGCGAACAGCACGTGGACGTTCTTGGCGTCGGCCGCCGGCACGTGCTCGAGCAGCACGTCGATCATTTCTTCCCACAGCGGGAAGCTGGCCAGCGGGCCGATGTGACCGCCGCATTCGCGGCCTTCGAACACGAAGCGCTTGGCGCCCTGTTCCAGATACATCTTCAGCAGCGCCGGCGCCGGCGCGTGGATATAAGTCTTGATGCCGCGCTTCTCGAACTCCGCGGCCTGATCCGGACGGCCGCCGGCGATCAGCGCGAACGGCGGCTTGCACTTCCAGATCTCTTCGCACTGCTCCTCGCGCAGCGCATGCGGAATGAAGCCGAGCATGCCGACGCCCCAGGGCTTGTCGCCGATGGTCGCCGCGGTCTGCTCCAGCATCTCGCGCACCTGGCTGCCGCGCATCAGCGCCAGCGCCAGGAACGGCAGCGCGCCGCCCTTGGCGACGTCGACGGCGAAGGCCGGCGAGTCGGAGACGCGCGTCATCGGTCCCTGCGCGAGCGGAAAGCGGGTGCCGTGCGATTGCGCCAGCGGACCGTTCTCGTCGAGGAAGGCGAGCGCGGCCGCCTGATCGATTTGCCGCAGCGAATCGCGGCGGATCGCCTGCACCAGCTTGGCGGCGCTGCCGTAGCGGCGGCGCAGCGTCTGCGCCAGGCCGATGCCCTGGCCCAGCGGCAGCAGCAGCGCGCCGTCGGCGCTCCAGCCGGTGCGGGCGGCGATCGCGGCGCGCCAGGCGTCGACTTCCATCGTGCCGGCTTCGGCGGCGCGCTGTTCTTCGTCGGCGGCCTTCAGCAAGGGCGAGGCCGGCCGTGCGTAAACGCGGCAGCTGCGGTCCAGGCTTTCGCCGAACAGGCGGGTCTCGGAACCGTTGAGACGGCCCAGCTCGTTCTGCAAGGAGACCGGCAACGGCGACTCGGCGAGCAGCAGGAGCTGGTCGTCGAAGATCACGCCGGCAGCGCCGACCGCACGGCAGGCCGCTGCGCTATTGGGGCCGATGCCGCCTTGCACATAGATCGGCAGCGCACTGACGCCGGCCGTGCGCAGCAGTTCGAGCTTCTGCAGGAACACCAGGCTGCTGTATTCGCCGACCCAGCCGCCGGCCTCGTGGCCGCGTGCAATGACCGCCTCGCAGCCTGCGGCGGCGGCGAACTGCGCCGGGTCCAGCAGTTCCGCCCAGCTGCGGTCGGCGGCGCGCAGGCCGATGTCCTCGCGCAGCGTGGCGAAGTCGGTGGTGCCGGCCAGGACGACCGTGAGCACGCGCTCGCCGGCGCGGCTGATCAGCTGTCGCGCCAGCGCGGCGCGCTGCGGCGTGACGCGCAGGCCCAGCCGCACATCGCTGGCCGCGCACAGCTGTTCGAAATTGCGCTGCGCGAGCGCCGCATCGTGGATGAATTCCAGGTCCAGCAGGCCGACGCCGCCGGCGCGGGCGATGGCAGCGGCGAGGCCGGCATGTGGCAGATCGGCCGCGATGCAGCCGACGATCTCGAACGGCTTGGCGGAAGGGTGGCGGTTGGGCATCTGGATTCTCTGCGGCCGTGACGCGATATGCGGCTTACTTCTTCTTGCCTTCGAGGAACGGCACTTCGAGCACCTTCTCGTGCACGATCGGGCCGTGGCCGAAGTAGCCGTTCTCGCCGAAGCACTCGCCGTGGTCGGCGGTGATGATGAAATGGGTGCCGACCGGCGCCTTGGCGATCAGGCCGTCAAGCACGCCGTCGACGTATTCGACGGTCTTCACCTGCTGGGCATGCAGGTCCTTCATCTGATCATCGTCGAAGAACTTTTCTTCCTTGCCTTCGCCGAGCTGATCGTCCATGTGCTTGAACACGCCGTGCACGCCGGAGATGTGCGGCAGGGCCTTGCCGTCGAGCATGTACGGGTAGTGCGTCTCGCCCAGGTTCAGGAAGTGGAAGCTCGGCTCGTCTTCGTCGAACTCGATCTCCTTGACCATGCCGGCGAAGTCGTTGTGGTTGGCCATCAGCTTGTAGTCGTCGAAATGACGGTTGAGATGGCTCATCGGGTTGAGCACCGGCATCGACACACGGCCCACGGTGCGATAGCCATGCTCCTGCAGCACTTTGGGCAGCGACAGCTGGGGAATGAAGCTTTTGAATGACAAGCCGTCGATGCCCAGGCGGTCCACCCACTTCACGAACTCGCCTTTGTAGACCTCGGAGGCGAACACCGCCTGCGGGCTTTCGTGCGGCGTCATGCCCATCAGATAGGTGTAGTGCGAGGGGCTGGTCCAGGACGCATACGAGTAGCGCCGCGAGCCGGCACCGATGCGATCCATGTTCGGCGTCTTGGCGCGCTGGTAGCTGTCGAAACGGCAGCTGTCCATGATGATGAAAACGAGGTCTTTGCTCATGAGTGCAAGTTAAAGGGCCGGAGCCGTTAAATCTGTAGGAATG
>CAMLDZ010000190.1 GCA_946478985.1 uncultured Solimonas sp.
GAACTTGCCCGAATACGGATTGAAGGTGCTCAGCTCGATGTTGCGGAAGCTGAGCCGCAGGTCGCTGTCGTCGGTGGGCGCCAGCGGCGCGAGATGGCCGCTGATTTCCACTGGCGAGTAGCGGTCGACGCGGCCCTGCAGCTTGAGCGTGGCGCGCGCGCCGGGCGCGGTCGAGACGCCCCTGATATCGCCACCCAATGCGACGATGCCGGTCGCGAACGCCGGCGTGATCGAGCGATCGGCGAAGTACGCCGAGCCCTCGTCGATGCGGATGCTGCGCACGCGCAACGGCATAGGCGTAGTGGTTGCAGCGGCCGTCCTGGCGGGCTTGGGCTTTGTTGCGGGCGCTGATGCAGCCGGCGCCGGCTGCATCAGCGCGGCGACGTTGAGCTGGCGCTCGGCATCGATCTCGACGCGCGCATAAGGCTGGCGCAGCAGCACGCTGTCGATGTCGAGCCGATCCGGCTGCTGGGTGAAAGCGAGCTGTCTGAGCTCGACGCGCCGCCACTTGATGAGGTCCTCGGCACCGCCACGCTCGCGCAGCGCAAGGTCGTCCAGCTGCACGTCGCCAGCAAGCCGCAGGCGCGGCTCGCCTTGCGCCGCATAGCGCAGCTGCAACTGCGTGCTGGCGGTACCGCTGCGCAACTGCGCGCGCGTATACGGCTGCAGATACGGTTGCAGCGGCGGCAAGGCGAAACGGTCGACATCGAGCTTGAAGTCGGCGAGCAGCGGTTGCAGTTGCAGGCGGCCGTCGGCACGCAGCCGCGCGCGACCGTCGATGCCGAGCGCCGCAGCGATCGCCAGCCTCGCATCGCTGGCGGTGCTGAAGCCGGACACCGTGGCGCTGATCGGCGCCAGCGTGAAGCGCGCGGCCGGCGACACCGTGCGGTCCTCGACCTGCACGCGCGACTCGGCCAGTTCGATCTTCGCCACCGCCACACGCCAGGGCGCCGCCGGCGCCTCGGCAGTTGCGGGGGCCGAGGTTTTCGCCGGCGTGGCGGCCGGCGGCGGCAACAGCTTGAGCAGGTTGAGGCTGCCGTCCGCCTCGCGGCGCAGATCGAGCTGAGCGCCGGCCAGCGTGAGCGCGGCGACGCTGAGCTCGCGCGTGGCCAGCGCCAGCTTCAAGGTGTCGAGCCTCGCCTCGCGCAGCTTCACCGGCGCCGCGGCGGATGGCGAAGCCGTGCGCGCGCTCACTGCCAGATCGCGCAGTTGCAGCACGGGCAGCGTGAGGCTGAGATCCAGCGTCGGCGCCAGCGTCAGCTGGTAGTCGCCCTGCAGATCGACCGTGCCGCTGGCGAGCCTCACCGGCAACTGGTTCTGCAGATAGCCATCGAGCGTGGCCAGTCGCAGCTGGCGCAGGCTGAAGCGACCCCGTGAGCCGAACGGCTGCAGGCTGAAGCCGCCGTTCCATTCCAGCGCTTCGCCGGCGGCGGAGAGCGCACTGAACTGGTACTGATTGTCGTGCTGCGGTTCGGTACGGAAATCGCTGAGCGCGAAGTGGATCGGCGTCAGCTCCATGGCGAACGGCTGCGGCCGGCTGCGATCTTCGAGCGCGAGGCGTCCGTCGTTGACGGCGAAGCTGCCGATGCGGATCAGCGGCAAGGCCTGCGGTTGCGGTTGCGGTTGCGGTTGCGGCGGCGCATCGGACGGCGGCAGCAGCCGCAGCAGGTTGAGCGTACCGTCCTTGTCGATGATCAGCGCGAGGTCCGGCCTGTCGATGCGCAGCTCGGCCAGCGTGATCGCTCGCGCAAACAGCGAGCCGAGCGGATCGGCGTTGAGCAGCAGCGCGTCGAAGCCGAGCAGCGGGGTGCCATCGGCCTCGCTGAGCTTGAGCGCGCTCATGCGCAGCTCGAAGCGGAACGGGTCGAAGCGCAGCTCACCGATCTGCAACTGCCGCTGCAGATCCTGCTCGACATAGCGCACGGCGTAGTCGCGCGCGAGCGTAGGCAGCAGCAGGTAGCCAAAGCCGGCGTAGGCCAGCAACAGCATCGGCAGCACGCTCAGACGCAGGCAGCGGCGGCGCATCCAGCGGAGGATGGCGGACATCGGCTCTCTTCCTGTTCCGGCGTCCTGCCGGTCTTGTTGTCGGTGCCGCCACGGCAGCGCACAGCACTGCAGCTGCCAGCGGCGCGGCGCATTTTCGCATGGCGATCGCGGTCGGCGCCGGAGCCGTGTGCCATCGGCACCGCTCCGGCTCCTCCTATTGATAAACTAGTCACTAAGCGCGGCATGGCCCGTGCGTGCGGTTTTCAGCCGGACGGTTGCCCTTCATTCAAAACAGCGGAGTCGTGGTCATCATGCGGGGATCCCTTTCAATGCGCCTGCGTCGCCTGGCGACGGGCGCGTTCGGCCTTTTTCTGCTGTCGAACAGCGCCAGCACGTCGGCGGTGGAGCTGGCACGTGTCGAAGGCTTCGGGCCGGTGTCGCGTGGCATGGCCGGCGTCGGCGTGGCGTTCCCGGTCGGTGCCGGTGCAATGATGCTCAATCCGGCCGAGCTGCTGCAGCTCGACGGTGAGCAGGAACTGTTGCTGCAGCTGTCGGAGATCCACCCGGAAATTCCCGTCATCCAGAGCGACACACGCGAGCGCCGCGACTCGCTGCGGCTGGGCAACAACCGCGGCCCCTACGATCTGCCGGAGATCGCCTACGCTCGCCGCTTCGGCGACTGGGCGGTCGGTGCCGGTGTGTTCGCGGCCGGCGGCTTCGGCGGCGAGTACGGGCGTGAATCGTTCCTGTCGCGCACCAGCACCTACGACGTCGATACCGGCCTGCGCGCGTCGACGCGGCTCAATCATCTGCGCATTCCGCTGGCGCTGGCCTGGCGTCCGCAGCAGCGGCTGCGGCTCGGCGCCAGCGTCGATGTCGTCAACGCCTCGATGAACCTCGCCAGCCTGCTCGATGTGCAGCAGATCGGCATGCTGGTCGCCGACGGTCGCGTCGGTGGCTCGCTGCTGCCGGTGCTCGGCGGCATCCCGGACCTGGCCGGCGCGCATCTCGACTTCGTCCGCAACAACATGGTCAGTTCGGAGCTGACGGCCTGGGGCATCGGCGCGCGCCTGGGCATCAGCTTCGATCTGGATGCGCGCACCACGCTCGCCGCCTCCTACGAGTTCGAAAGCCGGCTCGGCGAACTCAAGGGCGAGGGCACGCTGACCGCGGTCGACAGGAACAACCAGCAGATTCCGCTGCGCGGCCAGGGCCGGCTGCCCGCCTTCGAGTTTCCCCAGGCCTTCGTACTCGGCGTCGCGCATCGCTTGACGCCGACGCTGGCGGTGCTCGCCGACCTGCGCCGCACATTCTGGGCGCAGACCCTGGGCGATACCGAGGTGCATTTCCGCAGCGACGACGGCGCGAGCCTGCAGGTGCTGCTGCCGACCGGCTTCAACAACCTGACGACGCTGGGCATCGGCACGCAATGGCAGTTCGCGACGCAATGGACGCTGCGCGCCGGCGCCACGCACGCATTCCAGCCGACGGTGCCGGACGATCATCTCAGCGGCGCGTTTCCGACGATCACGCGCAATCACGTCGCGGCGATGCTCGCTTACCTGAGCCCCGGCCGTCACCACGAGTTCAACGGCGGCCTCAGCTACGGCTTCACGCCGACGCAGCGCAATCCCGGCAACAACATCAACAGCATTCCACCCATCGAGGCCTACAACCGCCTGCTGACACCGGTGCTCGCGTACCGCTATCGCTTCTGAGCCGGCCGCGCGGCCACGCCGCCGAACAGATTCCCCGCTTCTGTTTATTGAGAAAATAGTCAAAAATGCCGTGAAGCCGGTACGCGCACGTACGATCCGGCAAGCCGCGTCAGACGGCCGATAACGACGATCAAGGGAGAACTGCAGATGCGCGGACACACGAGGTCCACCACGCGGCGGCTGGCTGTCCTTCTGCTG
>CAMLDZ010000191.1 GCA_946478985.1 uncultured Solimonas sp.
CGCTGGTGTTGCTGGTTCTGGCGACGACGGGTCTCGGCATGATGGTGCTGCTCGGCTTCGCGTACAACGATTGGCATACCTACCGCAAGGTTCTTGACGACGCCATGGCGGTGCAGTCCAAGAAGACGGCGCCGGTCGCCACGGTGAAGGCCGAGGAAGAACCCCTCCTCAAGGCCGCCTGAGCGAGCCCTGACAAGACGGGCGCTCCCCTGGCCCCTTTCGTCATCGATGAAGCCCGCGCAAGCGGGCTTCATCGTTTCCGGCGGCGCGCTACTTTACCGCGCCGCGGCGAGCATCGGCCGCTCGCCGGCCGGCATCAGGCGGGCTGGTAGCGCAGATCGAGCTGGCGCGCGGCCCGCACATCGTCGAGCCGGCGCACCGGCATCGTGTAGGGCGCGCCCTTGACCGCGGCGATGTCGGCGCGGGCCTCGTCCCAGATCGCCACCAGCGCCGCGACGAAAGCGTCCAGCGTCTCCTTGTCCTCAGTCTCGGTCGGCTCGATCAGCAGGCATTCCGGGACCAGCAACGGGAAGTAGACTGTCGGCGCGTGATAGCCGTAGTCGAGCAGGCGCTTGGCGACATCGGTCGCGGTCAGCTGCAGTTCCTGCTTCTGCTTCTTCAGTGTGACGATGAACTCGTGGCTGGCGCGCCGCGCCGGGAATGCCAGGTCGAAACCCTGCTCCTTGAGCCGCGCCGCCAGGTAGTTGGCGTTGAGCGTGGCGAACTCGCCGACGCGATGCATGCCGTCGCGCCCCAGCATCCGCGCGTAGATGTAGGCGCGCAGCAGCACGCCGGCATTGCCCATCCACGCCGACAGCCGGCCGATCGACTGCGGCAGCTCGGCCTCGGTCAGCCAGCGGTAGCTGCCATCGGCGTCACGGCCGACGGTCGGAACCGGCAGATGCGGCAGCAGCCGCTCCGACACGCCCACGGCACCGGCACCCGGCCCGCCGCCGCCATGCGGCGTCGAGAAGGTCTTGTGCAGGTTCATGTGAATGACGTCGAAACCCATGTCGCCCGGCCGCACCTTGCCGAGGATCGCATTGAGGTTGGCGCCGTCGTAATACAGCAGGCCGCCGGCGGCGTGGACGATGCCGGCGATCTCCTTGATCCGCCGCTCGAACACGCCGAAGGTCGACGGATTGGTCAGCATGATGCCGGCGGTCTGCGGACCGACCGCGGCTTTGAGTGCCTCGACGTCGACGTCGCCGTCGGCATTGGTCGGGATCTCGCGCACCGTGCAGCCGAGCATCGCCGCCGTCGCCGGATTGGTGCCGTGCGCCGCGTCCGGCACCAGGATCTCGGTGCGCTCCAGATCACCGCGCGCGCGGTGGTAAGCCTGGATCATCGCCACGCCGGCGAACTCACCCTGCGCACCCGCCATCGGCGTCAGCGACACACCGGCCATGCCGGTGACGTGCTGCAGGATCTCCTGCAGCTCGTACATGCATGCGAGGAAGCCCTGCGAATGCGAGTCCGGCGCCAGCGGATGCCGCGCCAGGAAGCCCGGCAGCATCGCCAGCTTGTTACAGGCGCGCGGGTTGTACTTCATCGTGCACGAACCCAGCGGGTAGAAGTGCGTGTCGATCGAGAAGTTCTTCTGCGACAGCCGCGTGAAGTGCCGCACCGTCTGCATTTCCGAGACTTCCGGCAGCCGCGGCTTGTCGCGACGGCGCAGGTGTTCCGGGATGCCGTCGAGATCGACGGCAACCCCGGGGCTCTGCGCGCTGGCGGTACGACCGGCGCGTGAGACTTCGAAGATCAGTGGCTCGCCGCTGTCACGCGGCGCCTTCTGGAATGACTCAGCCATGCCGCTTCTCCGTCACGCTCCGCTCCCGGCTGCGGGAATCAGGGGCTGAGGGCCTGCCCTCATCCGCCCCTGCGGGGCACCTTCTCCCGCAAGCGGGAGAAGGGAAAGAAACCTCCCCTCTCCCGCATCGCGGGAGAGGGGCTGGGGGTGAGGGCGACGCACGCTTTACGCCAGCGCCTTGAGCGCAGCGTCGTAATCCGGCTCGTTGGCGATTTCCGAAATCAGCTCGGTGTGCACGACCTTGTCGCTCTCGTCGAGCACCACCACCGCGCGCGCGGTCAGGCCGGCCAGCGGGCCATCGGTCAGCAGCACGCCGTAGTCCTTGGCAAAGCTGCCGCGCATCAGCGACAGCGTCGCGACGTTGTTGAGACCTTCCGCACCGCAGAAACGCGCCTGCGCGAACGGCAGGTCGGCGGACACGCACAGCACCACGGTGTTGTCGACTTCCGAAGCGCGCTTGTTGAACTGGCGGACCGAGGTCGCGCAGGTCGGCGTGTCGATCGACGGGAAGATGTTGAGCACCTTGCGCTTGCCGGCGTAAGTGGCCAGCGAGACGTCGGACAGGTCCTTGGCGACAGCCTTGAATTCGGGTGCCTTGCTGCCGACGGCCGGCAGATCGCCATTGGTGTGCAGCGGGTTGCCGCGGAGGGTGACGGTAGCCATTTGTATCTCCTGTGTTCGAATCAGTCGTGGTCGAGGGCGGCCGCAAGGGCGGCGCGATACTGCGAAAGATGTGCGTCGGTCTTGGTCTCGGTGGCGCAGACCAGCAGCGCGTGACCCAGCTCCGGATAGCGCGCGGAGAGATCGTATCCGCCGAAGATGCCGGCACGTGCCAGCGCCTCCAGCACCGGTGCGACCGGCCGCGGCAGGCGGATCACCGCCTCGTGGAAACGGGCCGCGCTGAATACGGCGCTGACGCCGGGCAGCGTCGTGAGTCCGGCCACGAGTTTGCGCGTCGCCGCCAGCGAGGCCGAGGCGACTTGTGCCAGACCATCGGGTCCGAGCAGCGACAGGTAGATCGTCGCCGCCGTCACCAGCAGGCCCTGGTTGGTGCAGATGTTGGACTTGGCCTTGGCGCGGCGGATGTGCTGCTCGCGCGCCTGCAGCGTCAGCGTGTAGCCGGGCTTGCCTTCCAGATCGACGGTGCGGCCGACGATGCGGCCCGGCATCTCGCGCACGAAGTTCATGCGCGTGGTCAGAAAGCCGAAGTACGGTCCGCCGGATGACAGCGGCACGCCGAGCGGCTGGCCGTCGCCGCAGACGATGTCGGCGCCCTTCTCGCCCCACTGTCCCGGCGCCTTGAGCACGGCCAGCGAGGTCGGGTTGACCACCGCGACCACCAGCGCGCCCTGCGCCTGCGCCCAGTCGGTGATCGCATCGACGTCTTCGAGCACGCCGAAGAAGTTCGGCTGCTGGATCACCACCGCGGTCGGCTTCTGGCCGTCGTAGGCGCGCAGGGCATCGAGCGCGGTCTGGCCGGTGGCGGTGTCGTAGGCGACCGGCTGCAGCTGCACGCCCTGCGCCGGCGTGGTGGCGGCGACGACGTCGCGGTACAGCGGGTGGACGGCCGTGGGTATCAGCATCAGGCCGGAGCCGTTGGTCTTGTTGGCGCGCAGCGCCATCAGCAAGGCCTCGGCCAGCGCCGAGCCGCCGTCATACATCGAGGCGTTGGCAACCTCCATGCCGGTCAGGCCGCAGATCATCGTCTGGTATTCGTAGAGCAGCTGCAGCGTGCCCTGGCTCGCTTCGGCCTGGTACGGCGTGTAGGCCGAGTAGAACTCGCCGCGCGTGGTGATCTCCCACACTGCCGCCGGGATGTGGTGCTCGTAAGCACCGGCGCCGATGAAGTTGAGCGCGAACGCGTCCTGCTGCGCGCGCTGCTGCATCAGCTGGCTGATCGCCAGCTCGCTGAGGCCCTCCGGCACGTCCTTGAGCGCGCCGCAGCGCAGCGCCTGCGGAATTTCGTCGAACAAGGCATCGATGCTCGGCGCGCCGATCGCGGCGAGCATGTCCTTGATGT
>CAMLDZ010000192.1 GCA_946478985.1 uncultured Solimonas sp.
CGCTCGACACTGCCTTCCAGCACCTTGTCGCTGGTGGCGAAGGACAGGCGGATGTGACCCGGCGAGCCGAAGGCCGAGCCCGGCACCACAGCGACCAGCGCCTCCTGCAGCAGCTTGTTCGACAGTTCCAGGTCGTCCTTGACGCCGAGCCTGGCGATCAGGCCGTCGACGTTCGGGAACGCGTAGAAGGTGCCGTCGACCGGCAGGCACTTCACGCCCGCAATCGTGTTGAGGTTGGCGACCAGGCGGTCGTGACGGCCCTTGAACGCCTTGACCATCTCGGTCACGCAGCTCTGGTCGCCGAGCAGCGCCGCCTCGGCCGCGACCTGCGCGATCGAGTTCGGGTTGGAAGTCTGCTGCGACTGGATGTCGGCCATCGCCGTGATCAGCTTCTGCGGACCGCAGGCCCAGCCGATGCGCCAGCCGGTCATCGAATAGGTCTTCGACACGGCGTGGATCACCACCGTGCGGTCGTACAGATCCGGGCAGGCGTTGATGATGTTGCTGTACGGCTCGCCGGTCCACATGATCTTTTCATACATGTCATCGGTGGCGATGACGATCTGCGGATGCTTGCGCAGCACCTCGCCGAGCGCCGTCAGCTCGGCCTTGCTGTAGGCCATGCCGGAGGGGTTCGACGGCGAGTTCAGCCACAGCATCCGGGTGCGCGGCGTGATCGCCCGCTCCAGCTGTTCCGGCGTGATCTTGAAGCGGTTGTCGGCGGTGGTGTAGATGAACACCGGCGTGGCGTCGGCCAGCAGCACCATGTCCGGGTACGAGACCCAGTACGGCGCCGGGATCAGCACCTCGTCGGTGGCGTTGAGCAGCGCCTGGCACAGGTTGTAGCAGGCCTGCTTGCCGCCATTGGCGGCGACGATCTGGTTGGGCTTGTAGTCCAGATCGTTGTCACGCTTCATCTTCTGGATGATCGCGTTCTTGAGCGCCGGCGTGCCGCCGACCGCGGTGTACTTGGTGACGCCGCGCTTGATCGCATCGACAGCCGCATCCTTGATGTGCTGCGGCGTATCGAAGTCCGGCTCGCCGGCGGACAGCGAGTAAACGTCCTTGCCCTGCGCCTTGAGTTCGGCGGCCTTGGCGGTGACGGCGAGCGTCGGCGACGGCTTGATGCGGCTGACGCGCTGCGCGAGTGACAGTTCCACGATAGATCCTCGAATTTCTGCCCTGGCGTGACTGCCGGTCGGGCGGATGAAAAACGGCGCGAGATGATAAAGGAAAGTGCCCGGCGCGCCCACCGCTGGCGCAGGCCCATATGGTCGGTCCGCAAGGCGCCTGCCCGGCATGCGCGTTAAGCTCGCCGGGCGACGCCGCCCGCCGGCGCCGCCCAAGACAGTTGCAAAAAACACGAGGAGAGAAGCACCCATGACGACCGAATTCGCCGGTGGCTGCCGCTGCGGCTCTGTCCGCTATACCAGCCGCGCCGCGCCGCTCGACACCAAACTTTGCCATTGCCGCGATTGCCAGTACGCGTCGGGCAGCGCATTCGCCGCGGTGTCGATCTTTCCGAGTGCGACGCTGAAGCTCGACGGCCGGACGCAGTCGCACGCGGTCAAGGGCACTGCTGGCCTCACTGTCGAGCGGCATTTCTGCCCGCAGTGCGGCAGTCCGATCTATTCGCGTTTTGCCGAAGTCCCCGACCTGATCTTCATCAAGGTCGGCTCGCTCGACCAGCCCAGCGCCGTGCAGCCCAGCGGCCACATCTGGTGCGACTCGATGCTGAGCTGGCTGAAGGTCGACGACGGCCTGGAGCGCCTGCCCGGCAATCCGCCGCTGTAAGCCGCTTCGGCGGCGCGCGGCGGCGGGAGGCGGCAAGTAGAATGTCCGCCCTTCCCCGCTGGCGTTCATCGTGACCCTGCTCGCGCTTAAAAAGATCTTCCTGCGTTTCGGCGGTCCGCCGCTGCTCGACGGCATCGACTTCGCCATCGAGCGGGGCGAGCGCGTCTGCCTGCTCGGCCGCAACGGCGAGGGCAAGTCGACGCTGCTGCGCATCATCAACGGCACGCAGACCGCCGACGACGGCGAAGTGATCCGCAGCGCCGGCCTGCGCATCGCCGAGATGCCGCAGGATATTCCGCGCCATCTGCCCGGCACGGTACGCGAGGTGATCGCCAGCGGCGCCGGCGCGCTCGGCGCGGCGCTGGCCGAATACCACCATCTGCTGATTCATGACCCGGACCAGCTCGATCGCCTCGGCACGCTGCAACAGAAGCTCGACAACGAGGACGGCTGGGCGCTCGACGCACGGATCGACGGCGTGGTGTCGCGGCTCGGTCTGCCGCCGGACACTGCATTCGAGGCGCTGTCGGGCGGCCTCAAGCGCCGTGCGCTGCTCGGCCGCGCGCTGGCCTCCGAACCCGATCTGCTGCTGCTCGACGAGCCGACCAACCATCTCGACCTCGATTCGATCGCCTGGATCGAGGACTTCCTGGCCAACTGGCAAGGCGCGCTGCTGTTCATCACCCACGACCGCGCCTTCCTGCGCCGCCTGGCGACACGCATCGTCGAACTCGACCGCGGCCGCATCAGCAGCTGGCCCGGCGACTACGACAACTACCTGCGCCGCCGCGAGGAGCGCCTGCACGCCGAAGCACAGGAGCAGGCGCTGTTCGACAAGAAGATGGCGCAGGAGGAAGTGTGGATCCGCCGCGGCATCGAGGCGCGCCGCACGCGCGACATGGGCCGCGTCAAGCGCCTTTACGAAATGCGCGACCAGTATGCGCAGCGCCGCAAGCTGCAGGGCACCGCGCAGTTCTCGCTGCAGGAGGCGGAACGCTCCGGCAAGCTGGTCGCCGAGGCCAAGAACCTCGGCTACGGCTGGGACAACAAGCGCATCGTCCACAACTTCTCGACCGTGCTGATGCGCGGCGACAAGCTTGGCATCATCGGCCCCAACGGCGCCGGCAAGACCACGCTGCTGCGCCTGCTGCTCGGCCAGCTGCAACCGCAGTCCGGCGAGGTGCGCACCGGCTCCAACCTGCAGCTGGCCTGGTTCGACCAGATGCGCGCGACGCTCGACGAGAACAAGCCGGTCTGGGAGAACATCGCCGGCGGCAAGGAATTCGTCGAGACCAACGGCGCGCGCAAGCATGTGATGAGCTATCTGCAGGATTTCCTGTTCACGCCCGACCGCGCGCGCAGCCCGACGCGCGTGCTGTCCGGCGGCGAGCGCTCGCGCCTGCTGCTGGCGCAGCTGTTCTCGCAGCCCGCCAACCTGCTGGTGCTCGACGAGCCGACCAACGATCTCGATGTCGAGACGCTCGATCTGCTCGAAGAGCTGCTGCTGAACTTCGACGGCACCGTGCTGCTGGTTTCACACGACCGCGCGTTTCTCGACAACGTGGTCGAACGCACGCTGGTGTTCGAAGGCGATGGCCGCGTCGGCGAATACATCGGCGGTTATGAAGACTGGCTGCGGCAGCGCCCTGCCCCCGGCAAGGCCACGACCGGCACCCCGGCCGCCAAACCCGCGGCGCCCGAAGCCGCACCGGCCGCGCCGGCGCCGGCCGCCAAGCCGTCCAGCCTGAGCAGCAAGGAAAAGCGCGAGCTGGCCGACCTGCCGGCAAAGATCGAGAAGCTGGAAACCGAGCAGCAGAAACTCGGCGCCAAGCTCGCCGAGCTGTATGCCAGCGCTCCGCAGCAGGTGCTCGACACGCAGAAGCGGCTGACTGCGATCGAACAGGAACTGGCGACGATCTACGCGCGCTGGGAAGCGCTGGAAGCGCTGCGCTAAAGGCCCGGGCGGTTTCTAACGCCCATGCTCCTAGGGCCTG
>CAMLDZ010000193.1 GCA_946478985.1 uncultured Solimonas sp.
GTGCTTTCTCTTGCCTACTTCTCTTTGCACAAGCAAAGAGAAGTAGGTCGCCTCATAGGGCGAAAGGCAAGCCACACCAAACAAGTAAACAAGGTGAGTTGTAACTCCCCACCCAGGCGCGCCAGTTTCCCGACACCGCCAGCCAAAACCGTCTGGCACATGCCTTGCCTCGTCGCCAGCGAACCTTAAGCCGGAGCCATCGCCGATGGCCATCAACGACGCCTTGTTCGGTATCCAGGAGCAAGCCCTGCAAGTGCAGCGGCGCCGCCTGGAACTGATCGCCGGCAACATCGCCAACGCCGACACGCCCGGCTTCCAGGCCCGCGATGTCGATTTCCGCGCGGTGCTGCAAAAGGCGCAGCAGGCCGGCGCCACGGCATCTGCAGCACCGACGCTGTCGACCAGCAGCGTCGATCAGGCCGCGGCGTTTCGCGTGCCGCTGCAGCCGGCGGTCGACGGCAATACCGTCGACGTGCAGGTCGAGCAGGGCCAGTACGCCGATGCGGCGCTGCGCTATCAGGCCAGCCTCAACTTCATCGACGGCAAGCTCAAGAGCCTGCTGACGGCGATCACCGGCCAGTAAGAGCGCGCGCCATGAGCTCCTTCAAGATCTTCGACATCGCCGGCAGCGCCATGAGCGCGCAGTCGGCGCGGCTCAACACCGTCGCCAGCAACCTCGCCAATGCCGACAGCGTGTCCGGCAGCGCCGACGGCGCCTACAAGGCGCGCATGCCGGTATTCAAGGCGATGACCGGGCCGGGCGAATCCGACACCGCCGGCGTGCAGGTGCTTGGCATCGTCGAGAGCAATGCCCAGGCCGAGAAGCGTTACGAACCCGGCCATCCGCTTGCCGATGCCGAAGGCTATGTCTACGCCCCCAACGTCAATGTCGTCGAGGAGATGGTCAACATGATCTCCGCCTCGCGCTCGTACCAGTCGAGCGTCGACGTGATGAACACCGCCAAGGAACTGGCCTTGCGCACGCTCACGCTCGGTAAATAAGCATGACCAGCACCAGTGGTATCTCCGGCAGCAATCCTTACGCCGATCTCGGTCTGGCGCTCAAGCAGAACGATGACAAGGCTGGCGAAAGCGGCGCGCTGGGCGAGGGCGCCTTCCTCAAGCTGCTGACCACGCAGCTGCAGAACCAGGACCCGCTGAAGCCGCTCGACAACTCGGCCTTTCTCGGCCAGCTCGCGCAGATCAGCACGGTGTCCGGCATCCAGTCGCTGCAAGACTCGTTCGACGCGCTGGGCAGTTCGCTCGGCTCGTACCAGACGCTGCAGGCGGCGCAGCTGGTCGGTCACCAGGTCCTCAGCGCCAGCGACAGCGGCTGGCTCGACAGCGAGGGCACGCTCGACGGCGCGACCCAGCTCAGTGCCGCCGGCCGCGTCAGCATCAGCATTCTCGACAGCAGCGGGCAGACGGTCCGCAAGCTCGATCTGGGCGCGCAGCCGGCCGGCCTTGTGCGGTTTTCGTGGGACGGCGTCGACAGCGAAGGCCAGCGCGTCGCGGCCGGCGAATACACGCTCAAGGCCAGCGTCAGCGGCGACAGCGGCGATACCGCGCTGAAGACCTATGCGGCGTCGACGGTCGAAGGCGTACAGATCGACGCGGGCAAGGTCACGCTCGACCTCAAGGGACTTTCTTCCGTCGCGCTCGGCGACATTTTGCAGATCATGTAATCGCGCATCAGGAGCCATCCATGCCATTTCAAATTGCTTTGTCCGGCCTCAGCGCCGCCACGTCGGACCTCAACACGACGGCCAACAACATCGCCAACGTCAACACCGCCGGCTACAAGGAATCGCGCACGGAGTTCGCGAGCATCTTTGCCAACTCGGCCTACGGCGTCGCCGCCACCGCCACCGGCATCGGCGTGCGCGCCTCGCGCATCGCCCAGCAGTTCACGCAGGGACCGATCAACAGCACCGGCAACGCGCTGGACATGGCGATCTCCGGCGAAGGCTTCTTCACGCTGTCCGACAACGGTGCGACCACGTACTCGCGCGCCGGCGCCTTCGGCACCGACAACAACGGCTACGTCACCAACGCCGCCGGCCAGCGTCTGCAGGTGTTCCCGCCGACGGCCACCGGCGGCTTCGACACCGCGCGCCTGGTCGACCTGCAGCTGTCGGCCTCGACCAATCCGCCGAAGGCCTCGTCGCTGATCACCGGCAACGTCAACCTGCCGGCCAATGCCGAAGTGCCGACCACCACGCCCTTCGATCCGGCCGACGCCACCAGCTACACGCATACCACCTCGACCAGCGTCTACGACTCGCTCGGTGCCGAGCACACGGCGACGATGTATTTCGTCAAGGGCGCGGCGCCCAATACCTGGGACGTCAACGTGCAGGTAGACGGCACCGACCTGGGCACCACGGCCGTTACGTACTCCGACACCGGTGCGCTGCTGACGCCGGCCGGCGGCCAGCTGACTCTGTCCAGCTTCACGCCGAGCAATGGCGCGGCGGCGATGGACATGACGCTGTCGCTGGAGCAGTCGACGCAGTACGGCGACGCCTTCAGCGTCAACACCGTGGGCGCCGACGGCTACTCGTCCGGCCAGCTGACGACGATCGAAGTCACCGCCGAGGGCATCGTCCAGGCGCGCTACACCAACGGCCAGTCCTCGCCGATCGGCCAGATTGCGCTGACGCGCTTCGCCAATCCGCAGGGCCTGCAGCAGCTCGGCGATACCGGCTGGGGCGCCACCTACGCCGCCGGCCAGGCGATCGTCGGTGCAGCCGGCTCGGCCAATTTCGGCGTGATGCAGTCCGGCGCGCTGGAAGGCTCCAACGTCGATCTGTCCGAGCAGCTGGTCAACATGATCACCGCGCAGCGTAATTTCCAGGCGAACTCGCAGATGATCTCGACCGCCGATCAGATCACCCAGACCATCCTCAACATCCGCTAAGGCGGCTGAGCCATGGACCGCGCGCTCTACGTTGCGATGACCGGCGCCGCCGAGACGCTGCGGCAGCAGACGGTCAACAACCACAACCTCGCCAATGCCTCGACCACCGGCTTTCGCGCCGAGCTGCTGGCCAGCGCGGCGGCGGCGGTGCAGGGCCCCGGCCTGCCGTCGCGCGTCAACGCCGCGGCTGACGCGCTCGGTTTCGACGCGCGCAGCGGCGGCCTGCAGCAGACCGGCCGCGATCTCGATGTCGCGTTCAGTGCCGACAGCTGGCTGGCGGTGCAGGCGCCGGACGGTAGCACTGCCTACACCAAGGCCGGCGATCTGCAGCTCGATGCCAACGGCCAGCTGCGCACCGGCGCCGGCTACGCCGTGCTCGGCGACGGCGGCACCCTGAGCCTGCCGCCGGCCAGCAGCATCCAGATCGGCGGCGACGGCACCATCACGATCCAGCCGCAGGGCAGCGGCACCGAGTCGCTGGCCACCATCGGCCGGCTCAGCGTCGTCACCGCGGCTCCGGATCAGTTGCAGCGCGGCGCCGACGGCCTGATGCGGGCCAGGGATGGCGTGAGCCTGGCGCCGGCGAGTGGCAATGTGGTGCTCAGCGGCGCGCTGGAGTCGAGCAACGTCAATCTGCCGGAGACGATGGTCAACATGATCAGCCTGGCGCGGCAGTTCGAGATGCAGATGAAGCTGATGAAGTCGGCAGAGGACAATGCGGCGGCTTCGTCGTCGTTGGCGCGGATGGGCTGACGCTTGGTTTAGTTACAACTCGCCTTTGTTGGTTATTTTGTTTCGTTTGCTTTTCGCCCTGTGAGGCGACCT
>CAMLDZ010000194.1 GCA_946478985.1 uncultured Solimonas sp.
AGGCAGTCTGCTAGCATCTGCGCCCCTTTGCTGTCCAGCAGGACCCGCTTCACATGCACGTCACCACTGAAAACACCCGCATCCAGTCGATCCGCAGCGTCTCGACGCCGGCCGAAGTGCAGGCGGAAATCGCCATCACCGACCGCGCGGCCGAAACCACGCTGCAGGCGCGCCGCGAAATCCAGGACGTGCTGCATGGCCGCGACGACCGCCTGCTGGTGATCGTCGGCCCCTGCTCGATCCACGATCCGGCCGCTGCCCTCGAGTACGCCGGGCGCCTCAAGGCGCTGCGCGCCCAGCTCGACAAGCACCTGCTGATCGTCATGCGTGTGTACTTCGAGAAGCCGCGCACCACCGTCGGCTGGAAGGGCCTGATCAACGACCCTGCGCTCGACGACAGCTACGACATCAACCAGGGCCTGCGCGTCGGCCGCCAGCTGCTGCTGCAGCTCAATGACACGGGGATTCCGGCCGGCGTCGAGTTCCTCGACATCCTGACGCCGCAGTACCTCGCCGACCTGGTCGCCTGGGGCGCGATCGGCGCGCGCACCACGGAGTCGCAGCTGCATCGCGAGCTCGCCTCGGCGCTGAGCTGCCCGGTCGGCTTCAAGAACGGCACCGAAGGCTCGGTCAAGGTGGCGGTCGACGCCGTGATGTCGGCCAAGCACCCGCACCGCTTCCTGTCGCTGAACGCGCAGGGCCAGATCGGCATCTTCGAGACCACCGGCAACGAGGACTGCCACGTCATCCTGCGCGGCGGCAGCTCGGGCACCAACTACGACGCCAAGAGCGTCGACGCCGCCTGCGCAGCGCTGACCAAGGCCGGCCTGCGGCCGCAGGTGATGATCGACTTCAGCCACGCCAATTCGAGCAAGCAGCACAAGCGGCAGATCGTCGTCGGCCAGGACGTCGGCCGCCAGATCGCCGGCGGCGACGACCGCATCATAGGCGTGATGATCGAATCGCACCTCGTCGAGGGCCGCCAGGATATCGGCCCGGACATGTGCTACGGCCAGTCGATCACCGACGCCTGCATTCACTGGGACGACACCGTCGACGTGCTGCGTGGCCTGGCTCACAGCGTCGAGCAGCGCCGCCTGCGGCACGCGCGCAGCGCCTGATCGCAGCGCTGTTGTCTGCAAATCACGAAGCCCGCCTCGCGCGGGCTTCGTCGTTCACGGCGGCTGCTTTGCCAGCTCCACGCTGAGCGCCGGCCGCCAGCCGCGCTGCTGCTGCGCGCGGACGATCAGGAACTGCTGCGCCGGTGCCAGCCAGAAGCGCGTCTTCTTGCTGGTGGCGTCGATGCGATCGACCCGCACGGTGGCGAAACGACCGGCCGGCACCTCGATCGTCTCCTGCCCCTGCACGCCAAGCAGGTAGCGCTGCACGCCCTTGTGATCGACCAGCGTCACCGCCAGCGGCTCGCGCGGCAGCACGCCATGCGCGGCGATGCTGCGGCACAGCCAGCTGCGCACATGCAACTGCACACTGAGCGGATCCAGCGCGCCATCCGGCAGCTCCGCATCCTTGAAGCGGCCGCCGCGCACGCGCGCCGCCGGCCAGTCGAAGGCCAGCGCGTAGCTTTCCTCGCCAGCCGCGCCGCGCTGATGCAGGAACTGCTGCGGGCGGATCGCGCCGGCGGCATCGACACAGAAATGCGATTCCTCCTCCAGCCCGCTGACCAGCCCGCGCAGCATCTCGCCGGGCCGCGCCAGCAGCCGGAACACCGCGCAGCCGTCGCGGTCGGCGAGCACCGCCATGCTGCCGCTGCCGATCGCCATGTCGCCATAGACGACGCGGTACGGCAGCTCGAACGGCGCGGTCGCCTCGCAGGCGGCGCCCGCGGTACCGGTGGCGAGCACGACCAGCAGGGCCAGCGGCAGGCGCATGCGCATCAGCCTGCCGGCCCGGCTGCGGCGGCCGGTGCAGCCAGCGCCGCACGGCGCTCGCGCCGCCGCCAGGAGCGGCAGGCGTGCGCAAACAGATGCGCCGCCAGCCGCATCGAAAACCAGACGACGAAGCCGCTGAAGATCACGTCCGACAGGAAATGGCCGCCGGCGGCGATGCGCGCCAGCCCGATCAGCGCACCGCTACCGATGCCGAGCGCCAGCCACAATCGGCGGCGCGTGCTCACCCAGCCGAATGCCATCAGCCCGAAGCCGATCGCCGCATGCCCGGACACGAAGGAGCAGTTGCTGCCGCATTGCGCGGCCGGCACGGTGGGCGGCGTGAACTGCGCGCGGCCGCCAAAGGCTTCGATCTGCCGCGGCCGCGCCCGGCCCCAGTGTTCCTTGAAGCCTTCGTTGACGATCAGGCCCGGACCGAGCAGCAGCGCCAGCAGCACGAACACCAGCCGGCGCAGGCGCCGCGCCGTGAGGGCGGCCGACATCAGATCGCGCTGGCGGCGCAAGCGCAGCACCTGCACCAGCACGGCGGCAGCCAGCGCCAGCATCGTCAACAGCGCCAGCGCCGAGGCGCCGTGATAGAGCAGATCGACCCACAGGCGGTGCCGCGGAAAGCGGGCGGCCTGCGCATCGAAGAATGGCGCGGAGGCCCACAGGTCAAGATCCGGCAACACACTGAACAGTAGGATCGCCAGCAACAACAGCTGGCCGTCGCCGCGCAGCAGCGCGCGACGCAGACGGCCGAACCCCGCTCCGATCCCCTTTGCCATCCGAACCGTCATTGCCAGCCTCCGTCGCCTGCATGCGCGCAGCGCCGAACGACGCCGTCGGCCGTCGGCCGGCGCGCAGCGCCAGCCGCAGGGCGCGCGCATCTTGTCGGCGCCGATTGACGGCACCGTGAAGAAACAGCCGCAAACGCGCGACGTTTGCTTGAAGATCCTGCGTCCGCTGCTCGCGTCCGCCGTGGTCGTCTTGCTGCTGTTTGCGTTGCAGCGCATCGGCGTGCAGCGCTTGCTGGCGCCGTGGACCACCGTGAGTGCAGGCCTGCTTGGCGCCGCCGCCGCTCTGCAAGCCCTGAGTTACCTGGCGCGCGCGGCGCGGCTGGCCCAGGCCGAGACCGCCATCGGCTGGCGCCGGCTGGGCTCCTGCCTGCGCATCGTGATGATCCATAACGCCAGCAACATCCTGCTGCCGCTGCGCAGCGGCGAGCTGAGCCTGATCTGGCTGCTGCGGCGGCGTTACGGCATCGAGCCGCTGCACGGCACCGGCACCCTGCTGTTGCTGCGCCTGAGCGATCTGCTGGTGCTGGCCAGCTGCGCGACACTGGCCTTGCTGCTGCAGATGCAGGCTTCTGCCGTGACCGCCGTATCGACGGCGCTGGCGCTGGCACTGCTGGCGCCGTGGCTGCTGTTTCAGGTACTGCGCGCGCTGCGTCGTCGCGCTGTCGACGGCGGACGTCTCGCCCGCCTGGTGTGCGGCATGCCGGACGCGGCACCGGGCTTTGCAATGGCGTTGTTGTGGAGCTGGCTGGGCTGGGCGCTGAAGCTGGCCGGACTGGCGATGCTGTTCGCATCGCTGTCGGGGCACGGCCTGGCGCTCGGCGCACTGGTCGCGATCGCCGGCGATCTGTCCACGGTGCTGCCGGTGCACGCCCCCGCCGGACTCGGCACCTACGAAGCCGCCGCCCTGGCCGCCGCCGCGCCCTGGGTGCGCGCGGACGCGACACTGGCGGCAGCGGTCATCGGCCTGCACGGCTTCCTGCTGGCGATGTCGCTGGCGCTCGGCCTGCTCGCCAGCATCGCCGAACTGCTGGTCAAGCGGGGCGCGTAG
>CAMLDZ010000195.1 GCA_946478985.1 uncultured Solimonas sp.
GGCGTCACCGCCAAGGACATCACGCTGGCGATCATCGGCCGCATCGGCACCGCCGGCGGCACCGGCTACGTCATCGAATACGCCGGTGAGGCGATCGAGGATCTGTCGGTGGAAGGCCGCATGACCCTGTGCAACATGGCGATCGAAGGCGGCGCGCGCGCCGGCCTGGTCGCGGTCGACGACAAGACCATCGCCTATGTGAAGGGCCGGCCGTTTGCGCCGACGCCGGAACAGTGGGATGCCGCGGTCGCCAGCTGGAAGCAGCTGAAGTCCGATCCGGGTGCGACGTTCGACGCGGTGGTCGAGATCGACGCCGCCAGCATTGAGCCGCAGGTCAGCTGGGGCACCTCGCCGGAAATGGTCGGCGGCGTCTCGGCGCGAGTGCCGGACCCGGCGCAGGAGGCCGATCCGGTCAAGCGCGGAGGCATCGAGAAGGCGCTGGCCTACATGGGCCTGCAGGCCAACACGCCGATCAGCGAGATCGCCATCGACAAGGTCTTCATCGGCTCCTGCACCAACTCGCGCATCGAGGACATTCGCGCCGCCGCCGCCGTGGTCAAGGGCCGCAAGAAGGCCGCCAACGTCAAGCTGGCGATGGTCGTGCCGGGCTCAGGTCTGGTGAAGGAACAGGCCGAGTCCGAGGGCCTGGACAAGGTCTTCCTGGACGCCGGCTTCGAATGGCGCGAGCCGGGCTGCTCGATGTGCCTGGCGATGAATGCCGACCGCCTGGAACCGGGCGAGCGCTGCGCCTCGACCAGCAACCGCAACTTCGAAGGCCGCCAGGGGGCCGGCGGCCGCACGCATCTGGTGTCGCCGGCGATGGCCGCCGCCGCCGGCGTGGCCGGTCATTTCGTCGACGTGCGGCAGCTGTAAGCCGCCGCGACACTGCGAAAAAGCGAGCGCATGATGAACCCGCTGAAGGAACCTCTGGCTGTCGAGACCGGGCAGCGTTACTTCATCGACGTGGTGCCGTTCAGCACCGCGATCGGCCTGCGCTTCGTCGGCAACCGCGTCGGCCATCTGGCTTTCGACCTGCCGTGGCGCGAGGATCTGGTCGGCGATGTCGCCAGCGGTGCCCTGCACGGCAATGCGCTGACGACGATGTTCGACGCCGTCTGCGGTGGCGCGGTGCTGACGCGCACGCCGGAGCCGCGCCGCATCGTCACGCTGGACCTGCGCGTCGACTACCTGCGGCCGTCGCGGCGCGGGCAGACCGTGCATGCGCTGGCCGAGTGCTATGCGCTGCACGGCACGGTGGCGTCGGCGCGTGCCATCGCCCACGACGGCGATCCGGACGATCCGGTGGCCTCGGCGGTGGGGACCTTCATCGTTTTCGATGCCGACAACCAGGATCATCCGCGCGCCGGCGATCCGTCGATCTGGAAGGGGCCGTATGTCGCCTGAAGCCCGCTCCCTGCGCAGCATCGACGAAGTACAGCAGCTGATCGCGACGATTCCGTACGCGCGCCTGCTCGGCTTCTCGGTCGAGGCCGATGCCGACGGCGGGCTGCTCGGCCGCATGGCCTTCAGCCAAATGCGTTACGGCAACGCGCGCTTCAAGGCCCTGCACGGCGGTGCGCTGGCGGGCCTGCTGGAGTTCGCCGCGCTGGCCGAACTGCTGCGGCAGCCGCGCGTGCAGCCAGTGCCGGCGCGGCTGAGCATCAGTGTCGATTACCTGCGTGCTGCGCATGATCGCGACACCGTCGCCAGTGCCAGCCTGATCCGCATCGGCAGACGCATCGCCGGCGTGCGTGCCGTGGCCTGGCAGGCCGATCCGGCCAAGCCGGTGGTGGCCGCCACTGTTCAATTTCAACTCGAAGTCTGAGAGACCGTCGTCATGAAAGCCTTCACCACCGTCACCGCCAAGGTTCTGCCGCTGGATCGGCCCAACGTCGATACCGACGCGATCATTCCCAAGCAGTACCTGAAGTCGATCCGCCGTACCGGCTTCGGCCCGTTCCTGTTCGACGACTGGCGCTACCTGGATCCGGGCACGCTGGACGTCGATCCGGCGACGCGCCGCGTCAATCCCGACTTCGTGCTCAACGATGCCCGCCATGCCGGCGCGCAGATCCTGATCGCGCGCGACAACTTCGGCTGCGGCTCCTCGCGCGAGCATGCGGTGTGGGCGCTCGACGACTACGGCTTGCGCGCGGTGATCGCGCCGAGCTTTGCCGACATCTTCTTCTCCAACTGCTTCAAGAACGGTGTGCTGCCGGTGGTGCTGAAGGCCGAGGAAGTGCAGGCGATCTTCGAGGCCGTCGCTGCCGACGCCGACACGCAGCTGACGATCGATCTGCCGGCGCAGCAGGTGAAGCTGGCTGACGGCCGCAGCTTCTCGTTTGCGATCGAGGCCGGCCGCAAGCACAACATGGTCGAGGGTCTGGACGAGATCGGCCTGACTCTGGCGCACGGCGATGCGATCCGCGACTACGAGTCGCGTCGCAGCAAAGAGGCGCCGTGGCTGTTCAACGTCTGAACTGAAAAAAAACAGCGACACACGATCAAAGCGACGAATCCTATGAAGAAGATTGTCATCCTCCCCGGCGACTACATCGGCCAGGAAATCATGGTCGAGGCGGTCAAGGTGCTCGATCTGCTCAAGCGCGAGGGCGAGGCGATCGAATGGTCGTTCGCCAGGCTCGGCGGCGCCGCCTATGACGCGGAAGGCTCGCCGTATCCGGACTCGACGCGCGATGCCGTGCGGGCGGCTGACGCGATCCTGCTCGGCGCCGTCGGCGGCCCCAAGTACGACGAACTGCCGCGCGAGGTGCGCCCGGAGCGCGGCCTGCTGGCGATCCGCAAGGATCTCCAGCTGTTCGCCAACCTGCGCCCGGCGCTGGCTTTCGAAGAGCTGGCGGAGGCCTCGTCGCTGAAGAAGGAAGTGATCGCCGGCCTGGACATCCTGATCCTGCGCGAGCTGACCGGCGACATCTACTTCGGCCAGCCGCGTGGTCGTCGCACCAATGCCCAAGGGCATCTGGAAGGCTACGACACCATGCATTACAGCGAGCCGGAAGTGGAGCGCATCGGCCGCGTCGCCTTCGAGGCGGCGCGCAAGCGCAACAAGAAGGTCTGCTCGGTCGACAAGGAGAACGTGCTGGAGACCTCGCGGCTGTGGCGCGAGGTGATGATCCGCGTCGCCAAGGATTATCCGGATGTCGAGCTGACGCACATGTACGTCGACAACGCGGCGATGCAGCTGCTCAAGCGGCCCAAGCAGTTCGACGTGATCGTCACCGGCAACATCTTCGGCGACATTCTCTCGGATGAGGCCTCGATGCTGGCCGGCTCGATCGGCATGCTGCCCTCGGCCTCGCTGGATGCCAACAACAAGGGCATGTACGAGCCGATCCACGGCAGCGCGCCGGACATCGCCGGTCAGAACAAGGCCAATCCGCTGGCGACGATTTTGTCGGTCGGCATGATGTTCAAGTACACGTTCGGTCGCAGCGACATCGCCGAGCGCATCGACGCGGCGGTCAGGCAGGTGCTGCGCGACGGTCACCGCACCGGCGACATCGCGATGCCGGGCGACAAGATCATCGGCACCCGCGAGATGGGCGACGCGGTGGTGGCGGCGCTGAAGCGCTGAAGCCGCAGAAATTCCCTCTCCCCGTTCGCGGGGAGAGGGCTAGGGTGAGGGGCGGGGGGGGGGGGGGGGGGGCCCCCCCGCCCCCCCCCCCCCCCGGCGGGGGGGGGGGGGGGTGGGCGGGGTGGGGAG
>CAMLDZ010000196.1 GCA_946478985.1 uncultured Solimonas sp.
CAGCAACGCGCTGAACGAATCGAGGTCGCCGCGAATACCGCCGACTTCGATGGTCTCGGTCCCGAACAGCCAGCGCAGGCTCAGCGTGCCGACCAGATGGCGGCTGACGCGCAACTGCGCGCCGGTGCCGACAAAGCCGCCGAAGGATTGGTCGCTGTCGTCAACATCGTCGTTGGACGAGTCCTCGTACTCCAGCGCGATGCCCGTCGATGCCAGACCGCCCTCCAGGTACGGCTTGAGCATGCCGGTATCGGGCATCCACTTGAGGCCGGCCGACAGATCCACCACCGCGATCTCACCGTCGTAGACGTTCTGCGACGGCGCCTCAAGATCGTCCGCCGACAGCAGCGCCCCGACGCTGACGTACCAGGGACTCGCGCCGAGCCGGACATCGGCGTTCAGCTGTACGGCCGCCTGGCTGTCGACACCGAGTTGCTCCCAGCGCTTGTCGTCCAGCTGGCGCCAGCCGAAACCGCCGCTGACGCTACCTGCCGCCGAGGCGGCGTCGCCGGCAGCCAGCAGCAGCACCCCAAGAGCGATCCGCTCGGCCCTGGTCATCGTCGCCTTCCCGAAATTCCGATGCGGCAGTCTACCCGCCTGAGCGCGGACACAAAAAAAGCGCGGCATCAGCGATGCCACGCTTTTCCTTCCCCGCGCTTGCGAGAACTATTTTGCGCTGGTCACCGAGCCGGCGATCGGCGTGTACAGCGGCGCGTCCGGCTGCGCGCTGAAGTACGCAGCGAGCGCCTTGATGTCGGCGGCCGACAGGCTGGCGGCCTGGGCAGCCATGATCGGGTTCTTGCGCTTGCCGTCCTTGTACTCGTGCAGCGCGTGCTCGAGATAGTTGGCGTACTGTCCGGCCAGGACCGGATAGGTCGGCGCGATCGGCTTGGCGCCGCCCTCACCGTGGCAGGACGCGCAAACGGCGGCTTTCTCCGGGGCGCTCTGCGCGAACGCGCTCAGCGGCGCGAGCCCCAGCATGACGATGGCAGTCAGATGCTTCATGTTCGACCTTTACGGATGCTTGGGCGCGGTGGCCAAGAAAGCGGCGATATCAGCGATGTCCTGGTCGGACAGGCTGGCTGCCTGCGCGTGCATCGTGCCGTGCGGACGGTTGCCGTCCTTGTATTCCTTCAGCGCCGCGGCGAGGTATTCCGCCGGCTGGCCGCCGATCTTCGGCACGCGGTAAGTCGGATACACGTTGTTGTACTTGGGAATGCCATGGCACCCCATGCAGGTGTTGGCCTTGGCCTTGCCAGCCTCGGCATTGCCGTCAGCGGCATACGCCATCGGCGCTGCGAGCATCGCGGCCAAGGGGGCGGCAAGGGCGAAGGCGCCCCAACGCGCAAACTTCATGATCGGACTCCCCATGACTAAATGGGCCTGAAAATGGAATGTTTGTGATACAGCGGCTTGGGCACGACTCAGGCACCGAGATTCAGGCACCGAAAGGGTCAGGCGCGCGCAAAGCCGCGATATGTTCCGGGAATCGCGCGGCCGGGTCAACGCGCAGCCGGCCTTGACTTCATCCTGACAACAGCAGCGCCCTGTGCGCTGGAGACGCGCGGGGTGCAACTGCTACCCTGCCCGTCAATCCTTTCACGCTCGTTCTTCATCATGCCGAACGCATCCGTCGCCGATCGCGCGCCTGGCTATTCGCGGCGCCTTCGCCGATGAAGCTCGTCCAGCGGCGCCTGGGCGCGCCCTTGTCGCGCGCGCAGGCCCGCGCCCAGGAGTTTGCCGCCGTCGACCTCGGCTCCAACAGCTTCCATATGCTGGTGGCGCGTGCCGACGGCGACGGCCTGCAGATCATCGACCGCCTGCGCGAGCCCGTGCGGCTCGCCGCGGGGCTCGACGACGAGCGTCACCTGGCCCCGGCGGTCGCGCAGCGCGCGCTGGACTGCCTGGGCCGCTTCGGCGAGCGCCTGCGCGGCATCCCGGCGACGCAGGTGCGCGCGGTGGGCACCAACACCATGCGCAAGCTGCGCCGGGGCGACGCCTTTCTCGAAGGTGCGGAATCCGCGCTGGGCCACTCGATCGAAGTCATCGCCGGCCCCGAGGAAGCGCGCCTGGTCTATGGCGGCGTGGTGCACGGCCGTGGCCGGCAGAAGCCGCGGCGGCTGGTGGTCGATATCGGCGGCGGCAGCACCGAGCTGATCATCGGCCATGGCGAGCGACCGCAGCTGCTGGAATCGGTGTCGCTGGGCTGCGTGGTACACACGCAGCGCTTCTTCGCCGATGGCCGCATCACCGCTGCCCGCTTCCGCGAGGCGCGCCTGGCCGCGCAGCTGGAACTCGAATTCCTCGCCCAGCCCTACCGCCGCGCCGGCTGGGATCTGGCGATCGGCTCTTCGGGCACGATTCGCGGCATCTGGCGTGTACTCAAGGAGCGCGGCTGGATCGATGAGCACATCACCGCGGACGGTCTCGAGCGCCTGATCAAGCTGGCGCTGGCGCGCAAGGAGATTGCGCGGATCGACTTTCCGGCGCTGCGCGAAGATCGCCGTCCGGTATTCATCGGCGGCCTCGCGGTGCTGGCGGCGATCTTCGACGCGCTGGCGATCGAGTCGATGGAGACCTCCGACCGCGCCTTGCGCGAAGGCCTGCTCTACGATCTGATCGGCCGCCTCAGCAACCGCGACGTCCGCGACGAGGCGGTGGCGACCATGGCGCGCCGCTACGGCGTCGACGGCCAGCACGCCGGCGATCTGCAGCGCACCGCGCTGCGCCTGCACGAACAGCTCGCCGGACCGTGGCAGCTCGATGCCGCGTTCGGCCGCCAGTTCATCGCCTGGGCCGCGCAGCTGCACGAGGTGGGCCTGGTCATCACCCACAACGGCTATCACAAGCACGGCGAGTACATCGTCCGTCACAGTGACCTGCAGGGCTTCTCGCAGACCGACCAGCAGGCCCTGGCGGCGCTGGTGCGGCTGCACCGCGGCAAGTTCGCGCTGGACACGCTGCGCGAGCTGCCGGAGGCCTGGCAGGAGCCGGTGAAGAAGCTGGCGGTGATCCTGCGGCTGGCCTATCTGCTGCACCGCTCGCGCACGCCGGGCCTGCGGCCGCCGGTACAGCTGGTGCTGACGCGCGGCGCGCTGGAGCTGAGCTTCAGCCGCTCGCGCTGGCTGGAACAGCATCCGCTGACGCGCGCCGACCTGGAACGCGAGGCCGCGCTGCTGGAAATCCTGCCGTTGCGGCTGCGGCTGAGTTAGTTGCGGCTGCGGCTGAGTTAGTCGCCTACTCTTCCATCAGCTTCTGCTGGATCGGCTTGCCGTTCTGCGAGTCCGGGCGGCGGTAGGATCCGTCGGACTGCAGCAGCCAGCTCTGCGCGGTGTCGGCCAGATAGCCGTTCAGGTCGCTGAGGATGCGCGTGCGCAAGCGGTCGTCGAGCACCGGGAACGCCACTTCGACGCGCTTGAACAGATTGCGCTCCATCCAGTCGGCGCTGGACAGGAACAGCTCCGGCTCGCCGCCGTTGGCGAAGTAGTAGGCGCGATGGTGTTCGAGGAAGCGGCCGACCACCGAACGCACCTCGATATGCTCGGACAGGCCCTTGACGCCAGGCCGCAGCGAACACATGCCGCGGATGATCAGGTCGATCTTCACACCGGCCTGCGAGGCGCGATAGAGCGCCCGGATGATGTCCGACTCCACCAGCGCGTTCATCTTGGCGATCAGCTGCGCCGGGCGGCCGTTGCGCGCATGGTCGATCTCGCG
>CAMLDZ010000197.1 GCA_946478985.1 uncultured Solimonas sp.
AGTCGTCGCGCATTTCCAGATTGCGGTTGACGCCCAGCGCCAGCAGCGTGCCGACCGCGCCGGACAGCAGGTACAGGCCGACATAGCCGACGCCGAAGTGGGCGGCGATGGACAGCGCCACCAGCGGCGCGAACGCGGCGCCGGCCAGCCAGGCCATGTCGTTGGTGAAGATCGCGCCGCTGTAGCGGTAGCGGCTGGAGAACGTGGAGTTGATGGCGCCGGCGGCCTGCGCGTGCGAGAAGCCGAGCAGCGAGAAGCCGATCAGGATGAACAGCAGCGCGCCCAGCGCCGTGCCGTGCGAGAACACCGGCAGCAGGCCGACGATGCTGAAGATGGCGATCAGGCCCGCGCCGATGGCCAGCGTCGAGCGACGGCCGATGCGGTCGGCGACCTTGCCGGAGATCAGCATGCCGATCACGCAGAGGCCGGCGCCGATCATCTGCACCTGCAGGGTGTCGACCAGCGCGTCCTGCGTGAACAGCGCCGCCCAGGACAGCGGGAACACCGTCACCAGATGGAACAGCGCGAAGCTGCCGAGCGGCGCGAAGGCGCCGAGCAGGATGCTGGCGCGCTGCGTGCGGAACAGCTCGCCGATCGGCGCCGGCACCAGCTCGCGGGTCTTCAGCAGGTGCTCGAATTCCGGCGTCAGCACCAGGCGCAGACGCGCGAACAGCGCGACCACGTTGATCGCGAAGGCCACGCAGAACGGATAGCGCCAGCCCCAGGCGAGGAAGTCGGCGCTGCTCAGCGACTTCAGCAGGTAGGTGAACAGACCGGCGGCGATCAGAAAGCCCAGCGGCGCGCCCAGCTGCGGAATCATCGCGTACCAGCCGCGACGGTTGGCCGGCGCGTTGAGCGCCAGCAGCGAGGGCAGGCCATCCCAGCTGCCGGCGATGCCGAAGCCCTGCGCGACGCGCAGCGCCGCCAGCAGGCCGATCGCCCAGGGGCCCAGCGTCTGGTAGGTCGGCAGGAAGGCGATGCCGGCGGTGGCGGTGCCCAGCGTGAACAGGGCGATGGTGAGCTTGGTGCCGCGGCCGTACCAGTCATGGATGGCGCGGAAGATGAACGAGCCGACCGGACGGGCGACGAAGGCCAGCGAGAAGATCGCGAACGAGTAGTAGGTGGCGGTCTGCGCGTCGACGAACGGGAAGAACACCGCCGGGAACACCAGCACCGCGGCCAGGCCGAAGACGAAGAAGTCGAACATCTCCGAGAGGCGGCCGATGATCACGCCGATGGCGATCTCGCCCGGCGCGATGCGGCCGTGGTCGGTGGTGCCGGCACCGTGCGCCTGCGCTTCCAGTGAGCCGGAACCAGGATTGCCGCCGTGGGAGGGGAGCGTCGTCGACATCGGGCTTCTCGATTGCTGGGGAGCGCAAACCGCGCCCCGATCATCCATAACAATGGCATGGGCCGCCGGCGCCGGACATAGGACAAAACGTCCAATCGCGCCGGCGCGGCGCTGCGCCTAGAGTCCGCGCCATGTCCCTTTACGGTGAGCTGTCATGCCCGTCCGCATCGTACGCCTTCTGACGCTGCTGGTTCCGCTACTGCTGTTGGCCGGCTGCGACTGGGTCGTGATGCGGCCGTCCGGCGACGTCGCCGTGCAGCAGCGCGACCTGATCGTGATCTCCACGGTGCTGATGCTGCTGATCGTGGTGCCGGTGATGCTGCTGACCGGCCTCTTCGCCTGGCGCTACCGGCAGTCCAAAAATGGCGCCAACCGCGACGCCGCCTACGATCCGGAATGGCACCACTCCACGCAGCTGGAGCTGGTGATCTGGTCGGCGCCGCTGCTGATCATCATTGCGCTGGGCGCGGTGACCTGGATCGCCACGCATACGCTGGACCCGTACCGCAAGCTCGATCGCATCGACGCCGCGCGGCCGGTCGACAGTGCCGTCAAGCCGCTGCGCGTGCAGGTCGTCGCGCTCGACTGGAAGTGGCTGTTCGTCTACCCGGACTACGGCGTCGCCAGCGTCAACGAGATGGCGGCGCCGGTCGACGTGCCGATCGAGTTCCAGATCACCGCCTCGTCGGTGATGAACGCCTTCTACGTGCCGGCGCTGGCCGGCATGATCTACGCGATGCCGGCGATGGAAACGCGCCTGCACGCCGTCATCAACAAGCCCGGCGACTACGAAGGCTTCTCCGCCAACTACAGCGGCGCCGGCTTCTCGCACATGCGCTTCCGCTTCGCCGGCGTCAGCGGTGCCGACTTCGACCGCTGGATCGAGACGGTCAAGGCCAGCGGCAACACGCTGGGCCGCGAGCAGTACCTGGTGCTGGAAAAGCCCAGCGAGCGCGAGCCGGTGCGCCACTACGGCCAGGTCGCCGACGGCCTCTACGACGCCGTGCTCAACCTCTGCGTCGAGCCCAACAAGATGTGCATGCGCGACATGATGGCGATCGATGCGCGCGGCGGCCTGGGCCTGGCCGGCGCCCGCAACGTCGCCCAGCTCAGCTACGACCGCGCGCGACGCCGCGACGCCGCGCCGGCCGCCGAGAGCTATGTGCTGTCGCTGTGCCAGGTCGAGCCGGAAGTGCTCGCCAGCGCGCGCGACGACGCGCCGCGCTACGGCCTGCTCGCCACCCCCTGATCAGATCCGATGAGCCTCCCGATGAATGCACCGACGACTGAACGCTCGGACCTGATGCAGCTGCTGTTCGGCCGCCTGAGCCTGGACGCGATCCCGTACCACGAGCCGATCCTGCTGGCGACTTTCGCCGGCAGCCTGCTGGTGGCGGTGGCCGTGCTGGCCTGGATCACCAAGGCGCGCGCCTGGGGCTGGCTGTGGCGCGACTGGTTCTGCACGATCGACCACAAGAAGATCGGCGTGATGTACATGATCCTCGGCATCGTCATGATGCTGCGCGGCTTCGCCGACGCGATCATGATGCGCGCCCAGCAGGCCATCGCCTTCGGCGATTCGATGGGCTACCTGCCGCCGCATCACTACGACCAGATCTTCACCGCGCACGGCGTGATCATGATCTTCTTCGTGGCGATGCCGTTCGTCACCGGCCTGATGAACTACGTGGTGCCGCTGCAGATCGGCGCGCGCGACGTCGCCTTTCCGTTCCTCAACAACTTCAGCTTCTGGATGACCACCGTCGGCGCGGTGCTGGTGATGATGTCGCTGTTCGTCGGCGAGTTCGCCACCACCGGCTGGCTGGCGTATCCGCCGCTGTCGGGCGCCGCTTACAGCCCCGGCGTCGGCGTCGACTACTACATCTGGGCGCTGCAGATCGCCGGTGTCGGCACGCTGCTGTCCGGCGTCAACCTGATGGTCACCATCATCAAGATGCGCGCGCCGGGCATGGACCTGATGAAGATGCCGATCTTCACCTGGACGGCGCTATGCACCAACGTGCTGATCGTCGCCGCCTTCCCGGTGCTGACCGCGGTGCTGGTGCTGCTGTCGCTGGACCGCTACGTCGGCACGGCGTTCTTCACCAACGACTTCGGCGGCAATCCGATGATGTACGTCAACCTCATCTGGATCTGGGGCCATCCGGAGGTCTACATCCTGATCCTGCCGCTGTTCGGCGTGTTCTCGGAAGTGGTGTCGACCTTCAGCGGCAAGCGCCTGTTCGGCTATGCGTCGATGGTCTACGCCACCGTCGTCATCACCATCCTGTCGTACCTGGTGTGGCTGCACCACTTCTTCACGATGGGTTCGGGCGCCAGCGT
>CAMLDZ010000198.1 GCA_946478985.1 uncultured Solimonas sp.
CTTCTTGCCGGTGCGCAGGTAGAACGGCACGCCGGCCCAGCGCCAGTTGTCGATGTGGCACTTGAGGGCGATGAAGGTCTCCGTCTCCGACGCCGGATCGACGCCCTCCTCGCCGCGGTAGCCGGCGTACTGGCCGCGCACCACGTTGTGCGGCTCCAGCGGCTGCATGCTGCGGAAGACCTTGTTCTTCTCCTCGCTGATCGGTGCCGGCGACAGCTCGGTCGGCGGCTCCATCGCCATGAAGCCGAGAATCTGGAACAGGTGCGTCACCACCATGTCGCGGTAGGCGCCGGTCTGCTCGTAGAAGCCGGAGCGCTTGCCCAGGCCCAGCGTCTCCGGCACGTCGATCTGTACGTGGTCGATGAAGTTGCGGTTCCAGATCGGCTCGAACAGGCCGTTGGCGAAGCGGAACGCGAGAATGTTCTGCGCCGGTTCCTTGCCGAGGAAGTGGTCGATGCGGAAGATCTGCTGCTCGCTGAACACCTCATGCAACCGCGCATTGAGTGAGACTGCGCTGGCCAGATCGGTGCCGAACGGCTTCTCCATGATGATCCGCGAATGCTCGACCAGCCCGGCCTCGCGCAGCATCTGCACCACCGACAGCGCCGCGCCCGGCGGCACGCTGAGGTAGTGCAGCAGCCGGCTCTCGGCGCCGAGCGAGTCGCGCGCCGCAGTCACCGCCGTCTGCAAGGCGCCGGCGCCAGCGGACAGCGGCACGTAGTCGAGGCTGGCGGCGAACGCAGCCCAGTCGGCGTCCGGCAGCTTGCGCGTGAAGAACTCGTCGAGCGCCTGGCGGGCGAAGCGGCGAAAGCCTTCGACATCGATCTCGTCTAGCGAGACGCCGATGACGCGGCAGCCGGGAATGAAGCCGGCGCTGGCCAGGTGGAACAGGCCCGGCAGCAGCTTGCGCCGCGCCAGATCGCCGGTCGCACCGACCAGTACCACCACCTGCGGATATCGCGGTCCTACTCCGGGGGGAACCTTGGGCACGGCGCGTTCCTTTGTCAAAGGCCGCTGCGGCCGGCGCGGCGGCATGCTCCTCATCGTCAGCAAAACCGGCGCCAAGCCGGCGCTCTATAGTGCCGGTGTTCCCCGACTGACGACTCGATCCGCATGAGCGACGCGCAACGCTGCCCCTGGTGCCTGTCCACACCCGAGTACATCCGCTACCACGACGAGGAGTGGGGCAAGCCGGTCCACGATGACCGTGTGCTCTTCGAGTTCCTCATTCTGGAGGGCGCGCAGGCCGGCCTGTCGTGGCGGACGATCCTTGAGCGCCGCGACGGCTACCGTCGCGCCTTCGCCGGCTTCGACCCGGTCAAAGTTGCGCGCTACACGGACGAGCAACTCGAAAGATTGATGGACGACGCCGGCATCGTTCGCAACCGGCTGAAGATCTGGTCGGCGCGAAGCAATGCACAGGCGTTTCTGAAAGTGCAGCAGGAGTTCGGCAGCTTCGATGCCTACCTGTGGGGTTTCGTCGACGGCAAGCCCATCGTCAACACCCTGCGCACGATGGCCGACGCACAGGCGCGCACACCGCTGTCCGACCGCATCAGCAAGGATCTGCTCAAGCGCGGTTTCAAGTTCGTCGGCAGCACCATCGTCTACGCCTACCTGCAGGCGGTCGGCGTGGTCGACGATCACTTCGTCGACTGCCCGCAGCGCCGCGTGGCTTGATCGCCATCAAGCCTGGAGGCGGGTCCAGCTTGTCGGACACCGGGCGGGCGCCGACAATGCGGGCCATGAAGTCGCCGTTTGCCCTGCCCGCCTGCTTCCTGCTGATGCTGCTCGCGCTGCTGCCGTTCGGCGCGCAGGCGCACGGCAAGACCGCGCCCTGCGCCGGTCAGGCCGCCACCGGCATCAGCGCCGGCCACGCGGCGCACAGCGCGCATGAGACGCCGGCCGCGGCGAGTGCCGCGACTGCTGCGAACGCCACGGCTGCCGCTGACGCCGCTCCTCACCACTGCCATCACCGCGGCACGCGCGACTGCCGCTGCACGCAAGCCTGCGGCGCCGCCGGCGCACTGCCGCTGGCCCTGCACTCGCCGCTCAGCCCGTATTCGGCGCGCAGCGAAATGCCGCGTCACGGCCGCACCGTCGCCACGCGCGCGCCGCCACCGATCGATCTGCTGCGACCTCCCACACGCCGACTCTGATGCCCAAATGCCGGACACGGCCTGTCTTCTGACGCCGTGCCGGTTTCCCGGGCCGCCCGCGGCCCGTCCATCGGAGTTCCTGCCGTGCTGTCTTTCCGCATCATTGCGCTCGCCGCGCCCGCCTTGTGGCTGGCCGGCTGCGCCAGCCTGCCCGACGACTGGGGCCGCGACGCCGCCGCGCAGCGCGTCAGCGCGCGCGGGCTGAGCCTGCCCGACGACACCGCCAGCCGCGCACGCAGCGCGCAATGGCTGGCCGAACCGCTGACGCTCGACCGCGCGATCCAGATCGCGCTCATCCACAACCCCGAGCTGCGCGCCCGCTACGCCCGGCTCGGCTTCTCCGCCGCCGATGTCTACGAGGCCGGACGGCTGCCGAATCCGCTGCTGTCGATGACGCAGCTGTCCGCGGACAGCGAGCCGCAGTCGCAGCTGACGATCGGCCTGGCCTTCGACTTCACCGACGCGCTGTTCATGCGTGCCCGCTCGCGCGCCGCACGCGGTGAACTGGACGCCGAGCAGTCGGCGATCGCCGGCGCCACGCTCGATCTCGCCGCCGAGGTCGAAGCCGCCTACCGGCGCGCTGCCGCTGCCGCGCAGATCGCCGAGCTGCAGCAGACGCTGGCCGGCGCTGCCGCCACCTCGGCCGAACTGGCACAGCGCTACTACGATGCCGGCAACCTCAAGCCGCGCGATCTGGCGCTGGAACAGGCCAGCCGTGCCGAGGCCGCGCTGCAGGCCGACAGCGCGCGGCTCGACGCCGAACTGGCGCGCCGCGAACTGCAGCGCCTGCTCGGCGTGCACGAGGAGATCGCTGCGCTGGCCGAGCCGCTGGCGACGCCGAGCGGCTCCGAACCGGCGCTCGAAACGCTGCTGCAACTCGCGCAGGACTCGCGGCTCGACGTCGTCGCCGCGCGCACCCGTGCCGAGGCGATCGCCGCGCGTCACGGCCTGACGCGCCGCGCACGCTGGCTGCCGGGTGTGCAGCTCGGCGCCGAACGCGAGCGCGAGTACGACGGCAGTGTCCACGCCGGGCCGAGCCTCGGCCTGAGCCTGCCGCTGTTCGACAGCGGCGCCGGCCGCGTCGCGCGCGCGCAGGCGGCGCTCGATACGGCAGAAAGCGAACTCGACGCGCGCGAGCTGGACCTGCGCCGCGATGTCACCCGCGCCTATGCACGCGTGATCAACAGCCGCACGCGCGCCGAGCGCTATCGCGACGAGCTGATTCCGGCGCGCGAGGAGGCGGTGGCGCAAATGCAGCGCGAGCAGAACTTCATGCTGATCGGCGTGTTCGAGCTGCTGGCGGCTCGGCAGCAGGCGTTCGTCGCCTACCACGGCTATCTGCAAGCGCTGCGCGACTACGCGGTGGCGCGTGCCGAACTGGCGCATGCGGTCGGCCGCCGGCTGCCGGCGAATGCCGAGGTGCCGCCCGCCCCCGCAGCGCACGAGCACGAGCACGAGCACGAGCACGAGCAC
>CAMLDZ010000199.1 GCA_946478985.1 uncultured Solimonas sp.
ATGCTGCGCGCCTCGCGCAGCCGCGCCACCGGGATCTGGTCGGCGGCAATGCCGCGGTCGATGGCCGAGCGGATGGCGGCGGTTTCGCGGCCGATGTCGCCGATGGCCCGCTGCAGCACCACTGACATCGAAATGCGATTGGCACGGCCGGTCAGCGCGGCCTCGATATCGCGGTCGGCGTTGAGGGACGGCAGAATGACGAGTCCGGCCAGCAAGATGGCCAGATTGATCGAGATAATGACCGCCAGCAGTTTGGTCCTGACCCTCATCGTCGCTGCCTGCCGACTCCTTGGCACCTTTTCCGGGCAGTTTCTATCTTTGCGGAAAGCATACAGACAAGCCCTGCCAAGCGCTTACTTTTCTTTACAAAGCGCAGCACATCATTGCAGGCCCGGCGCCTATAAATTGTTCGCCAACTTCGGCGCCCGGCCCAGGAGGCCCGACACCATGAAAACCCTGACCCAGACCTGCCTCAAACCGCTGTTCATCACCGCCACATTGCTGGCCGGCAGCACCCTGGTGGCGCATGCCGCGACTCCGGCTGCGACCCCCGCCGAGAAACCGGCCGCCGAATCCGCGCAGCCGCCCGGACACGGCTCCCGGCACAGCGCCGAGCACTGCGCCGATCAGGGCGGTCCGGGACACGGGGGCCGTCATCACCGCAAAGCCGGTTTCGACCGCGGCGGCATGCGGGGCCAGCATGGCGTGCTGCCGATGGGCGAGCTGCGGGGCCTGGAACTCAGCGACGCCCAGCGCACGAACGTCCGTGCAGTGCTGGTGAAGAACCGCCAGCAGCAGCGCAGCCTGAACGAGCGCGAGCGCGAACTGGATCGCAGCTTCGACGCCCTGGACCCGACGGCGAAGGACTACAAGGCTCGCACGCAGGGCCTGGCCGAACAGGCCGGCAAGCTGGCCCGCGACCGTGTTGCTGCGCAAACCGCACTACGCGCGCAGATCTACGCCGAGCTGACGCCGGAGCAGGTCAAGCAGCTGCAGACCCGTCGCGAGGAGCGCGCCGCCCGCCGCGCCGAGTTCGAGAAGCGCCGTCAGGAGCGCAAGGACGAGGCTCCGAAGAAGGCATCATGAGTGGCATGCACGCCCTGATGCGGATCTCCCATGAGCACCCGACTGCCGGCGGCAACGCCGGCGGTCCTGGTGTCACGGCGCCCGGAGCCGTCTCCCGGCGTGTGCGCGGATGAGCGGCGAATCGAGCATTCATGTGCTGCTGGCCGACGACGACACCGGTTTTTGCGAACTGCTGTCGGAGTATCTGAGGACTCAGGGCTTCGAGGTCAGCGCCGTGCACGACGGCGTGGCGGCGATCGAAGCGGTGGAGCGTGGCGGCCACGACGTGCTGGTGCTGGACGTGATGATGCCCAAGGCCGACGGCTTCCGCGTGCTGGAACGGCTGCGCGCGCACCACCACATCCCGGTGGTGATGCTGACCGCGCGCGGCGACGATATCGACCGCATCGTCGGCCTCGAACTCGGGGCCGACGATTACGTCGCCAAGCCCTGCAATCCGCGCGAACTCGCCGCGCGGCTGCGCGCCGTCCTGCGCCGCGCGCAGCCGGCGCCCGCGGAACAGGCGCCGCTGCGCTGCGGCGATCTGGAACTGCAGCCGTCGGCGCGCAGCGTGCGCATCGACGGCCGTACCATCGAGCTGACCGGCGCCGAGTTCGACGTGCTGCGCGCGCTGGTCGAAGACGCCGGCCACGTGGTCGCCAAGGAGGATCTGTCCAGGCGCGCCCTGAACCGCCGCCTCGGCGCCTTCGACCGCAGCATCGACATGCACATCAGTCGCCTGCGCGCCAAGCTCGGCAGCCACGGCGACGGCTCGCCGCGCGTGCGCTCGGTCCGCAACCGCGGCTATCTGTACGTGGCACAGGCCGGCGAGTAGAGCGCATGCGCCTGCGCAGCCGCCTGATGCTGCTGTTCATCGCCGGCATCGTCATCACCGTGACGATGAGCTTCGTGCTTGGCTCGCAGCTCTGGCGGCTGATGAGCGGCAGTTACGACCCCGGCAGCGATGCGCAGAAGGCGCTGGCGCGCCTCGAAGCCGGCGGCCCGCGCGCGCTCGGCCAGTGGACGCGCGAACAGCGCCGCAAGGACGGCATCACGCGCATCTTTCTCGACGCCGACGGCAGCCCGATCGGCGCCCGCGACGACTTGCCGCCGCATCTGCGCGAGATGATTGCCGCCAGCGAGTCGAGCAAGGGCCCGGTGCAGCTGCGCGGCGGCGCCGCCCTCAAGTCGGTGACGGTTTTTGCCGAGGACGGCCAGCGCCTGCGCTGGGTCGCCGTCATCCCGCCGCCGCGCGGCCGCGATCTGCGCCTGATCGACACCATGCTGCTGCTGGCGATCGGCGTGATCGTCGTCAGCACCCTGGCCTGGCTCGTCGCACGCCGCATCACGCAGCCGATCGCCGCCTTGCAGGACGCCAGCCGCGCCGTCGCGCAGGGCCGGCTCGACGCCCGCGTCGCCGCCGACACCGCCGCGCGCAGCGACGAAATCGGTGCACTGGCGCGCGACTTCAACCACATGGCGGAGCGCCTGCAGCGCCTGCTCGATTCGCAGCGCCAGCTGCTGCGCGACATCTCTCACGAGCTGCGCTCGCCGCTGGCGCGGCTGCGCATCGCCACCGAACTGGCCCGCGACGCGCCGGCGCCCGCGCAGGCCGGCACCCAGCTCGATCGCATCGAGCAGGAAGCTGGCCGGCTCGAAGAGCTGATCGCGCAGCTGCTGCTGATCGCCAAGCTCGAGCACATCGACACGCCCCTGCAGCAAGAGCGCGTGGCCCTGCCCGAACTGCTGGAATCGGTCTGCGAGGACGCGCGCTTCGAAGCGGCCGCGCGCGGCGTCGAGGTGCACGCCGACCTGGCCGCCGCTGCCGATGTGCTCGGTCAGCCGCAGCTGCTGCACAGCGCCTTCGAGAACGTCATCCGCAACGCCATCCGCTACACCGCGGACGGCAGCCGCGTGGACATCCGCCTGCAGACCGTCGGGGCCGACGCCGTCGTTCGCATCGACGACCAGGGCCCGGGCATCCCGGCCGAACACCTGGAAGCGGTGTTCCAGCCCTTCGTTCGCGTCTCCAGCGCCCGCGACCGCGCCAGCGGCGGCTACGGCCTGGGGCTGGCAATCGCCAAGCGCGTCATCGACAGCGCCCGCGGCCGGATCCGCGCCGACAACCTCGATCACGGCCTCAGCGTCCGCATCGAACTGCCGCTGGCCCCTTAAGTTCGCGCCGGCGATTGAATTAAGATGGCGCCCCGCTCGCGGGCCTATAGCTCAATCGGTTAGAGCAGAAGACTCATAATCTTTTGGTTCCAGGTTCAAGTCCTGGTGGGCCCACCACTTCCGCAGCGTTGCCTGTCCTTGT
>CAMLDZ010000200.1 GCA_946478985.1 uncultured Solimonas sp.
TCGCTGATGTACGTCCAGTACACGGCGCTCCTCGCGCCTTGCGCTGCGCCAAAACGGTCTCCGTCACAGCGGCGGCCATCGCGTTAACAGGCCCTAGCTCGTTCCGGCATTAAAACAGCAGAACTAATTCTTTCTAAAGTTTAGACACGACTCTTACATTGCTCCGCATCGCCGCTCCTTTTCCGGAGCGCCTGCCATCCCAGGAGCAAACCAATGAGTCATGCAGCGCGCGCCCTCGCCGCAGCCTCAGAAGGCGTAGCCGAAGCCGCCGTGGCTTCTGTCACCGCCGTCGATCATCCGGTACTGCAGCGGGCACGCGAGGTCGCCCGGCAGGCTGGATTGCATTACGCCGGCGGCCTCGCACCGCGGGATGCCTGGGCACTGGTCAACGCCGGTATCGCCACGCTCGTTGACGTCCGCAGCGGCGAGGAGCGCAAGTTCGTCGGGCATGTGCCGGGGACTACGCATGTGGCCTGGGCAAGCGGCACGGCGCTTACACGCAATCCGCGCTTCGTGCGCGAGCTGGAAGCCAAGGTCGGCAAGCACGATGTGGTACTGCTGCTGTGCCGCAGCGGCAAGCGTTCGGCCCTGGCGGCCGAAGCCGCCACCAAGGCCGGCTTCAGCTCCGCCTTCAATGTCCTGGAGGGTTTTGAAGGCGAGCTCGATGCGGCGCAGCAGCGCGGCGGCCAAGACGGCTGGCGCTTCCACGGTCTGCCGTGGGTGCAGGACTGAGCCCGGTTCTGCGGCCCTCACTGCGCCAGAAAGTCCGATGAGCCAGCCCGTCGCGGCCGGGGACACGCCCCGGTGGAATCTCGAAGCGGTGGTCGCCGGGCTGCGCAGCGCTCGCGAGCGCTGGCGCGAAAACCGGCAGCGAGACCGTAGCGACCGCGAGTTTCCGTCGCGCGATGTCATTCATGCGGCTGTCGTGCAGCTGCGGGGCGCGCTGTTCCCGCTGCGTCTGGGGCCGGCCGACCTGCGCCGCGGCGGCGAGGATTTCTATGTGGGGCATGCACTGGATCTGGCGCTGACGGCGCTGGCCGATCAGGTCCTGCTTGAGCTCAACTACCGCCATCATCTTGGTGACCTGGCCAGCGAGGCGGCGCGCTTGCGCACGCAGGCCGACACCATCGTTGCCGAGTTCGCCAGCGATCTGCCGGCTCTGCGGCAGCTGCTGGATACCGACGTCGAGGCGGCGTACCGCGGCGATCCGGCGGCGCGCAGCGTCGACGAAGTGCTGCTCTGTTATCCGGGCGTACTGGCCTTGATCCACCACCGCATCGCCCATCGCTTCTACCGGCTTGGCGCACCGCTGATCGCGCGCATCGTCGCCGAGATCGCCCATTCCGAAACCGGCATCGACATCCATCCGGGCGCGACCATCGGCGAAGCCTTCTTCATCGACCACGGCACGGGCGTGGTCATTGGCGAAACCGCGCTGATCGGCAAGCGTGTGCGTCTGTATCAGGCCGTCACGCTGGGTGCCAAGCGCTTTGAAACCGATATCGACGGTTCATTGCAGAAAGGCCGGCCGCGCCATCCGATCGTCGAGGACGATGTGGTCATCTATGCCGGCGCGACCCTTCTGGGCCGGATCACGATCGGACAGGGCTCGACTGTCGGCGGCAATGTCTGGCTCACGCAAAGCGTGCCGCCGGGTAGCCACGTGACGCAGGCGCACTCGCGTCACGATGTCCCCAACACATCCAGCAGCAAAGCGAGTGTGGCCCTTGACTGACAGCATCCAGAAAAGCTTCGGCCGTGTCGTTCGCGAGGCGCGCGAGCGCAACGGCTGGTCACAGGAGCGCCTGGCCGAGGCCGCCGATCTCAATCGCAGCTACCTGGGAGAGGTCGAGCGAGGTGTGGTGTCGCCATCGTTGAGCACGATCGCAAAACTCGCGGTCGCGCTGGGCCAGACTCCCTCGCTGCTATTCGGATCGCTGGAAAAGATTCCCGTCGAGTGAGGTGCTTAGCACGTCTGGTGGCGATAGCCGGTGGCGGCGGCGTTAAGGCCCGTCGAATCTAAACTTATTCCCAAAGCAGCCACACCTGACAGGAGTCTCCCATGGCGGAACCCGTGAAGACGCTGGGTGACAGCGGCGCGCGCCAGCTCGCCAATGCCACTAAGACCGTAGCGCAGTACGACATCATCACGCCGCGCTGGCTGGTGCATCTGCTGCAATGGCTGCCGGTCGAGGCGGGCATCTACCGCGTCAACAAGGTCAAGAACCCGGCCGACGTGAAGACCGCCTGCACGGTGCGCGAATCCGGCGAGCTGCCGAACTCCTTCGTCGACTACGAGGAGCATCCGCGCGAGTACTTCCTCAACGCGGTGTCGACCAAGCTCAACATCAGCACACGGGTTTCCGACCTGTATTCGAGCCCGCACGACCAGATCAAGGAACAGCTGCGCCTGACGATCGAGACGATCAAGGAACATCAGGAGAGCGAGCTGATCAACAACCCGGACTACGGTCTGCTGGCCAACGTCGCCGAGCACCAGCGCATCTTCCCGCTGACCGGCGCGCCGACGCCGGACGATCTGGACGAGTTGCTGACCAAGGTCTGGAAGGAGCCGGCATTCTTTCTGGCGCATCCGCTGGCCATTGCCGCGTTCGGCCGCGAGTGCACGCGTCGCGGCGTGCCGCCGCCGACGGTGAGCCTGTTCGGGGCGCAGTTCCTGACCTGGCGCGGCATTCCGCTGATTCCGTCGGACAAGGTCCCGCTCGCCGATGGCAAGAGCAAGATCCTGCTGATCCGCGTCGGCGAGAAGCGTCAGGGCGTGGTCGGCCTGTTCCAGCCGGGCTTGCCGGGCGAACAGAATCCCGGCCTGTCGGTACGCTTCATGGGTATCGACGAATATGCGATCGCCTCGTACCTGATTTCGCTGTACTGCTCGCTGGCGATCCTGACCGATGACGCCGTGGCGGTCCTGGAAGACGTGGAAGTGAACAAGTTCCATGACTATCCGGACAGCTACAAGTAAACCGGGCGAGGGCGCCGCGCCCGGTCTGCCGGGGTTGATCCCGAATCTGGCCGATCTGTCTCAGCTCGCCAACGAGCTGTTTCAGGCGCTGCCCGGCAGCGTCGCGCCCGCTTCATTGCCGGCCCGTCCGGTCGCTTTCGGCGCACCGGCATCGCTGCCCAGCGCGCCGACCCTGGGTGCCGCCAATCTGTTGCCGCCGGCGACGTCCTTGCCGGTGACGCCACCGCTGCCGGTCTCGCAGGCGGCTTATGGCAATCACGCCACGCCGCCGTCGCTGATCACGCTGCGCGTTGCGCCGACTGCGGCGCAATCCGCGGATCCGCATGCGGCGCAGAGCACCGTGTCGCCCTTGCTGACGCGTAGCGGGCCGCTGCTGGGCGTGCCGGAAGCGTA
>CAMLDZ010000201.1 GCA_946478985.1 uncultured Solimonas sp.
CAGGCGCAGGCGCATCGGCCGGTGGTCGAGGAACAGGCCGGTGTCGAGGTAGTCGTCGAAGTTCACCTGCAGCTTGCAGCCGTGCTCCAGCACCGTCAGCCGCGCCTCGGTATCGGCCTGGCGCTGGTACTGGCTCGTGCCCTTCTGCGACTGGCGCAGCTTGTAGTGCAGGTGGGCCGGGGCGATCTGCAGCTCCTCCTGCACCGCGGCGAGCGCGCTGCGCAGGCGCTTCTCGACGCGGATCGGGTCCACCGACTTGGGCGCCGCATACTCCTGCACGTGCGCATGGCGGCTGCCGTCGAGCGTGGTGTAGAGATCGACCGCGACGGCGTATTCGGGCAGATCGGCGTCGTAGACGCGGTAGCAGCCGACCTCGGCGCGCTTGGCCCACTTGGCCAGATGGCGGGCGTTCTTGCGCAGGCGGTTGCGGATTTCGTCGGCCACCTCGGGACGTGCCGCCGCGATCGCCGCGACAGGCTCCGCGCCCGCTGCGGCGGCTGCCGCCGGCGCCACTGCCGACTTGCCGCCGCCGACCTCGAAGCGCAGCAGCTTGCAGGCGATCGCGCCGTTGTACAGCGAGGAAATCTTCTCGGCGCGCAGGCCCAGCCGCGGCGCCAGATCGTCGCGCGCGGTGAACCAGGCAAAGCGCCAGCCGGCGAAGTGCGTCTTCATCGTCACGCCGAACAGCGAGTACAGCTTGATGAGCTCCGGATCGGCGCCCAGGCGCTCGCCGTACGGCGGGTTGCTGACCACCAGGCCCGGCGTGCTGCCCCAGGCCGAGGCCGGTGGCCGCGCCAGGATGGCGTCGCCGACTTCGACGCGGATCTTGTCGGCCAGGCCGGCGCGCTCGGCGTTGGAACGCGCGGCGGTGACCGCGCGCGGATCGAGATCGCGGCCGTGGAAGCGCGCCTTGAGCGTGGCCACACCGGCTTCACGCCGTTCCAGGGCCTCCTCGCGCAGCCGCTTCCACAGCACCGGCTTGTGATCGAGCCAGGCTTCGAAGCCCCAGCGCGTGCGCAGCATGCCGGGCGCGACATCGGCGGCCATCCACGCGCCTTCGATCAGCAGCGTGCCGGAGCCGCACATCGGGTCGAGCAGCGGCGCGTCTTCGTTGGCGGCCAGTTCCGGCCAGCCGGCGCGGACCAGGATCGCCGCGGCGAGGTTCTCCTTCAGCGGCGCCTCGACGCCGCGCGCGCGGTAGCCGCGGCGATGCAGGCTGTCGCCGGCCAGATCCAGGCTGAGACTGGCCTGCTTGCGATCCATGTGCAGGTGGATGCGGATCGCCGGATTTTCGAGATCGACATTGGGCCGTTCCAGGCCGGCGTCGCGGAAGCTGTCGACGATCGCGTCCTTGACCTTCAGGCCGGCGAAGTGGGTGTTGGCGATGCCCGGCGTGCGGCCGGCGACTTCGATCGCGAAGCTGCTGCCGGCGTCGAACAGATCCGTCCAGGCGATCTGCCGGGCGCCGTCGTAGATCGCCTGGGCGTCGTTGCTGGCGGCCGGCGGCGATGCCGGTGCGGCGGCAGGCCAGGCCGGTGCCTCGTTGTCGGCGGCGTCGGCCGTTTCGGCCGTCGCCGGCACCGCGAATGGAACGGTTTGCAGCGGCATCAGCACGCGGCTGGCCAGCCGCGACCACAGGCAGGCGCGATACGCGGTTTCCAGCGTGGCCTGGCAGCTGACGCCGCCGCGCGCCTCGCGGACTTCGGAGGCGCCGAGCGTGCTCAGCTCCTGAACCAGCAGCGGCTCGACGCCGCGACTGCAGCTGACGAAAAGGGGAAAGAGGGACATGCGCGTATTGTCCCAGACGTCGCTGCCGCTGTCTGGTCGGATGTGTCCGACCGGATGTGTCCGGCCAGGGTGTCTGGCCGGCGCCGGCTCAGGCCTCGACTTGGGCGGCGCGGATCAGCTGACGTTCGATGCGCAGCATCGCCGCGGCGAGGCGGTCGAGCTGCTGCGGCTGCAACTCGGCGAAATACAGGCCCAGCCGCAGCCGCTCGCCATGCGGCGTGCGCGAGCGCACCTCGGCGACCAGCGGCACGCTGGCGCCGGGCAGTTCCACGCTCATGTGCAGGCGGTCGCCGACTTGCAGCGCCGGCTTGCTGGCAACCAGCGCACCCGCGCCTTGCAGCGAGATGTCCACCAGGCTCAGGCCCAGCGCGCCCTGGGGCGCGATCGCCGGGCTGTGGCGCAGGTTGAGCGCGCCCGGCAGCGGCAGCCGATACGCACCGCGACGCTCGCGCAGCCGCATGGTTTCCGGGAAGCGCAGCGCCAGCGCCGGGGCGCCGTCGAACGACACCACGCCTTCGACCTCAGCGCTGAACACCAGCTCGGCACCGTCGAGCCGCGAGCGCAGCCGCAGCACGGCGCCGGGCGACAGCTCGAAGGAGGGCTCCGGACGCAGGGCGTCGACGACGAAGCGGCGCCGTGCGGCATCGACCGCCAACACCACGGTCATTCGCGCATCGGCCTCGCCGCTGCGGCGGGTCGAGATCAGGCTGTGGTGGCGACACAGCCGGCGCAGCTGCGCCTCGATTTCCCGGCCGCGCAGCAGTTCCTCGCCGGGCAGCGGTGCGGCGTCATCGATCCCTTCGGCAGCGGCCATCGACATGAATCTCTGCGCAGGTTCGGATTTCAGGCCGCGCCGAAGCGCCGGCCGGCGAGGCCCAGGCCCGGGCGGCCGGCGCGGCCATAGAGCTCGGGTGCATCGGCCGGACGCAGCGCGCGCAGCGTCTGGCGCAGCTGGGATTCGCGCGCGGCGAGCAGCAGCGCGTTGCTCTGGTTGGCGTCCTGGCATTGCCCGGCGAGCTGGCGCAGGCCGCGCCACAGCGCGCCGACCGCGCCGGTCGGCAGCCGTGCCAGCAGCGCCTCCAGCTCATGGCCGCCGCGCAGACGGTTCATCGTCGCGCCGAGCTGCTGCAGCGTTCCAGCGGCGCTGGCCTTGGCCTGGGTGATGCGTTCCAGCCGCTCGACGTCAGAGCCGAGCAGTGCGTTGTGTTCCTCGCGCAGCACATCGAGCAGCAGCGTCGCGCAGTCGTGCTGGGCCTGCAGGTTGGCCTGCAACTGCTGGCCGAGGACCTGAGGGGCGGCGGGGGTGGCGTCCGGGTTCGCAGGACGGGTCTGGCTCATGACAGCTCCCATTCGGTCTTCAGCAATTTGGCGGCGATGGCCTCGGCGTCGATCTGGTAGCGGCCCTCGGCCAGCTCGCGGCGGACGCTGTCGACCCGGTCCATGTCGATATCCGGCGCGGCGGCCGCGGCGGCGGCGGTCTGCTGCAGCAGTCGCGCGTCTTCGGTCAGGCTGACGGCATCACCGCGCGCCGCCATCGGCGCGCCGGCGCTGCCGG
>CAMLDZ010000202.1 GCA_946478985.1 uncultured Solimonas sp.
CCGGACGTGATCGAGTCCGCCGGCAGCAAGACCGGCAAGGCCCACGTCATCAAGAGCCACCACAACGTCGGCGGCCTGCCGGCGCACATGCGCCTCAAGCTGGTCGAGCCGCTGCGCGAGCTGTTCAAGGACGAGGTGCGCGCCATCGGCGTGGAACTCGGCCTGCCGCCGGAAATGGTCTACCGCCACCCGTTCCCCGGCCCGGGCCTGGGCGTGCGCATCCTCGGCGAAGTCACCCGCGAGGCCGCAGACACGCTGCGTCTGGCCGACCACATCTTCATCGAGGAGCTGCGCAAGAGCGGCTGGTACGACAAGACCAGCCAGGCCTTCGCCGTCTTCCTGCCGGTCAACTCCGTCGGCGTCACCGGCGACGGCCGCCGCTACGCGCCGGTGATCGCGCTGCGCGCCGTGCAGACCATCGACTTCATGACCGCGCACTGGGCGCATCTGCCGTATGAGCTGCTGGATGTGTGCTCGCGGCGGATCGTCAATGAAATTGCCGGGGTTTCACGAGTCGTATATGACGTCAGCGGAAAACCTCCGGCGACGATTGAGTGGGAGTGAATTAAACGAAAACGGCACGCACAGCGTGCCGTTATGGCTGTTGTAGGGCGGGAGCATCCCGCCTTTCGGGCTTGGAACGCCGTCACACCAGCTATTTGACAACGGCATTAGCATCCCGCGATGCCGAACTACATCCGCGCATTCGTCCCCGGCGGAACCTTCTTCTTCACCGTCGCCATTCTCGAGCGGCAGCGCGCCCTGCTCACCGAACACATCGACGAACTGCGCCAAGCTTTCATCAGCGTTCGCCGCGCCCAACCATTCACGCTGGACGCGGTGGTGATTCTGCCGGATCACCTGCATTGCTTGTGGACACTACCGCCAGGCGATGCCGATTTCTCATCACGCTGGCACGACATCAAGGCGCAATTCGCGCGCCGCATTCCACGTGGAGAGCGGCTGTCAGAGCGGCGACACAAGAAGGGGGAACGCGGCATCTGGCAGCGGAGGTTTTGGGAGCACGTCATCCGCGACGAGCGGGGCTTCGAGCGGCACGCGGACTACATCCATTTCAATCCCGTCAAGCATGGCTACGTGGAGCGTGCGGCCGACTGGCCTCTCTCGAGCTTCGGAAAATACGTCGAAAGAGGCATTTACACGATTGATTGGGGAGCAAGTGAAGCGGTTCGTGCCATGAGTCTGGAGTGACGCGACAGGCGGGATACGCTGCGCTACTCCCGCCCTACGCGCTGCTGCCGAAGCTCAGGCGCTCAGCGCGCGCGTGAACAGCGCGAGCTGACGCGCCCAGGCCTTCTCGGCCTGCTCGCGGTCATAGACCGGCGCGTCCGGCGGGCACCAGCCGTGCTTGGTGCCCGTGTACACCTCGATCTCCGCGGGCAGCTTGGCCTTGTCGAATGAGGCGCGCAGCAGGTTCTTGGCGTCCGGCTCCTTGGCGTCGTCGTTCTCGGCGATGGCGATCAGGAACTGCGCCTTCATGCCCGGAATCAGCAGGTGCGGACTGTCCGGAGCAGCAGTGGCCAGGCCGCCGCCGTGGAAGGTGGCGCCGGCGCCGATGCGCTCCGGCACCGCCGCCGCGGTCTGCAGCACCAGCGGACCGCCCATGCAGTAGCCCGCCGTGCCGATCTTGCGCCGGGTATCGACAGCGGACTGCTGATCGAGAAACGCCACGAAAGCCGTGGCGTCGACTTTCGCCGTTTCGGGGCTGAGGCTGGCGCGCAGGGCCAGCAGCGCGGTCCGTGTCGCCGGGTCGTTGAAGTCGGCGTGCTCCGGCGCCGTCGGGGCGCGCTGCGTGCGATAGAAGGGATTGACCACCAGCACCGCGTAACCGGCTCCCGCCAGACGCGTCGCCATCTGCTCGAAGGCTGGGCGCAGGCCGAAAATGTCCGGCCAGACCAGCACAGCCGGGTGACGCCCCTTGGCCGGATGGACGAAATAGGCGTCGGCGACGCCCGCCGGCGTCTTGATTTCCACCTTGCGCCCCTTGGTGTCTGCTGCATGCAGCAGGCCTGGCCATGCCGTGACCAGACCGGCGCTGAGCGCGCCGAGGCCGAAGTCGCGCCGCGTCAGACCCGTGCGGCGCTGCGCAAAGTATTCGAGATCGTCGTGCTCGCACATGGTGGCTCTGCTCCCCAGCAAATGGCACCCGCGTCCGGGGCTCCGTTAACGGTACAGCCTCCGCGCCGCTCGTGGGCGCCGGATCGGCATTGGAAACCTCAAAGATATATGCATGTGCGGCTCCGATGAGATTTCGCGCAAGCCTGGGGCGGGTCACGACCCGTCGCTTTGGACCTTGGCGTCGCGGATTACGCATCGCGCACCCGCGCTAGCAAGCGTAGGGCGGGAGTAGCGGCGCAAAACGCGTATCCCGCCGATCGCGGCAGGCGGGATGCTCCCACCCTGCGCGTTACGGTACCGGCGCTAGCTTGCGAACTGCCCTGCCGGTGTCGACCGCGAAATCTCCAGTTCCTCCGCCGTCATCTCCGCCGGTACATCGGCAAACAGCGGCGTGCTGAGGTAACGCTCGCCGGTGTCCGGCAGCATGCAGAGAATCGTCGATCCCTTCGGCGCATCCGCGCAGAGCTTGAGGGCGCCGGCGAAAGTGGCGCCGGCGGTGATGCCGACGAAGATGCCTTCGCGCTTGGCCAGTTCCGAGGAGTAGTGCAGGGCCTCCGGGCCCGGGATGCGCAGCACGCGGTCGATGCGGGCGTCGCTCAGGGCGTCGGCGGTGATCTTGGGGATGAAGTCCGGCGTCCAGCCCTGCATCGGGTGCGGCTTGAAGGCGGTGTGCGGGGCGGCCGGGCTGCCGTCCGGCTTGCGCGCCTGTTCGACGCCGCTGCTCAGCAGCGGCGCGTCTTCCGGCTCGCAGACCACGATCTTCGTCTCCGGCCGCTCCTGGTTGAGCACGCGTGACACGCCGCGCAGCGTGCCGCCGGTGCCGTAGCCGGTGACCCAGTAGTCGAGCCGCTCGTTCTTGAAGTCGGCGAGGATTTCCTGCGCGGTGGTGCGCGAGTGCATGTCCGGGTTGGCCTCGTTCTCGAACTGCCGCGTCAGGAACCAGCCGTGCGCAGCGGCCAGTTCGATGGCCTTGTTGACCATGCCGACGCCGCGCTCGGCGGCCGGCGTGAGCACGACCTTGGCGCCGAGAAAGCGCATCAGCCGGCGGCGCTCCACGCTGAACTGCTCGGCCATCGTCACCACCAGCGGATAGCCCTTCTGCGCGCAGA
>CAMLDZ010000203.1 GCA_946478985.1 uncultured Solimonas sp.
GATTTTAAGTCCCTTGCGTCTACCGATTTCGCCACACGGGCTTGCAGGAGATGGAGGCTAGGGTCGGAATTGAACCGGCGTACGCGGATTTGCAGTCCGCTGCATGACCACTCTGCCACCTAGCCTTGAGACTTTTCGAGCAGTCGCACCCGAGCAGCAGTGCGATTGTATAGCGGCTTGAGACCAAAAAACCCCGTGGTGTTAACCGCCGGGGTTTCAAGTGTTTGGAGCGGGAAACGAGGCTCGAACTCGCGACCTCAACCTTGGCAAGGTTGCGCTCTACCAACTGAGCTATTCCCGCTTGAGGACGCGCATTTTAGCGTTCACGCGGATCAAGTCAAGAACTAATTTCCATCGCGGTGCAGAGGCTGCCGATTCACAGATCCGAGGACTCGCGCATCATCGGCCACGCCGCGCGCAGATAGCTCACCATGCTCCAGATCGTCAGCGCCGCGGCGACGAACAGCAGGCCAAAACCGACCTCGTACCAGGGCACGCCGAAAGTCGGCACGCGCCAGATCATCAGGCCGATCGCCGTCATCTGAAACGCGGTCTTCCATTTGCCGACCCAGCTCACTGCGACACTGGTGCGCTGACCCAGCTCCGCCATCCATTCGCGCAGCGCGGAGATGGTGATCTCGCGGCCGATGATGATGGCGGCGACGACGGCCAGCGCGCCATCCGGTTCGTCGCGCAGCAGCATCACCAGACACACCGCTACCAGCAGCTTGTCGGCGACAGGATCGAGAAAGGCGCCGAAGCGTGTGGTCTGCTTCCATTTGCGCGCGAGGTAGCCGTCGAGCCAGTCGGTGATGCAGGCAACGGCGTAGAGCAGCGCCGCGATCTGCCTCGCATACGGCCACGGCAGATAGAACAGGCCCAGGACCACTGGAATCACGGCGACGCGAAGCAGCGTCAGCAACAGCGGCAGGTTCAGTCGCACGAGGAAGCCGTCCGGTGGCGGTGCGGGTGCATGCGCCGATAGTAACAAGCGCGGCGATCAGTGGAAGTGTGCGTAGACGCGCTCGGCCAGGGTCCGCGAGACGCCTTCCACCCGTTCGAGATCCTCGACCGCGGCACGCCGCACCTGAGCGATACCGCCCAACGCCTTGAGCAGCGCGCGGCGACGGGCCGGCCCCAGGCCTTCGATCGCCTCCAGGCCCGAGTTGAGTCGCGCCTTGTCGCGCCGCCCGCGATGCCCGGTGATCGCGAAGCGATGCGACTCGTCGCGGATGCGCTGGATCAGGTGCAAGGCCGGCGAATCCGGCGGCAGGCGCAGGGCGTGCTCGCGCTCCGGCATCAGCAACTCCTCGAGCCCCGGTTTGCGTGTCGGCCCCTTGGCGATCGCCACCACGCGCAGATCGACGATCTCCAGCTCTTCCAGCGCCTGCAGCGCCGCGTTGAGCTGGCCGGCGCCGCCGTCGATGAACAGGACATCGGGCGCCTGCGTCTCGCCTTGCTTGATGCGCGCGAAGCGACGACCGACGGCCTGCTTGATCGCGGCGTAGTCGTCGCCCGGCGTGATGCCGTCGATGTTGAACTTGCGATAGGCGCTCTTCAGCGGGCCCTGCTCGTTGAACACCACACACGAGGCGACCGCCTTCTCGCCGCGTGTGTGCGAGATATCGAAGCATTCGAGCCGGCGCGGCGGCGCCTCCAGATCCAGCGCGCGCTGCAGCTCGATCATGCGCTCATCCATGTTCGACGACTCGATCAAGCGCGTCGACAATGCCTGGGCGGCGGTGTTGCCAGCCATTTCGACCAGATGGCGCCGCGCGCCGCGCTGGGGCTGGCGGATCACCACCTTGCGGCCGGCGTGCTGGCTGAGCGCCTGCTCCAGCATCTCGGCCTGTTCGAGCGCTTGATCCAGCAGGATCTCCGGAGGCGCCGGCTGATCGAGGTAGTGCTGGCTGATGAAGCTTTCCAGCAACTCCTCGACCGAGGTATGCGGCGGATGACGCGGAAAATGGCTGCGATGGCCCAGGTTGGCGCCGTCGCGCACGCTCATCACCGCCACGCAGCTCATCGACGCGTGCGGTGCCACCACGATGACGTCGAGATCATCACTGCCGCCGGTGATGACGCGGCTCTCGCGCACGCGCTTGAGCGAGGCGATCTGATCACGCAGTTTGGCGGCGCGCTCGAACTCCAGCGCTTCGGCGGCAGCTTCCATGTCGCGGCCCAGGTCCGCAGCCAGCTCATCGGCCTTGCCACCGAGCAGACGTCCGGCATTGCGCAGATCGCGCGCGTAGTCGGCCTCGCTGATCAGGCCGACGCAGGGGCCGCTGCAGCGCTTGATCTGATGCTGCAGACAGGGCCGCTCGCGATGCGCGAAAAAGCTGTCGCTGCAGGGGCGCAGCTGAAACAGTTTCTGCAGCGTGTTGAGTGTCTCGCGCACCGCGCTCGCCGACGGGAATGGCCCGAAGTAGCGGTCGCCCGCCTGCTTGGCGCCGCGGTAGTAGCTGATGCGCGGGTAGCGGTGCGCGGAGAAGCGCACGTACGGGTAGCTCTTGTCGTCGCGATACATGACGTTGTATCGCGGTCCGTACTCCTTGATGAGATTGGACTCGAGCAACAGCGCTTCGTCTTCGGTCCGCGTGATCGTCACTTCGACTCGACGGATCTGCGAAACCATGCTCTCGATACGCGCGTCACCGCTGGCGCGCAGGAAGTAGCTGCCGACGCGCTTCTTGAGATTGCCGGCCTTGCCAACGTACAGCAGCTCGTCGCCGGCACCGTACATGCGGTACACGCCGGGCTGCGTCGTCAGCTGCGACAGGAAGCTGCGGTGATCGAAGGCTTCGGACATCGGACCCGCTGCGGCCTTGGCGGCCGCAGCGCTCAGGGCGTCGGGACTTCCGCGCGATCCTCGAGCAGGCCGTAGCGCATCGCCATGCGCGTCAGTTCGACGTCGTTGGAGACGTTGAGCTTCTCGAACAGGCGATAGCGATAGGTGCTGACCGTCTTCGGCGACAGATGCAGGCGATCGGAGATCTCCTGCGTCGAGTAACCCTTGGTGACCATCAGCATCACCTGCGTCTCGCGCTGCGACAGCTGGTCGAACGGCGAGGCGCCGCTCGGCCCCTTGACCAGACTGGCGGCCAGATTGCCCGCCACATCGGCGGCGACGTAGTGACCGCCACCGTGGACGCGACGGATGGCGGCGACGACTTCGTCGGCTGCCGAATCCTTGCTGATGTAGCCAGCCGCACCCGCAGCGAGCATGCGACTCGG
>CAMLDZ010000204.1 GCA_946478985.1 uncultured Solimonas sp.
ATCCGATTGCGGCATCGGGTCGGTTCGCATCCATGCCGCCATTCTAGACAACGCCCCAGAGCTTCAGAGCCAGCCCCGCAGCGGCGCAGACGCCGAGCGTCAGCAGCAGATTCACGTGGAAGCGCAGCAAGGCAAGCATCGCGGCGGCACCGAGGATCAGCGCCGGCAGGTTGAGCGACCCCGGCACGGGAACCGGCAGCTTCAAGCCGTATCCGCCGAAGGTTTCGACCTGCGCGAACAGCACGTGGATGGCGAACCAGATCGAGAGATTGAGGATCACGCCGACGACGGAAGCGGTGATGGCCGTCAGTGCCGCGCTGAGCCAGCGATTGCCGCGCAGCCGCTCGATGTAGGGAGCGCCGAGGAAAATCCACAGGAAGCACGGCACGAAAGTGACCCAGGTCGATAGCGCCGCACCGAGCACGCCTGACAGCAGTGGGGGCAATGCGCCGGGATCACGGTAGGCACCCAGAAAGCCGACATAGGTCAGCACCATGATCAGCGGACCCGGCGTGGTTTCGGCAAGGGCAAGGCCCTGCACCATCTCACCCGGCATCAGCCAGTCATAGCGATCGACCGCCTGCTGCGCGATGTAGGCCAGTACCGCGTACGCGCCGCCGAAGGTGACGACCGCCATCTTGCTGAAGAACACCGCTTCCTGCGTGAAGACGTGCTGCGCACCCAGCGTGACGAGCAGCAACAGTATCGGCAGACCCCACAGCGCCGCGCCCGAGAGCAGCACTCTCAGCGTCCAGCTGCGGCTGGGATGCGCGTGATCCGGTATCGCGTCTTCCTCCTCGTCCGAGGCGCCCGCCTTGACCTTGGGCAGGAAGACGCCCGGCGCACAGTTGGCTCCGGCCAGCCCGATCGCTGCCGCAATCAGGATGATCAGTGGAAACGGCACTTGGAAGGCGAAGATCGCCACGAAGGCTGCGGCGGCCAGCCAATAAAGTGCCCGATGCTTGAGCGCTTTCTTGCCGATGCGGATCACCGCCTCGATGACGATGGCCAGCGTCGCCGCCTGCATGCCGAAGAGCAGCCCCTGCATCCAGCTCAGGTCGCCATAAACCACGTAGGCGATGGCGATCAGCGTCATCAGCACGAAGCCGGGAAGGATGAACAGCAGACCGGAGGCGATGCCGCCCCAGGTCCGGTGCATCAGCCAGCCGATGTAGGTGGCGAGCTGCTGCGCCTCGGGGCCGGGCAGCAACATGCAGTAGTTGAGTGCGTGCAGAAACCGCGTCTCCGAGATCCATTTCTTCTCGTCGACCAGCAGCCGGTGCATCAAGGCAATCTGCCCCGCCGGGCCGCCGAAGTTGATGAAGCCGATCTTGAGCCAGACGAAAAAGGCTTCCCGGAACGAAACGGGCGTGGCGGCAGGCATGGAGACGGTTCAGATGGAGAAGCGGCGGGCCTGCTGGAAGCGGCGATCGACCACTTCCCATTTCACGTTGGCCAGGAAGGCATCGAGGTACTTGGCCGCGGCCGAGCCGTAGTCCATGTGGTAGCTGTGCTCATACATGTCGAGCACCAGCAGCGGAATGCCGCCGACCGCGCCGTGCATGTGGTCCCAGGCCCACTGGTTGCGCAGCGCGCCGGTGGCGGCGTTGTAGGTGAGCACGCACCAGCCGGAACCACCGGCGAGCGACATCGCTGTGCGGCGGAACTCCGCTTCCCAGGCCTCGCTGCTGCCGTAGACCTGCGAGAGTGCCTTGGCGATGTCACCGCCGGGCTTGCCTTCCCCGCCGAGGTTGTCGAAGTAGTGCTCGTGCAACACCACCGAGCCGACGCGGTGCAGTTCCTCGCGCTTGAGCCCGCCGTAGGCGATCGGCGGGAAGTCCTTGTCCTGCATCGCGGCGGCGAGCCGGCCTTCGATCAGGTTGAGGGTCTTCACCGAGCCGATGTAGTTGTTCTCCCAGTGCGAGCGGATCAGTTTCTCGGAAAGCCCCTTGAGCTTGGCCGGATCGAAGCCGAGCGGCCTGGGCTGATGCTGGCCAGCGAAAGCTGGCGTGAGGGCGGGAGCGGTCATCGGACGATCCTCGGCAATGGAGGCAGCGGGAAAAGCGGCAGCCGCGACGCTGGTGCCGATCAGGCCGAGGGCTTCGCGCCGGCTCACGCTGTCGGTAACTTCATGGGTCATTCGGAACCTCCGTGTCTTGGTTGGGATCGTCCCCGGAGTGGTCGCCGTGGCGCCGGGCATCCGGCGATCAGACGCTTTGCTCCGCGTCCGCAGGCGCTCAGATGCTATGATACGAATGTATCAAATTAAAGATACGGAATGAACGAGACGCCTGATTGGCTGCTGTTGATCCACCTGCTTCCGGCCAAGCCCGACTACCTTCGGGTCAAGGTATGGCGGCGGTTGCAGGGGCTGGGCGCCGTCGCCGTGAAGAACTCGGTCTACGTCCTGCCCAGCAACGACCGCTCGCGGGAGGATTTCCAGTGGCTGCAGAAAGAGATCGAGGAGATGGGCGGTGAGGCCTCGATCTGCGAGGCCCGCTTCGTCGATGGCATCAGCGATGCCCAGATCCGGCAGCTCTTCAACGCAGCTCGCGACGGAGACTATGCCCAGCTCGTCGAGGAACTGCGGGATAGCATCGGCATCGCCACGACTGAGAATGCGGAAGAACAGCGCCAGCGCCTGCGCCGCGCGCGCAAACGCTTCGAGCAGATTCTGGCGTTCGATTTCTTCGGGGCACCCGGCCGCCAGGCTTGCGATGAGCTGTTCAAGCAACTCGAAGCTGTGGCGCGCCCGTCCGCAGCCGGTTCCCGGAAACAGGCAGCGGCCGAATACGTCGGCCGCACATGGGTGACGCGTCCCAATGTCGGCGTCGATCGCATGGCCAGCGCGTGGCTGATCCTGCGCCGCATCGATCCCGCGGCGAAGTTCGCTTTCGCCTCAGAGCGGAGCAAGCCTGTTGCAGGCCAACTGCGCTTCGACATGGCTGCGGCGGACTTCACGCATGAGGGTGATCGCTGCACCTTCGAAGTTCTGCTGGAGCGCTTCGGCCTCGACGATCCGGCACTGGCGGCGATAGGCCGGATCGTTCATGACCTCGATTTCAAGGATGCGAAGTATCGGCAAGAGGAAACTGCAGGAGTCGGGTTGCTTCTCAAGGGAGCGACAACAGCAGATCACGATGACGAGTCTCGGATTCGAACGGCCAGCGGACTGTTTGATGCGCTGCACGTGGCATTGACCAAGCTCGATCAAAAG
>CAMLDZ010000205.1 GCA_946478985.1 uncultured Solimonas sp.
GCGCTCGGCCGTGCGCTGCGCCGGTGTGGCCTGCGGTGTCGCCGGCGCCGCGGGCGATGCGGCCGCCGGTGCCGCGGCGACGGCTGGCGCGGTGCGGCGGGCCTCGGCTTCACGTGCCGCCGGCTCGCGTCCCGGTGGCGGGCGCAGCAGGTTCGGCTGGCCGGGCGCGCGCTCGGCTTGGACGCGGCCGCCCGCGGTCACCTCAGCGATCTCGCCGTCGATCACCGTGCGATCGAAAGCGCTCTCCGGCAGCAGCGCGACGCCACCGTCGCGTCGCGGCGCGGCCGCGGCGCTGCGCTCGGCGGCTGCCGCGCCGGCGTCGTCCGGTGCGGGCGCCGGTGCCGATGCCGACGCCGGGATCGAGGCCGGGGTCGACGCGAGGGGTGCGGCGTCGACGGCCGGCGCGGCAGACGCAGGCGCAGGCGCGGCTGGCGACGGCGTGCCCGGCGCCGCAGGCACGGCGGCGGTGCCGTCGGCCCCTGCGCCCGGCGCGCGCAGGTACAGCGGCACGCCGGCAGCGCGCTCGGCTTCGGCCGGACGGTCGGCGCGGCTGTCGGCTTCGGGCGTCTCGCCGCGCGGCGCCGGGCGCGCATTGCGCTCGGCATCCGGACGGCGGCTGGCGGCAGCGACGCTCATTGCAGCGGTTTGACGATGGTGATGCTGCCGCCGCCGGCGCTCTCGATGCGACCACCGAGCGCGGTGATGATGCGGTCCATCTTCATCACGTTGGCGTTCTGCACCGACAGGCCCTGCACGCGCAGTTCGCTGGCGCCGGCAGCACGCGCCCGCGCTTCGAGTTCGGCGAAGAAGCGCAGCAGCGGCGCGATGTTGCCGCTGGGCCCGCCACGGCGCTGCAGGATCAGGATGCGCCACAGGTAGACCTTGCCGATCAGGCCGTGGCTGCCGCTGACGTAGTAGTCGCCGACCAGCTCCTCGCGCATGCGCAGGTACTCGGGCATCAGCGAGCCGCCGTCGTCGGCGCCGGAAGCGGGCGTGCGCTGGCCGCCGGAGGGCGGCAGCGGATCGGCGGCCGGCGGCGCCGGCGCAGGTTCCGGCGCGGACGTTCCGGCGCCGCGCCGGCCCAGCCAGTCGCGGAAGCGTTGCAAGCCGCCGGTATAGCGGCCCCACAGGCCGCCGCCGCCCGGCGGCGCGGTGCGCGGGCCCTTGAGCAGGCCGCGCGCGCCGAGCAGCGTGCCGAGGATCGCGACGCCGCCGCTGACGCCGCGCTCGACGCGCTCGCCCGGCGTCAGCTTGCGGCCGGTGGCGACGTCCTCGCCGCTCCAGGCTTCCTGCACGCCGGTGACGCCGATGGCGTCGAGCAGTGCGCGGCCCAGCGTGGCGCCGGGCCGGCCCTGATAGGCGTCCTGGCCGCTGCGCGCGATCAGCGCCTTGACCAGTCCGTACGTCAGCAGCAAGGCGCCGGCGATCACCACCGCCGCCGTCGCGCTGAGCGCCACGCCGAACACCACCGCGGCTACCGCGGCCACCACCAGCGCGGCGCCGGCAAGCACCGCCAGACCGAGCAGCAGCGCGCCGAGCGCGCGCAGCAGGCCGGCGTACCAGGGATCGTCCTGCTGCGTATCGTCGTCGCGCTCGACGTCCGCCTGACCATCCTGCGCGCCGCTGCGCTGCGGCTCCAGCACCGTGCTCGGCACGCGGCCGGCAGCAGCCGGCTCCGGCACGTCGACATCCTCGTCGACGCGGCGCGGCCTGGGCGACTGCCGGGCCTGCGCCGGCGTCTGATCGCGCGGCGCGACGCGCGGCACGTCGGTGAAGCCGGGGATCAGGCGCTCGATCGCCTGCAGCTGCTGCGCCGTACCCGCCTTCGGGTTGAGCAGCACGTGGCCGCCAAGCCAGGCATCGAAGTTCCTCGCCGCCGGCGGCAGCTGCGCCTGCAGCGGAACGGCGGCGCTGAACGGTGCATCGAACAGCAGCTGCGGGTCCTGCATGCGGAACTGCGTGGCGCCCTGCCGCATCAGGCTCGACACCGCGGCCTGCGGATCGACCGCGCCGGACAGGCGCGCGTCGCCGCGGCTGTCGAGCCGGCCGCGCACACCGCTTTTGAGTTCGAAGCGCAGGCGGCGATTGACGATCAGGCTGCGCAGCAGCGGCGCCGGACCTTCGCCTTGGCTCTCGCCGAGATGCTCGACGACGATGATGTCGGTGATGATGTCGATGCGGCCGCCGCGCGCCTGGCGGCTCTGGCTCAGCGTCTCGTAGCGCAGGCCGCGCAGCCGGTCCGAGCGCACGTAGTCGCCGACGATCGAACGCACGCGGTCGCGATCGGCGGCACTGACGATCGCCGCGCCGACGATCCGGCCGACGCGCTGCAGGTACGGCGGCAGCCCGCCGCCGCTGCCGCGCGGCGCCTCGGTGTCCGGCTCGGCGTCCGCCGCCGCGACGCCGGCACCGCGCGCGCGCAGCGGCGGCGCGCCGAGCGGCTTGCGCACGACGATGCGGCCGCCGCCCATCAGGCCTCGCCCTTGAGTTCCGCCGGCAGCGGCCGGCCGAGCTTGCGGTACTCGATGGCCAGGCCCTGTACCAGCTCGTCGTAGCCGAGCCCGCGCGCGCCGTGGCGGGCGATCACCGCCGCGGTCAGCACGGCGTTGCGGATGTGGCCGCCGGGCAGATCGGCGAGCACCGCCAGACGATTGAGCTGCAGCGGTGACAGCGCCGCCTGCGCGCCCAGGTGCGCGCGCCAGATCGCGCTGCGCGCCTCGGCGTCGGGCAAGGCGAACTCGACGATCGCGTCGAGCCGCCGCGTGAACGCCGAATCGAAGCGGCTGCGGCTGTTGGTGGTCAGGACGATGATGCCGTCATAGCTCTCGATCCTTTGCAGCAGGTAGTTGGTCTGCGCATTGGCGAAGCGGTCGTTGGCGTCGCTGACTTCGGTGCGCTTGCCGAACAGCGCATCGGCCTCGTCGAACAGCAGCATCGCGTCGGCGTGCTCGGCGCGCGCCAGCAGCTGCGCGAGGTTCTTCTCGGTCTCGCCGATCCACTTGCTGGTCACCGCGGCCAGATCGACGCGATACAGCGGCATGCC
>CAMLDZ010000206.1 GCA_946478985.1 uncultured Solimonas sp.
GAGGGGCTTTCCCGCTCCCCTCTCCCGCTTGCGGGAGAGGGGTTGGGGGTGAGGGAAACGGCCGCCGCGCCGCACATCAGATGATCACCAGCTCGGCGCGCAGCGCACCGGCTTCTTTCAGAGCTTCGAGAATCGCCACCAGATCGCCCGGCGCGGCGCCGACCTGATTTACCGCGCGGACCAGATCGTCGAGGCTGATGCCGGCGTCGAACACGAACATGCGGTTGTCACCGTTCTGCGTGACGTCGATCGACGAACGAGGCACGACGACAGTCTGGCCGTCGCTGAACGGCGCCGGCTGGCTGACCTGGGGCTTCTCGGAGATCGTCACCGCCAGCGAGCCGTGCGCGACCGCCGCCGGCAGCACGCGCACGCGGTTGCCGATGACGATGGTGCCGGTGCGCGAGTTGACGACCACGCGCGCCGCCGCCTCGCCCGGCGTCACCTCGATGTTCTCCAGCACCGACAGAAACGCCACGCGCTGGCTGCTGTCGCCGGGCGCCTGCACTGCCACCGTCACCGCATCGACGGCACTGGCCAGCGGACTGCCGGCCGCCTCGTTGATGCTCTGCGCCATGCGCGCGGCGGTGGTGAAGTCCGGCGTGTGCAGATTGAGCTTGATGTCGCCGCCGTTGGCGAAGCCGTTGGCGACGACGCGCTCGACCTGCGCGCCGTTGGGGATGCGACCGGAGCTGGGCACGTTGACCGAGATCCGCGAACCGTCCTTGGCGGAAATGCCGAGGCCGCCGACCACCACATTGCCCTGGGCGATCGCGTAGACCTGGCCGTCGGCACCGCGCAGCGGCGTCATCAGCAGCGCGCCGCCGCGCAAGGATCCGGCGTTGCCGATCGACGAAACGGTGATGTCGATCTGCTGGCCGGGCTTGGCGAAGGCCGGCAGCTCGGCGCTAATCGCCACTGCCGCGACGTTCTTGAGCTGCGGATTGACATTGGCCGGCACCGTGACACCCAGCTGCGCCAGCATCGACTTGAGGCTTTGCGTGGTGAACGGCGCCTGCGTGGTCTGGTCGCCGGTACCGTCGAGGCCCACCACCAGGCCGTAGCCGATCAGCGCATTGCTGCGCACGCCGGACACCGAGGCCAGATCCTTGACGCGCTCGGCCTGCGCCGCCATGGGCAGCAGGCAGAACAGCGCGACGAGCAGTGAGCCGAGCAATGAAATTTTCATGCGGGCTCCTTTGAAACTTCTCCTTCTCCCCGCTTGCGGGGAGAAGGTGCCCGAAGGGCGGATGAGGGGCGGCTCACCCCTCACCCCAACCCTCTCCCCGCAAGCGGGGAGAGGGAGAAAAAGTGCATCCATACGCGTGCAAATGCCGTTCATGCCTGCACCTAAAACGGGAACAGCACGGAGTTGAAGAAGCGCGCCAGCCAGCCCATCTGGTTGGCGTCGGCCACGCTGCCGCTGCCGCCGTAGGTGATCCTGGCGTTGCCGATGCGATCCGAGGTGACGGTGTTGCTGGTGGCGATGTCGACCGGACGGACGATGCCTTCCAGGGTGATCGTCTCCTTGCCCTGGTTCAGGCGCAGATCCTTCTGTCCACGCACCACCAGATTGCCGTTGGGCAGCACGCGGCTGACGACCACGGTGATCGAGCCGGACAGCGCATTGGACTGCGAGGAGCCGCCGCCGCCGGCGAAGCTCTGGTCCGAGCCGATGTCCAGATCGAGGAACGGCGTGCCGTTGTGCGTGACCGGGCGGCCGAGGATCGTCGGACCGTCGACACCGGCCGAGGTCTTCTTGGCGGTGCTGGTGTTGGCCTTCTTCTCGGCATTGGTTTTCTCGACCAGCAGCACCGTCAGCAGATCGCCGACGCGGTGCGCCTTCTGGTCCTCGAACAGCGCCAGGCCGTTGCCGGCCGCGTAAATCGCGCCGTCTTCGGCAAGCGGCAGCGGCGCCGCGGCTTCGGGCGGCACGGTCGCCGCGTCGTCGCGCGCGGCATTGCTGGCGCAGGCGCCGAGCAGCGCGACGAGGCAAAGCAGGGGCAGCGTCTTCATCACAGGGTCTGCGTGACGAACTGCAGCATCTGGTCGGTCGTGGCGATCGCCTTGGAGTTCATCTCGTAGGCGCGCTGCGTCTCGATCATGTTGACCAGCTCCTCGACGACATTGACGTTGGACGCTTCCAGCGAGCCCTGCTCCAGCGAGCCGAAGCCGCTGGCGCCCGGAGCGCCGGTCTGCGGCGAGCCGCTGGCGGCGGTCTCGGTGTAGAGGTTCTGGCCGCGCGGCTGCAGGCCGGCCGGATTGATGAAGTCGGCGAGCAGCAACTGGCCGACCTGCTGTGGCTGCGCCTGGCCGCTGATCTGCACGGAGACGATGCCGTCGGCGCTGATCGACACGCTTTGCGCGCCCGTCGGCAGCTGGATCCCTGGCTGCACCGGATAGCCGTTGGAGGTGACCAGCTGGCCCTGGCTGTCGACCTGCAGCGAGCCGTCGCGCGTGTACGAAAGCGAGCCGTCCGGCATCTGGATCTGCAGGAAGCCGCGGCCGTTGACGGCGACGTCGAGGGCGTTGCCGGTCTGCTGCAGGTTGCCTTGCGTGAAGTTTTTCTCGGTGGCGACGACGCGCACACCGGTGCCGAGCATCAGGCCCGACGGCGCCTGCGTCTGCTGCGAGGTCTGCGCGCCCGGCTGCTTTTCGGTCTGGTAGAGCAGATCCTCGAACGCCGCGCGGCCGCGCTTGAAGCCGGTGGTGTTGACGTTGGCGAGGTTGTTGGAGACGACGGTCATGCGCGTCTGCTGCGCATCGAGACCGGTCTTGGCGACCCAGAGGGCTTGGTCCATATCTGTACTCCGCGACGGGAATCCGTCCTTGCGGGGGGCTCTTCAAGTTCTGGACCAGCGGGGGGTTGTGTCGGGGTTTTGGCGCCGGGCGGTTGGTGGGGGGTTACAACGCGCTCTGGTTACTTGTTTTGTGTCGCTCGCCTTTCGCCTTGTGAGGCGGCAGAAGCTCCCCCGTAGGTCGCTTCCGCCTTTTCTTTGCTTGTCCAAAGAAAAGAA
>CAMLDZ010000207.1 GCA_946478985.1 uncultured Solimonas sp.
ACGACGATGTAGAACAGCAGATCGGAGATGCGGTCCTTGGGCCAGCCGACATGCGCCCAGGCGGCGCGACGGTTGGCGAGCAGCCAGCCCAGCCAGAAGCCGAGCAGGTACATCAGGCCGTACCAGTGAATGGCGATCGGGCCGAGCTGCAGCGCCACCGGGTCGATGTGCGGATGCTGGAGCATGCAGGTCTCCTCAGGCCGCCAGCACGCGGCAGAAAAAAGCCTTGAGATAGCGCGTCTCCGGAATCGCCGGGTGCACCGGATGATCCGGCCCCTGCGCGCCGCTTTCGAGAACCTGCAGCTGCCGCGATGCCTGCCTCGATTCCCGCAGCAGGATCCGCTGCAGCGCTTCCGGTTCCAGATGATGCGAGCACGAGCAGGCCACCAGCAGACCATCCGCCGGCAGCAACTGCAACGCGATACGGTTCAGCGCCGCGTAGTGTTCCAGCCCGGCCTCGTAGTCTTTCTTGCGCTTGATCAGCGCGGGCGGGTCGACGATGACCACGTCGAACTGCCGGCCGGCGGCGCGCAGCGCCTTGAGACCGGCCAGCGCATCGTCGCGGATCAGTTCGAGTTCGCGCCCCTGCGCCTGCGCGCTGGCCTGCGCAGCGTCGAGCGCGATCTGCGAGGAGTCCAGGCAGGCGGCGCTGCTGGCACCGTCGCGCAGCGCGCGCAGCCCCCAGGCACCGACATAGCTGAACACGTCCAGCACGCTGCGGCCGCGCACGTAGCGCGCCAGCCGCGAGCGGTTGTCGCGCTGGTCGAAGAAGAAGCCGGTCTTCTGCGCATTACCGGTGGCGAACGAGTAAGACAGACCTTCCTCGATCACCTCGATGCGCTCCGGCAGCGTGCCGACGATCTCCGATTCCTGGCTCAGGCCCTCGAGCTCGCGCGCGGCGTTGTCGTTGCGCAGCCAGATGCCGCGCGGCTGCAGCAGCTGCCGCAGCGCCTCCAGCAGCGGCGCGCGCAGCAGTTCCATGCCGGCGGTGGTCAGCTGCGCGACCAGGTAATCGCCGTAGCGGTCGACGATCAGGCCCGGCAGGCCGTCGCCCTCGCCATGCACCAGGCGGTAATGCGGTTCGGCGTAGATGCGCTCGCGCAGCGCCAGCGCCGCCCGCAGGCGGCGCAGGAACCAGGCGCTGTCGATCGCGGCGTCCGCCTGCGCGTCGAGGATGCGCACCGCCAGCAGGGTGCGCGGATTGACGTAGCCGATGCCAAGCGGCTTGTCGCGACTGTCGACCACGCGGCACAGGCTGCCGGGCGCGATGCCGCGGAAATCCGCGCCGGTGTCGATCTCGTTGGAATACGCCCACAGATGGCCGGCGCGCAGGCGCCGCTCTTCGCGCGGCTTGAGCTTCAGGGTCAGCATGAGGTCGGGCCTCAGGCCAGCTTGTACCGGAACGCGTCCTGGAAGCGCTCGCGGAAATCGTCCATCGAGAAATGATGGTTCTGCGTGCCCGGCCGCTCGATGCAGTAGGCACCCATCAGCGCGGCGACGCGCCCGGTGGTCTCCCAATCATAGCCCTGCTCCAGCCCGTACAGCAGGCCGCCGCGATAGGCGTCGCCGCAGCCGGTCGGATCGGTCAGCGAATCGGCCTTGGCGATCGGAATCTCGATCAGCTTGCCGCCCGTGTAGATCTGCGAGCCCTTGCCGCCGCGCGTGACGATCAGCGCCTGCACGCGCTCGGCGATCTGCTTGAGGCTCCAGCCGGTGCGGTGCATCAGCACCTCGGCCTCGTAGTCGTTGACGGCGACGTAGGCGGCCTTGTCGATGAAGTCGCGGAACTCCTCGCCGTTGAACAGCGGAATGCCCTGGCCCGGATCGAAGATGAAGGGGATGCCCGCCTCGGCGAACTGCCGCGCGTGCAGCAGCATGGCCTCGCGCGCATCGGCCGAGATCGAGCCGATCTTCACGCCTTCTGTGTGGATGTCCTGGGTCTGCGCCTGCGCCATCGCGCCGGGATGGAAGGCGGTGATCTGGTTGTCGTCGAGATCGGTGGTGATGTAGCACTGCGCGGTATAGGCGTCGACGACCTTGAGGAAGCGACGGTCGATGCCGTGCCGGTCCAGCCAGTCGGCGTACGGCGTGAAATCGCTGCCGACCGTCGCCATCGGCAGCGGCGTGCCGCCGAGCAGCCTGAGGTTGTAGGCGATGTTGGTGGCGGTGCCGCCGAAGTCGCGCCGCAGCTGCGGCACCAGGAACGAAACGTTCAGGATATGGACCTTGTCCGGCAGGATCGCATCCTTGAACTGGCCCGAGTACACCATGATGGTGTCGTAGGCGGCCGAACCGCAGATCAAAGCAGACATGATGTTCCCTGATATTGCTTGAGGGCCGGCGCCTGTCTGGCGCCCGCGCCGTATTGAATCGGAAAAGTGTTGCGCGAGCTCAGCCCCACAGCACCAGCGCCCAGACCGCCGGCAGCTGCAGCAGCGACAGATGCACCGCCGCCGAGCCCAGGTCCTTGGCGCGGCCGGACAGCTCGTGCCGCTCCAGGCCGATCCGGTCGACGACGACCTCGACCGCCGTATTGAGGATCTCGGTGATGAGCACGCAGAACAGGCTCATCAACAGTATCGCGCGCTCGACGCCGTTGTGCCCGAAATACAGGGCTGCCGGCACTGCCAGCACACAGAGGATCAGCTCGGTGCGGAAGGCTTCCTCGGAACGCGCCGCCCAGCCCAGGCCGATGTAGGAGACGCGCACCGCGCGGACCAGCCGCGCCAGGCCGGTGATGCCGTCGGCTCCGTCTTTGACTGCCATTTGTTTAGTTTTCCTAAATTGACTAAGTACTAAATATCAATTGTTGCAGCGCAGCAAAAGCGCTCTAATGGCCGCCATGGAAAGCCCCTGCCACAGGTTGCAGGACGGCTGAAGAGGTAAAGGAGTGTGTGAGATGGCCACGACGCTTCCGCTGGTGTTGCTGGTTCTGGCGACGACGGGTCTCGGCATGATGGTGCTGCTCGG
>CAMLDZ010000208.1 GCA_946478985.1 uncultured Solimonas sp.
GGGATGTCCCATAGATGCCGGCCCCGAGCACGGCGCTGCGGCCGGGCACCGGCGCGTCAGCGCCGGCGCGCACATCGGGGCGTGCTTTCTTTTGCCTTCTTTTCTTTGCACGAGCAAAGAAAAGAAGGTCGCCCCGCAAGGGCGAAAGACGCCCCATCAAAAAAACACGGCCCTGCGTTGTAACCCGCAGAACCAGCCGCTCAAACGCCCCGCCCGTCCTCCACCTGCCCATTCGGAATCTCACCCAGGTCACCCAGCTCGGGCGGTGCAGTCCGTGTGCCAGGGCGCTGCGTCGTCGTCGCGAACTGGCGCAGCCGGTAGATGTACGTCAGCACCTGGGCGACAGCCGCGTACAAGGCCATCGGAATTTCGTCGCCGACTTCGGCGCCGCGGTACAGCGCGCGCGCCAGCGGCGGGGCCTCGACGGTCGGTACGCGGTAGGTCTTGGCCAGTTCGCGGATCGCCAGTGCGACATGGTCGGCGCCCTTGGCGACCACGCGCGGGGCGCGCATCTTGTCGGCGTCGTACTTCAGCGCCACCGCATAGTGCGTCGGGTTGGTGACGATCACGTCGGCGCTCGGCACCGCTTCCATCATCCGCCGCCGCGAGCGTTCCGCCTGCAGGCGGCGGATGCGCCCCTTCACCTCCGGCGAGCCTTCGGCCTGCTTGTACTCGTCGCGCACTTCCTGTTTGCTCATGCGCAGCTTGCGCGCGTGCGAGAACCATTGGTACGGCGCGTCGATCGCCGCCAGCAGCAGCAGGCCGCCGCACAGCCACAGCAGGCCCTGCAGCGCCAGGCCGACGCCGGCGGCGAGCGCCGGCGCGACGTCCATCCGCGACAGCGCCATGAAACCGTCGCGGTGTTTCCACAGATACGCGCAGGCCAGCGCACCGAGCAGGCCGGCCTTCGTCAAACCCTTGACGAGCTCCACCAGTGCCTGCGACGAGAACATGCGGCCCAGGCCCTGGACCGGATTGACGCGATTGATGTCGAAGCGCAGCGCCTTGGCCGAAAAATTCCAGCCGCCGAGCGCCATCGGCCCGACCAGCGCCGCGACCATGCCGGCGACCAGCAGCGGCAGCACGATGAAAAAACCGCCGAGCGCGACGCTGCCCAGCCACTCGACCATCTTGGCGCCATCGCTGAGCAAGGCCGGATCCGGATTCAGCGCCAGCGCCATCCAGTGCTGCGCACGCAGGGCGATGCCGCTGCCGGCGCCCAGCAGTACCGCAACGCCGGCGCCGATCACCACTGCGCTGGCCAGATCGCGCGAACGCGGCAGCTCGCCGCGCTCGCGCGCCTCGCGCAGGCGTTTGGGTGTGGCGCGTTCGGTTTTGTCGCCGCTCATGGTTCAGCCGCCCATCCAGCTGCGCAGCGCCAGCCAGCTGGCATCGAACAGCGCGCCCATGCGCTCGATCATCGCCGGCATCGCCACGTAGAGCAGCACCAGGCAGACCAGCAGGCTGATCGGAAAGCCGACCGCGAACAGATTGAGCGAGGGCGCCGCGCGGCTGACGACACCCATCGCCAGGTTCACCGCGAGCAGCGCGATCATCACCGGCAGCGCCAGCAACAGGCCGCCGGCAAACAAGGCGCCGCTGAAGCGCAGCAGACTGCCGGCTTCCGGCAGGCCCGGGCCTTCGCCGCCGACGGGCATCAATGCGAACGAGCGCAGCAGCCATTCGATCAGCGTGAGGTGTCCGCCCAGCGCGAGGAACAGCAGGGTCGCGGCGATGCCGAGGAACTGGCCGATCACCGGCACGGTGACGCCGCGCAAGGGATCGGCGAGCTGCGCGAAGCTCAGGCCGGCGCTGGCCGAGATCAGCTCGGCGCCGAGCGTGACCGCCTCGAAGGCCAGCTGCAGTGTGAAGCCGATCAGCAGGCCGATGGCGATCTGCTGCAGCAGCAGCGTCCACCACACGGAGCCGAACAGCGCCGCGGCGGGCGGCGCCGGCAGCAGCGGCGCGATGATCAGCGTCAGCAGCAAGGCCAGCAGCATGCGGACGCGCGGCGCCAGCTGCCGCGATCCGAACACCGGCACGATCAGCAGCGCGCTGCTGATGCGCAGCAGCGGCCACAGGTACTGCTGCAGCCAGGCCAGCAGCTGGGCCTCGGTGAACGTCATCCGCCGAGCAGACCGGGAATCGATTCGATCAGCCGTCGCGCGTACTCGCTCAGCAGCCGCAGCATCCACGGCCCGGCGATCACCAGTGTCGCCGCCAGCGCCAGCAGCTTGGGGATGAAGCTCAGGGTCATTTCGTTGATCTGCGTCGCCGCCTGCACGACGCCGACCGCGACGCCGACCGCCAGCGTCACCAGCAGCAGCGGCGCCGCCAGCAACAGCGTCAGCCATAGCGCCTCGCGCGCCAGCGACAGCACGGTTTCCGGGCTCATCGCGCCTCCCTTCAGACCGCAGCGTGGAACGAGGCGGCGAGCATGCCCATCACCAGCGACCAGCCGTCGACCAGCACGAACAGCATCAGCTTGAACGGCAGCGACACCAGCATCGGCGACAGCATCATCATGCCCATGCTCATCAGCACGCTGGACACCACCAGGTCGATGACGACGAACGGAATAAACAGCAGGAAGCCGATCTGAAACGCGGTGGTCAGCTCGGAAGTGACGAACGAGGCGGCGAGCACGGTGAACGGGATCTCGTCCGGCGTCTTGTAGCCCTCGTCGCGGCCGGCGATCTTGGAGAACGTCAGCAGATCGTTGTCGCGCACCTGCGCCAGCATGAAGCTGCGCAAGGGCCTGGCGCCCGCCGCCAGCGCCGGCTCGAAGGCCAGCTGGCCGTCCATGTAGGGCTTGGCACCATCGGTGTAGACCTTCTGCAGCACCGGGCTCATCACGAAGAAGCTCAGCAGCAGCGACAGGCCGAGCAGGATCTGGTTGCTCGGCGTCTGGCCGGTGCCGAGCGCCTGCCGCAGCAGGCCCAGCACGACGACGATGCG
>CAMLDZ010000209.1 GCA_946478985.1 uncultured Solimonas sp.
AGGTGCGCGCGTCGCCGCGGAAGTCGGTGGCGACCACCTTGTCCTCGGTGTAGCCGAGGATGCCCTTGAGCGCGCCTTCCGACTGCGCCTTCATCTCGGCCTTGATCTCTTCGTAGGTCGCCGGCTTTTCCAGCTCGGCGGTCAGATCGACCACCGAGACGTCGGACGTCGGCACGCGGAAGCTCATGCCGGTCAGCTTCTTGTTCAGCGACGGGATGACGACGCCGACAGCCTTGGCCGCACCGGTCGACGACGGAATGATGTTTTCCAGGATGCCGCGGCCGCCGCGCCAGTCCTTGGCGCTCGGGCCGTCGACCGTCTTCTGCGTCGCCGTGGTGGCGTGCACGGTGGTCATCAGGCCGCGCTTGATGCCCCACTTGTCATGCAGCACCTTGGCCAGCGGCGCCAGGCAGTTGGTGGTGCACGAGGCGTTGGAGATGATCGGCTGGCCGGCGTAGGTCTTGCAGTTGACGCCGAACACGAACATCGGCGTGTCGTCCTTGGACGGCGCCGACATGATGACCTTCTTGGCGCCGGCGTCGATGTGCTTCTGCGCGGTGCCCTTGTCGAGGAACAGGCCGGTCGACTCGATGACGATGTCGGCACCGATCTCGTTCCACTTCAGGTTGGCCGGATCGCGCTCCTGCGTCAGGCGGATCTTCTTGCCGTTGACCAGCAGCGCGCCGCCTTCGATGGCGATGTCGCCCTTGAAGTGGCCGTGCACGGAGTCGTACTTGAGCATGTAGGCCAGGTAGTCCGGATCGAGCAGATCGTTGATACCGACGATCTCGACGTCCGGGAAGTTCTGCACGGCGGCGCGCAGCACGTTGCGGCCGATGCGGCCGAAGCCATTGATGCCAACCTTGACTGCCATGATCTGCTTTCCTTTGGTTAAGAACCTGGGCACATCGCCCGGAATGTGATGCCGCCGGCCCGTGGCCGCCGCGCAGAATGCCGCGGACAGGCCAGCACCGGCTGAACGAAGCGGATTTTACCGCTCCAGCAGCTTCTCCACGCGCGCCACGACGGCGTCGGCGGTGAAGCCGAAATGCTTGAACACGGCGCTCGCCGGCGCGGACTCGCCGAAAGTATCGATGCCGAGCACGTCACCGTCGAAACCCACATAGGCCCGCCAGTAGTTGCTGACGCCGGCCTCGATGGCCAGGCGCTTGCGCAGTTCCGGCGGCAGCACCGTGTCACGGTAGGCGGCGTCCTGCTGCGCGAACAGCTCGGCGCAGGGCATCGACACCACACGCACCGCGCGGCCCTTCTCGGCCAGCTGTTTGGCGGCATTCACCGCCAGCTGCACTTCCGAGCCGGTGGCGATGATGATCGCCTCCGGTGCCGTCTGCGGCTCGATCAGGATGTAGGCGCCACGCTCGACATCGGCCTGCTGCTGCGCGTTGCGCGGCTGCGCGTCGAGATTTTGCCGGCTCAGCGCCAGCGCCGCCGGGCCGGTGGCGCGCTCGATCGCTGACTTCCAGGCCACCGCGGTCTCGAACGCGTCGGCCGGGCGCCAGACGTGGACATTGGGAATCAGGCGCAGCGAGGCGACGTGCTCGACCGGCTGATGCGTCGGGCCATCTTCGCCCAGGCCCACCGAGTCGTGCGTCAGCACGAAGATGCTGCGCTTCTTCATCAGCGCCGCCATGCGGATGGCGTTGCGCGCGTAATCGGAGAACACCAGGAAGGTGCCGCCGAACGGAATCAGGCCGCCGTGCAGCGCCATGCCGTTCATCGCCGCAGCCATGCCGAACTCGCGCACGCCGTAGTTGATGTAGTTACCGGCCAGCTTGCCGTGGCGCAGCGAGACGTGGCCCTTGAAGTCGGTGCAGTTGGACTCGCCCAGGTCGGCGGAACCGCCGATCAGCTCCGGCAGCTTGCCGGCGATCGCATCGAGCACCGCCTTGGAAGCCTTGCGCGTGGCGTTCGGCTTGTCGGCCTTGCCCGCGTCGGCAAGCACGCCACCGATGATCTCGGCCCAGTCTGCAGGCAGCTCGCCGCGCATGCGGCGCTCGAACTCGGCGGCATCGTCGGGGAACTTGGCGGCGTAGTCCTTGAACAGCGCATTCCAGGCCTGCTCGCGTGCGGCGCCCTTGGCCTGCGCGTCCCAGCCGGCGCGGATCTCGGCCGGGATCTCGAACGGCGCGTGCGGCCAGCCCAGCTTTTCGCGCGCCAGCGCGATCTCGGCATCGCCGAGCGCGGCGCCGTGGCAGCTCTCCTTGCCCTGCTTGTTGGGCGAGCCGAAACCGATGATGGTCTTGCAGCAGATCAGCGTCGGCCTGGCGGTTTCGGCGCGCGCCGTCTCCAGCGCCTTCTTCACTTCGCTGGGGTTGTGGCCGTCGACGTTGCGCACGACCTGCCAGCCGTAGGCTTCAAAGCGTGCCGGCGTGTCGTCACCGAACCACGGGCCGACTTCGCCGTCGATCGAGATGTTGTTGTCGTCGTACAGCACCACCAGCTTGCCCAGGCCCAGTGTGCCGGCCAGCGAGCAGGCTTCGTGGCTGATGCCTTCCATCAGGCAACCGTCGCCGGTGAACACGTAGGTGTAGTGATCGACGATGGGCAGGCCGTCACGGTTGAAACGCGAGGCCAGCACCGCCTCGGCGATCGCCATGCCGACCGCATTGGCCAGGCCCTGGCCGAGCGGACCGGTGGTGGTCTCGACGCCGGCGGTGACGAAGTTCTCCGGATGGCCCGGCGTCTTGCTCTTGAGCTGGCGGAAATTCTTCAGCTCATCGATCGGCAGCGGATAGCCGGTCAGATGCAGCAGCGCGTACAGCAGCATCGAGCCATGCCCGTTGCTGACGACGAAGCGGTCACGGTTGGCCCACTGCGGATTGGCCGGATTGTGCGAAAGAAAGTCGTTCCACAGCACTTCCGCGATATCCGCCATGCCCATCGGCAT
>CAMLDZ010000210.1 GCA_946478985.1 uncultured Solimonas sp.
TCGAGGACACGCGGCCATGCTGAAGATCGCCGCCGTCGGCGCCTATTGCACCGAGCAGCTCGAACAGCCCAGCGACCTGCGCGGCTTGCTGCAGCAGGAAACCGGCCAGAGCTTCCGCCGCATCAATCGCTTCATCGAGCTGGCGCTGCTCGGCGCGCTGCGCTGCCGGGCGATGGCCGGCCACATCGCGCCGCGCGCGGCGCTGTTCAGCGCCGCCGAGGCGCCGATGCTCAGCGACTGCGTCAAGGCGCTGCGCAGCACGATCTACGAACAGCGCCCGCCGACGCCGTTCGAGTTCATGAACATCTCCGGCAACATGGCCGGCTTCTACATCGCCCAGCAACTGCAGATCGACGGCCCGCAGCTGTCCGTGGCACGCCGCCAGGCCGGGCTGGAATGCGCGCTGGAGTTGCTGCAATTGCCGAATCCGGCGCAGCGTCAGGCGCTGCTCGGCTGCGTCGAAGAAGGCGTGTGGCCGCTGGCCGAGCAGCGCCAGCGCCTTGGCTTGCCCGACGATGCAGCGCTGATCGAGACCAGCCACTGGTTCTACCTCGACGCCGATGCCGCCGCGCCGCTGTGCGTCATCGATACGGTGCGGATGTTCCGCACGCGCGAGGCACTGGACGCTGCCCTGCAGGCACGCCGCGGCCTGATCGCCTGGCAGCCGCGCATCGCGATGGAGGAACGCCGGGCGCCGGCGCAGCTGCGGGCGCTCGCCGATGTCCAATGGCGCGGCCAGGGCACGACAGCCGAAGCGCTATACCGTTATGCGCGCGCCGAGACCGATGACGACTGGTGTCATGTCAGTCGCGGCGCCGACGGCTTCCACTACCTGATCGGTGCCCGCAAACCATAGCGTCAGCAGGCCCTAGCCGGCCTTGCTCCAGGCCTTGAGCCGCAGGTAGATCTCCCGCTCCAGCTTGGCACATTGGCGCAGCTGCGCCGCCAGCTGCGCCAGCTCGACGCCGGCACGCTGGCGGGTGAATTGCGCGCCGAGCAAGGCGAACTGCCGCCAGGCGTCGCCACAGGCCGTCATCTGCGTGGCCGTGTCGCGCAGCACGCCATCGTCCAGCGCATCGCCGGCCTCCTGCAGGAATGCCGCGTACATGAAGCGGAAGCCGCCACCGCCGGTGCCGATCTCTTCCTGCATGCGGATCACATTGCCAACGTAAAGCCGCTGCCAGCGCAGATCCGGATTGCGCCGCGCCAGCGTATCGATGTGCCTTGCCAGCAGGCGGATGCCGCGCACGCCGACCCAGGGCAGCGGCGCGTACAGCATCATCTTCCAGGTCTTGCTGATTGCCGCGCGCACGGCGCCGCGCATGTCGAAATCGGCGGCGAACTGCGCCGGGTGATACATCAGCCCCTTGGGCGCGAACACGCCGCGCGTGAAGCGCGCCTTGCGCAGGTCGGCCGACGCGCAGCGCTGTGGCTGATCGAACACCGGATCGCTGATCAGGTAGTCGTCGCCGTCCTTGCCGTAGACGATCAGGTTGTGCGCGTTGAAGTGGAAGCGCATTTCCGGCGGGAAATACGGCAGCCAGTAGACCGAGGTCTGCAGGCCGACCGGCCGGCCGGCGGCCAGTTCGGCGTCCAGCGCCTGCATCGCCGCGTCCGGATCACGAAAGCGGTAGCGCTGCATGCGCAGCGCCAGCACCTTGCGCAGGCCGCCATAGACGCTGCCCGGCGGCATGCGGTACGCGGTCAGCGGAAAACCGCCGACCTTGACGAACGGAAAGTGGAAGAAGGTCAGCGACGACGACAGCCCCAGTGCCATCGGCTCGCTGATCGCCAGGCCCTCGTGCCTCAGCAGGTTGCTGACGACGCCGGTTTCGCAGTGGCCGGCGTGGCGATGCTCGAAGCTTTCGACCTTCATGGCAGGCGCCGCAGTGCTTCGGCCGGCAGACCCAGGGCGTCGGCATAGCGCAGCAGGCGGCGGCGGCCGATCCGCGCGTAGACCGCCGGCAGCAGATCCAGCCAGACCCGCCAGCGCCAGCTGCCGGCCGATTGCGCCAGTGTCGGCAGATCCATGCGCCGCGCGTACATGTGATACGCGAGCGGGCTGCGCTCGCCACGCTCGACGCGGGCGCGCTGCTCGGCCGCCAGGCGCTCGAACTCGGCGATGGCATCGCCGGTCACGGCGGCCTCGACGCTCCAGCCGCTCGACGCGACGGTCGAGTAACGGCCGCTGGCATCCAGCGCATAGACCGCCTTGCGCTGCTCGCCGTAGTAGTCGAGCCGGTCCTGCGGCACCTCGTCCTGCTTCATGCGCCGACCACCGTCAGGCAGATGAAGGCGATCGAGAAGCGGCCGCTTTCCGGCACATAGCAGAGGATGCGCTGGCCCGGCTGCAGGCGGCCGGACTTGAGCAGTTCGTCGAGCATCAGGTAGATCGACGCCGAGCCGACGTTGCCCTTGGACTTCAGGTTGGTGAACCAGCGCGATTGCGGAATGCGGCAGCGCTCCGGCATCACCTCCCACATCACCTCGCGGAAGTACTCGGACGAGAAATGCGGCAGATACCAGTCGACGTCCTCGCCGCGCAGGCCGCGACGCTCGATCATCGCCTCGAAGGCACGCCGCGTGCTGAGGCGGATACCGTCTTCGAGCAGGCGCACGTCCTGCTTCAGCGACAGCATCGAGCGCTCGACCACGGCCTGCATCGAGCCCAGCTCGCGCCAGCCCACCAGCCGGCCTTCCGGCGTCTTCTCGGCGCCGGCGTACATGCAGGCCGGCAGCTCGTGCGCATACGACCACTGGTCGATCCAGTCGATCTTCAGCGACAGACCCTGCGCGGCCGGACGGTGCTGCAGCAACGCCGCGCCGGCGCCGTCGGACAGCATCCAGCGCAGGAAGTCCTTCTCGAAAGCGATGACCGGCTTCTTCTC
>CAMLDZ010000211.1 GCA_946478985.1 uncultured Solimonas sp.
GGCCCGGTCCATCGGCGCATTTTACGGGCTCGGCCATGAAAAAAGCCGCCGGCTTTGCCAAGCCGGCGGCCGATCGGGCGCAAAACCCGCGGGCGTGAAGCCCGGGATCCTTCAGCAGCTCAGGCGACGCGGCGCTGCTGCTCGCTCAAGGCGCGCTGGCTCAGCACGCGATTGACGCCCGACAGGATCGCCTTCAGCGAGGCCGTGACGATGTTGCGGTCGCGGCCGACGCCGAACAGCGCGCGCTCCTCGCCGATCTTCAGCTCGACGTAGCAGATCGCCGCGGCATCGGCGCCGGCGCTGATCGCGTGCTCGTGGTAATCGACCACGCTGATCTTCTCGCCGATCTGCTCGGACAGCCCGGCGATGAAGGCATCGATCGGCCCATTGCCGCGGCCGGCCAGCTTCTGCGCTTTGCCATTGATGCTGATCTCGGTCGACAGCTGCACGCTGTCGGCCACCGAGTCCTCGACCAGATGGTGCGAGACATAACCGTACGGATGCAGCGCGTCGAAGTACTCGCGCATGAAGATCGCGCCGATGTCGTCGGCGCTCATCTCCTTGCCCGACGCGTCCATCGCCTGCTGCACGACCTGGCTGAACTCGATCTGCAGGCGGCGCGGCAGCACGAAGCCGAATTCGTTCTCCAGCAGGTAGGTGATGCCGCCCTTGCCGGACTGCGAATTGACGCGGATCACCGCCTCGTACGAGCGGCCCAGGTCCTTCGGGTCGATCGGCAGATACGGGATCTCCCAGATGTCGGTTTCCTTGCGCGCGCCGAAGGCCTTCTTGATCGCGTCCTGGTGCGAGCCGGAGAACGAGGTGAAGACCAGATCGCCGACGTACGGATGACGCGGGCCCACCGGCAGCTGGTTGCAGTACTCGACCGTACGGCGGATCGCGTCGATGTCCGAAAAGTCCAGGCCCGGATTGACGCCCTGCGTGTACAGGTTCAGCGCCAGGTTGACGACATCGAAGTTGCCGGTGCGCTCGCCGTTGCCGAACAGGCAGCCTTCGATGCGGTCGGCACCGGCCATCAGCGCGAACTCGCCGGCGGCAGTGCCGGTGCCGCGATCGTTGTGCGGATGGATCGACATGATGATCGCTTCACGCTTGGCGACGTTGCGATGCATCCACTCGACCATGTCGGCAAAGATGTTCGGCGTCGAATGCTCGACCGTCGACGGCAGGTTGATGATGATCGGCTTGTCTTTCGTGGCACCGGAAGCCTCGACCACCGCGTCGACGACGCGCTTGGAGAACTCCAGCTCGGTGCCCGAGAACATCTCCGGCGAATACTCGAAGCGCCAGTCGGTGCCCGGGTTTTCCTCGGCCAGCTGGCGCGCCAGCCTGATGTGGGTCACGGCCAGCTCGACGACCTCGTCCTGGCTCATGTTGAACACCACGCGGCGCATGATCGGCGCCACCGCGTTGTAGACGTGCACGATCGCCCGCGGCGCGCCGCGCAGCGCCTCGAACGTGCGGCGGATCAGCGGCTCGCGCGCCGGCGTCAGCACCTGGATCGTCACGTCGTCGGGGATCTCGCCGTTCTCGATCAGCGAGCGGACGAAGTCGAACTCGATCTGCGAGGCGCTCGGAAAGCCGACCTCGATCTCCTTGAACCCGATCCGCACGACTTCACGGAACATGCGCAGCTTGCGCTCGGCGTCCATCGGCTCGATCAGCGACTGGTTGCCGTCGCGAAGATCGGTCGACAGCCAGATCGGCGCCTGCGTGAGCACGGCGTCCGGCCAGCTGCGGTCGCGCAGATGGATGGGCTTGAACGAACGGTACTTGGTCGAGGGGTCTTTCAGCATGGGCATGGCTATCGTCCTGCCTGATGATCACCGGCAAGGCTTGGACCTTGGCGGCTTGAGTTTGATTCGGTGGGTTTGCACGGTTTTGGCCCCGTGCGCGGCGCGCTCGTATGTTCTGCCTTACGGCAGAAGGAGCAGGCCAAGAAGCAGAGACGCGCGCGCAAAGCCGGCACGGGGCGTGCTGGCGTAGGCGTTGCTGTGGCGGGCGCGGTTCATGGCGGCAGACTATAGACCAATCGACGCGGCGCGGGAACCCTTTTCGTCAATGCGCCGCGCCGCCGGCACCGTCTTCTTCAGCCGTTCGCCGGCCGCCGCCGGAAGCGCCGCCAGACGACGACCGCCGGGCCCGAGCAGGCATAGGCGAAGAACACCAGGAACAGGATCCGCGACGGGTCGATCAGTACCAGCGCGAACGCGCCGATCACCGCGGCCAGCGACAGGAAGCGCGTGCGGGCCTTGAGATTGACCTTCTTGAAGCTGTTGTAGCGGAAGCTCGAAACCATCGACAGCGCCACCGCCAGCGTCAGCGGCGCCGCAAAGCCGAGCACTTCACTGCCGTGCAGCGGGGTGTGTCCGGATACCCAGGTGAACAGCGAATGGCTGTTGTCGACGCAGCTCCACACGAAGAAGGTCACGACCGCCGCCGCCGCCGGGCTCGGCACGCCGTAGAAGTCCTTGTTGGAACTGGCGATCGCCGCCAGCACGTTGAAGCGCGCCAGACGCAGTGCCGCACAGGCCGCGTAGGTGAAGGCGATCACCCAGCCCAGCTTGCCGCCGATCCAGCGGTAGTCGGCGAGGTAATGCAGCGAGAACGCGTAGATCAGCACCGCCGGCGCGATGCCGAAGGCGACCATGTCGCACAGCGAATCGTATTCCTTGCCGAAGTCGCTCTGCGTATTGGTCAGGCGCGCGATACGGCCGTCGAGACCGTCGGCGATCATGGCGCCGAAGATGCCGAACACCGCCACCTCGAAGCGTCCCGCCATCGCCATGACGATCGCGTAGA
>CAMLDZ010000212.1 GCA_946478985.1 uncultured Solimonas sp.
TCGGCGCCCTGCACCGGCACCGGGTAGAGGTAGACCGGCGCCAGCGGATAGCGCCGCGCCAGCGTCGTCAGCATGTCGTGGATCGCCGCGCCGGTGGCGGAGGTGATGATGCCGATGGCGCGCGGCCGCGCCGGCAGCGGGCGCTTGAGGTGCTCGTCGAACAGGCCTTCGGATGCCAGCCGGCGCTTGAGTTCCTCGAAGGCGCGCAGCAGTGCGCCTTCGCCGGCCGGTTCCAGATGCTCGCAGATCAGCTGCAGCTCGCCGCGCGCGGTGTAGAAGTCGATCTTGGCGCGGATCAGCACGGCGTCGCCGTCGCGCGGCTGCGGGCGGATATGGAAGTTGGCGTTCTTGAACATCGCACAGCGCAGCTGCGCGCGCGCGTCCTTGAGGGTGAAGTACCAGTGCCCGGACGCCGGCCGCGAGAAGTTGGAGATCTCGCCCTGCACCCAGACCCGCGGCAGCGAGTCTTCCAGCAGTGCGCGGAGGATTTCCGACAACTCGCTGACGGCGTAGACGGTGCGGGAGGGGGCGGCGGCGGGCATCGGAGGCGGAGGGCAGGGGCGGCGTCCGGCGGCGCCGGCGTTGGACTATAATGGCGCGCTTCCACGACGACCGCAGCCGCAGACATGCGTATCCAGTCCGAAGCGCTCACCTTCGACGATGTCCTCCTCCTCCCGGCCTACTCGGATGTCCTGCCGCGGCAGGTCGATCTGCGCACGCAGCTGACGCGTGCCATCACGCTGAACATCCCGCTGCTGTCGGCGGCGATGGACACCGTCACCGAGGCCAAGCTGGCGATCGCGCTGGCGCAGGAAGGCGGCCTGGGCATCATCCACAAGAACCTCACGCCGGAGCGGCAGGCTGCCGAAGTCCGCGCGGTCAAGAAGCACGAGTCCGGCGTCATCACCGACCCGATCGTCGTGCCGCCGGACCTCACCGTCGGCGAGGTACTGAAGCTGACGCGCGCCAACCGCATCTCCGGCGTGCCGGTGGTGGCGGGCGAGGAACTGGTCGGCATCGTCACCAGCCGCGATCTGCGCTTCGAGACCCGCTACAGCGAGCCGGTGTCGCGCGTGATGACGCCGAAGGAACGGCTGGTCACGGTCCGTGAAGGCGCCTCGCGCGAGGAAGTGATCGCCAAGCTGCACGAGCACCGCATCGAGAAGGTGCTGGTGGTCAACGACAAGTTCCAGCTGCGCGGCATGATCACCGTCAAGGACATCCAGAAGTCCACCGATTACCCGAGCGCGTGCAAGGACGAGGCGCAGCGCCTGCGCGTCGGCGCCGCCGTCGGCACCGGTGCCGACACCGACGAGCGCGTCACCGCGCTGGTCGAGGCGGGCGTGGACCTGATCGTCGTCGACACCGCGCACGGCCATTCGCGCGGCGTCATCGAGCGCGTCCGCGCCATCAAGAAGCAGTACGGCGACCGCCTGCAGGTGGTGGGCGGCAACATCGCCACCGGCGACGCCGCGCTGGCGCTGGTCGAGGCCGGTGCGGACGCGGTCAAGGTCGGCATCGGCCCCGGCTCGATCTGCACCACGCGCATCGTTGCCGGCGTCGGCGTGCCGCAGATCAGCGCGGTGATGGAAGTCGCCGAGGCGCTGAAGAAATCCGGCGCGGCGCTGATCTCCGATGGCGGCGTGCGCTACTCCGGCGACTTCGCCAAGGCGATCGCCGCCGGTGCGTCCGCCGTGATGGTCGGCTCCATGCTGGCCGGCACCGAGGAGGCGCCGGGCGAGGTGGAGCTGTATCAGGGCCGCTCGTACAAGAGCTACCGCGGCATGGGCTCGATGGGCGCGATGGCGCAGGGCTCCAAGGACCGCTACTTCCAGGACACCACCGCGGAAGTCGAGAAGCTGGTGCCGGAAGGCATCGAAGGCCGCGTACCGTACAAGGGGCCGATGGCGGCGATCGTCCACCAGATGATCGGCGGCCTGCGCGCCAGCATGGGCTACACCGGCTGCAAGAGCATCGGCGAGATGCGCACGCTGCCGCGCTTCGTCAAGATCACCGGCGCCGGCATCAAGGAAAGCCACGTGCACGACGTGACCATCACCAAGGAAGCGCCCAACTACCGGACCGAGTCGTAAGCGCTTCAATCCCAAAGGGGCCGTCCGCGGCCCCTTTGTTGTTTCTCCCGCAGGCCAAACTTTTGTGACGATGAACATCCACGCCGACCGCATCCTCATCCTCGACTTCGGCTCGCAGCTGACGCAGCTGATCGCCCGCCGCGTCCGCGAGCTGGGCGTCTATTCCGAGCTGCATCCCTGGGACATCAGCGACGACACGATCCGTGAGTTCGCCCCCAAGGGCATCATCCTGTCCGGCAGCCCGGAGTCGGTGACGGCGCAAGGCTCGCCGCGCGTGCCGGAAGCGGTCTGGGAACTCGGCGTGCCGGTGCTCGGCATCTGCTACGGCATGCAGGCGATGGCGCAGCGCTTCGGCGGCGTGGTGGAGCCGCACAACCAGAAGGAGTTCGGCTACGCCGAGGTGCGCGCGCGCGGCCACTCGCAGCTGCTGCGCGACATCCAGGATCGCGTCAACGAACAGGGCCACGGCCTGCTCGACGTCTGGATGAGCCACGGCGACCGCGTCGTGCAGCTGCCGGATGGTTTCAAGCTGATCGCCTCCACGCCGGATCTGCCCAATGCCGGCATGGCCGACGAGTCACGCCACTACTACGGCCTGCAGTTCCACCCGGAAACCACGCACACGCCGCAGGGCCCGCGCATCTACGGCCGCTTCATCCACGAGATCTGCGGCTGCGGCAACGCCTGGAAGCCGGACAACATCGTCGACGACGC
>CAMLDZ010000213.1 GCA_946478985.1 uncultured Solimonas sp.
GCGCACCGGCAAAGCGCTTGCGCGCCAGCAGCCAGGCCAGCGCGATCGCCGGCAGCAGGCTGGCCAGCACAGCGACGCCGGCGACGCGCAGCGACAGCAGCAGCGCGGTCAGCTCATCGGCGCTCAGACCCGGATCCATGCAAAAAGCCCTTCAGCGCGCGGTGTCGAACACCGTGAAGCCCTGCGCCGTGAAGAGCTTCTGCGCGGCCGGCGACGCCAGGTAGCGCAGCGCGTTCTGCGCCTGCGGATTGCGGCTGTCCTTGAGCACGGCGGCGGGATAGACGATCGGCGGATGGCTGTCGTCGGCGAAGCTGTCGACGACACGCACCGCCGGTTCGGCGATCGCGTCCGACGCGTAGACGATGCCGAGCGGCGTCTCGCCGCGCGCGACGAAGGCCAGCGCGGCGCGCACGTTGTCAGCCGGCGCGGTGCGGCCGGCGACGCGTTCCCAGATGCCGTAGTGCTTCAGCGCCGCCTGCCCGTACTTGCCGGCCGGCACGCTGTCCTGGCACAGCGCCAGGCGCCCGTCGCCGAGCGCGCCGGGCAGGTCGAAGCCGGGCGCGATCTTCAGCTGCACGCCGGAATCGCGCGGCGCGATCAGCACCAGGCGGTTGCCGAGCAGCAGGCGCTCGCTGTCCTTGCGGATCAGGCCGCGCTCGGAGAGGTAGCGCATCCAGTCGAGATCGGCGGAGATGAACAGATCGGCCGGCGCCCCGTTGTCGATCTGCGCGGCCAGCGCATTGCTGCCGGCATAGCTGATCAGCAGCGTCTGGCCGCTGTCGCGCGCGTAGGCTTCGGCGATCGCGTCGAGTGCGGTCTTCAGGCTCGCCGCGGCAAAGACCCGCACCGGCTCGCCGGCCTGCGCCAGCGGCGCCAGCAGTAGCAGCAGTCCGCACAGCAGCAACCGCAGCAGCGCGGCAGCGGGCCGGCGCGAGGAAGATCGGGCGGGCGATCGGAAGGGCATCGGCAGACCTCGGCAGCGTCGCGCCATCGGCGTTGTGTAGTGGCGTATACAACGCGGCAGTTTACACGCCGGCACTGGAACCCGGACCCAGGTCCGGGTTTAGGATGCGCGCGCGGTTTCGTAGATGCCGCCAACCCGGAAGATCACACACATGAACAAGACTTTGCTTGCCGCCGCCGTCGGCGGCCTGCTCGCCGCCAGCAGCGTCGGTTTCGCCCAGGACAGCACGCCGGCAGCGGAGCGGCAGAAGGAGCGTCAGGAGAATCGCGCCGAACGCCAGAAGCAGCGCCAGGAGAACCGCGCGGACCGCCAGGAAGAACGCCAGGGCAACCGCGGGGATCGTCAGGAGGAGCGGCAGGGCAATCGCGCCGAACGGCAGGACCAGCGCCAGGACAATCGCGAGGCACGCCAGCAGCACGAAGGACACCATCACGAGCATGGCGACGCACCGCCGGCGCAGTGAGGCGGATGCCGGATCGCATAGCGTGCAGGGGACCGCAAGCGCGGCCCTTTTGCTTTCACGGAGGCGATAACATGGCGGCGGCCACCGCGCGTATGGGGTATTTGACGTATGTCCCCCGCCCGGCCGGCCCGCAATCATCGCCTCTGCACCAATAGCGATCATGGGCGTTTCCGACATCACCGCCGTAACGCTGCACCGCCCGCCCGCCGCCCGCGCACAGCGGGTCGACGGTGCCGCGCGGATTGCGTATGCCTGTGATGCGCAGCAGCGCAGCCGGCTGCAGGATCTGTATCAGCGTGCGCCGTGCCGCGTGCTGTTTCCGGACGTCGAGCCCGGCGAACCGCCGCAGGCGGTGCTGCTGACCACCAGCGGCGGACTGACCGGCGGCGATCGCCTGGCGCTCGATATCGAGATCGGTGCGGCGGCACGTGCGACGCTGACCACGCAGGCGGCGGAAAAGCTCTACCGCGCCGCCGACGGCGAAGCGGACACGCGCATCGATGTGCGCCTGCGCGCCGGCAGCGGCGCCTGGCTGGAATGGCTGGCGCAGGAGACGATCCTGTTCGAGCATGCGCGGCTGCGCCGCGTCGTCGAAGCCGATCTGGCGGCCGACGCGCAGTTGCTCGCGGTCGAGAGCATCGTCTTCGGGCGCAGCGCGATGGGCGAGGATTTCACGCAGGGCCAGGTTCACGATGCCTGGCGCATCCGCCGCGGCGGACGCCTGGTCTGGGCCGATGCCCTGCGGCTCGGCGGCGATGTCGGCCGCTTGCGCGCGGCGCCGTTCGCATTCGGCGCGGCGCGCGGCACCGCGACCCTGATCTACGTCGGCGACGCCGCGGCGGCGCAGCTGGATGCGGTACGCAGCGATCTGCACGAAACCGGTACCGGCGCCGTCCGCGGCGGCGCCACCGTCATCGACGGTGTGCTGCTGGTCCGCCTGCTGGCCGCCGATGCGGTGGCCCTGCGCGGCGCGGTGATGCGCATCGCCGGCGGCCTGCGGGCGCGCCTCGCCGGCCTGCCCGCGCGGCTGCCGCGCGTCTGGGAATGCTGAGGAACTAGAACGGATGAACCTGACACCTCGAGAGAAGGACAAGCTGCTGATCGCGATGGCCGCCAATGTCGCGCGGCGGCGGCTCGAACGCGGCGTCAAGCTCAATCATCCGGAGGCGATCGCGCTGATCACCGACGCCGTCGTCGAGGGCGCGCGTGATGGCCGCAGCGTCGCCGAGCTGATGCAGGCCGGCGCGCAGGTGCTCAGCCGCGCGCAGGTCATGGACGGCATTGCCGAAATGATTCACGAGATCCAGGTGGAAGCGACGTTTCCGGACGGCACCAAGCTGGTTACCGTGCATCAGCCGATCCGCTGAAGAAAAC
>CAMLDZ010000214.1 GCA_946478985.1 uncultured Solimonas sp.
GGGTCGTCGACCAGCATGTTGCCGGTCGAGGCGCCCATGAAGACCTTGATCGCGCAGGCCTCGTTGGGCTGCAGCGCGGCGATTTCTTCGAGGTTGTCGTTGGCGCCGCCGAAGTAGAAGGCGTAGTTGGCGAACGAGCGGCCGGCGGTGTTGGCGTACTTCTCGGCCAGCAGCGCGCGCGTGGTGATCGCCGGCTTGTTGTTCGGCATGTCGAAGTAGCTGGTGGTGCCACCGGCCACCGCGGCGCGCGATTCGGTGTAGATGTCGCCCTTGTGCGTCAGACCCGGCTCGCGGAAGTGGACCTGGTCGTCGATGAAGCCGGGAATCAGCCACTGGCCGTGCGCGTCGTAGACCGGCACGCCGGCCGGGGCGCTGATCTTGGCGGCGATGCGCTCGATGCGCCCGTCCTTGATCAGCAGGTCCGCCGCCGTCTCGTGACCTTCGTTGATGATGTGGGCATTGGTGATCAGCATGGCGGGCTCCGGTGTTCGGTTTTGCCCGCCATGTTACTGCCGACTCGCTACTCGCCGCGATCGATCTCGACGCGGCTGGCAAGGTTGGCGGTATAGAACACGCGGATCACGTCGGTCTTGCCTTCGTAGACCGAGTAGCTCTGGCCGCCGCGCGAGGCGCGGCCGAGCACGGCTTCGACTTCGGCGCGCGTAGCGCCGATCTTCAGGTTCTGCGCCAGCGCCTTGCCGGGGCCGTCGACGCGCAGGTGCGTGACGAAGGCCTGCGTGCCGAAGTCCAGCACACGGATTTCCATGCCGTCGGAGTAGCTGAAGCGCAGGCTGACCGGCTCGTTGGCCGCAGTGGATTCGTCGTCGGTGCCGGAGAGGATCTGCTTCTTCTCGTCCGCCAGATTCGGCAGCGCGCGGAACTCGGCGGCCGATTTGCCCGGCGCCAGGGCATTGACGGTGGAGAAAGCCCACAGATCGAGGTCATCCTTGCTCAGCTGTGCAGGTTTCGGCGCCTTGTCGGCGGCCAGGCTGGCGGCGCAGCCGAAGCCCAGGGCGAGGCTGACGGCGAGGGCGATGGATCTCAGGTGGTTCATTGTTGTTCTCCCGGTTTTCTGTCGAGACAGCATTTGTCATCGCGCTGTCATCCGCCATTTTGCGCCGAGCGTCGCCGGAAAAAAAAGCGATTCGTGAGCCGGCCCCGGCGCTTGTAGGCGAATCCTGTTGGCGTGTCGGCGCGGGCCGTCAGCGACGGCCCTTTCGGGCGCTCAGTCGCTCACTGCCAGTCGCCCCACAAGGCCTGCAGCGCCGCCAGCGCAGCGACGCCGGCCGTCTCGGTGCGCAGCACGCGCGGGCCCATGCGGATGCCGGTGAAGCCGGCGGCGTGCGCGCGCTGCAGCTCGTGCTCGCTCAGGCCGCCTTCGGGGCCGACCAGCAGGGTCACCGGTCCGCGCGGCGGCGGCAGCTCGCGCAGGCCGTGGCGGCCTTGCGGGTCCAGCGTCAGGCGCTCGCCGGGCGCTGCCTCGGCGTCGAGCCAGCTCGGCAGCGCGACGGCATCGGCCAGCGGCGGCACGCGCGTGCGGCCGGACTGCTCACAGGCGCTGATGATGACGCCGCGCCAGTGTTCGAGCTTCTTGTCCATGCGCTCGGCATCGAGCCGCACCACGCTGCGCGAGGACAGCAGCGGCACGATGCGCGTGACGCCCAGCTCGACCGCCTTCTGCAGCGTGTAGTCCATGCGCTCGCCCTTGGACACGCACTGCGCCAGCGTCAGGTCGAGCGGCGATTCGCGGTCCACCGCGACGTGGCGGTCGAGCCGCGCGGTGGCACTGCGCTTGTGCACCTCGACCAGTTCGGCCGCGTACTCGCCGCCGCTGCCGTCGAAGGCGACGAAGCGGTCGCCGGCGCGCAGCCGCAGCACCTGGATCAGGTGGCGGAAAGCGTCCTCGGGCAGTTGCAGCGGGAGGTCGGCGGCGAGGGGAACGTCGAAGTGGATGCGGGCTGCGCTCATGGGCGGCAAGGATACGCCAGCCCGCGCCTGCGGCACGGGCGCGCAGGCTTCAGCGAGGTCTCTGGTTCTCGCGGATGGCGTCGCGAGAAACGTCCCGCCCGCGCAGCATGTCGACGACGCGCCGCGAAGCGCCGGGGTAGAAGCCCGCTTCTCCGGCGAAGTCAGATGGATTGTCGAAGCTGCCGAACAGCAGATCGAAGATCGGCAGGTCCGAGTAGTTGCCCATGTGCAGGCCGCGCGCATGGTGGCGCGAATGACTTTCGGGCCGCTGCACGATATAGCCGAGCCAGCGCGGCGTGCGAATGTTGGCGTGCTGGAACAGTGACAGGAAGCTGGTGGTCAGCAGCACGATGGTTGTTGCCTGCGGCGTGATGCCGACCAGCAGGGTCAGGCAGAGGCTGGACAGCAGGATCCAGCCCAGCATGTCGAAGGGGCTGAACCAGAAGGCCCCCGGCACATCCAGTCGTTCGGCGCTGTGATGCATCTGGTGGAAGATGTGCCACAGCAGATCGGAGCCGTGCATCGCGCGGTGCCAGCAGTACACGCCGCCTTCGTAGATCAGCAGGCCGGCCAGTGCGCCGCCGTAATCGCCGAGCGCGTTCAAATCGAAGAGCTGCCAGCGGATGAGCGCTTCGTTCCACAGCAGCGGCAGGTAGCTCGATGCGAAGAAGAACGCCAGGAACGCGGCTAGGGCCTGTTAACGCTATGGCC
>CAMLDZ010000215.1 GCA_946478985.1 uncultured Solimonas sp.
CAATTCCACTGGGGTCTCCGTCACAGCGGCGGCCATAGTGTTAACAGGCCCTAGCTCAAGTGCCCCGCGGCTCGCGCACGCGTGACAGCAGCAAGCCGCCGATCACGAAGAACGGCAGCAAGCTGAGAATCGGCAGGCGCTGGTTGTCGACCAGCAGCGCGGTCTGGCCGACGACGATCGGCCCCAGCACCGCGGCGAACTTGCCGAGCATGTTGTAGAAGCCGAAGAACTGGCCGGCCTGCTCCGGCGGAATCAGCCGCGCGTAGTACGAGCGCGACAGCGATTGCACACCGCCCTGGACCAGGCCGATGGCGGCGGCGAGCAGATAGAAATCGCGCTCGCTGTGCAGACCGTAGCTGGCAATTGTCACGCCGCCATAAACGACAAGCGCCACATAAATCATCCGCCGGGTGCCGAAGCGTTGCGCCAGCCAGCCGTAGGCAACCGCAGCAGGAAAGCCGACGAACTGCACCATCAGCAGCGCCTTGATCAAGGCACCAGGCTCGAAGCCGAGCTTGACGCCGTAGTCGACCGCCATGCGGATGATGGTGTCGACGGCATCGATATACAGCCAGTACGCAGCCAGGAACAGCAGCACCGGCTTCATCGTCAGGACCTGGCGGAAGGTGCGCACCAGCTCCGCCCAGTCGCTGCCGTTCTGCACCGGCGCCACTGCCTCCTGCACGTTGCGGAACAGCGGCAGCGAGAACAGCAGCCACCAGATGCCGACCATCAGGAACGACAGCAGGATCGCCTGCGCGCCGTCGGCGATGCCGAACGCTTCCGGCTTCTGGAACATCAAGACATTGAGCGCGAACAGCAGGCCGCCACCGAGATAGCCGAGGCCGTAACCCAGCGCGGAGACACGATCGACCTGCGCGTCGTCGGCCACGCAGACGATCAGCGAATCGTAGAAGGAGGTGCCGGCGAAGAAACCGATCGAGGCCAGTGTGAACAGCGTCAGCGCCAGGCTCCAGTTGCCGGCCGCCACCGTGTACATCGCCGCCGTCGACGCGGCACCGAGTACCGTGGCGATGAACAGGAAGCGCTTCTTGTAGCCCTTGCGGTCGGCCAGGCCGCCGAGCAGCGGCGCCAGGATCATCACCACCACGCTCGCGGCGGAGCTGGCGACGCCGAGCCAGAAGGTGCGCGCGCCCGGTTGCAGATCCTTGGCCCAGTAGGCCGAGAAGAACAGCGGGAAGAAACCGGCCATCACCGTGGTCGCGAACGCCGAATTGGCCCAGTCATAGAACGCCCAGGACAGCGCACCGCGTTTGCCTGTGGTCACGGCCAATCCTTCGCGAAAAACGCTATTGCAGGTCCAGCGCCAGCACGAAGGCGTCTTCGCGGCCGACATGCGCCGGGTAGTAAGCGCGGCGCTCGCCGATGCGGCGGAAGCCGAAGTTCTCGTAGAGCTGCTGCGCGGCGATGTTGGAGCGGCGCACTTCCAGCAGCATCAGCGTCACGCCGGCGGCGCGCGCGACCATCTGCAGATGCTTGAGCAGGAAACTCGCCAGGCCCTTGCGCTGCTGCTCCGGCGCCACGCAGATATTGAGGATGTGCGCCTCGCCCACCGCCATGCTCATCAGCGCGTAGGCAGCGACTTCGCCCAGCGTGTTGGTGACCACCCAGGCGCTGTAGCCGACCTTGAGGCAGTCGTTGAAGATGCCTTCGCTCCACGGATGCGTATACGCCAGCTTCTCGATCGGCATGATCTGCGGCAGATGCGAGGGATGCATCGGATACAGCCGCCAGATGTCTTCGGCGACGGCGCTCATGGCGGCGCGTGCAGGAAGCAATGGATGCGCTTGAGGTCTTCCCAGCTCTTGGCCTTCTCGCGCGGGCTGCGCAGCAGATAGGCAGGATGATAGGTGACCAGTACCGGCGTCTTGTCGGCGCCGTAGTGATACAGCGGCCCGCGCAACCGTGACAGCGGCGCATCGGTGTCGAGCAGGCGCTGCGCGGCGACGCGGCCGAGGGCGACGATCAATTTGGGTTTGAGCAGCTCGATCTGCCGATCCAGATACGGCCGGCAGGCCTCGACCTCGTCGGCTTCCGGATCGCGGTTGCCGGGTGGCCGGCACTTGACGACGTTGGCGATGAACACCGCCCTGGCCGCGTCCGCCTGCCAGCGCGAACGGCCGATCGCCTTGAGCATCTCGTCGAGCAGCTTGCCGGCGCGGCCGACGAAGGGTTCGCCCTGCGCATCCTCATCGGCACCCGGACCTTCGCCGACGATCATCAGCGGCGCCTGCTCGTCGCCGACGCCGAACACCGTGTTCGTTCGGGTCTGGCACAGCTTGCAGGCCGGGCAATCCTTGACCCGCGCGCGCAGGCCGTTCCAGTCGTGCGGCAGCTCGATCTGCTCGCGCGGCGGCGGTTCCGCAACTACGGGTGACGACACCCGTGACGGCACAGCGGAAGGCGGCGGCCGGCTCGGAGGCGGCGGACGCGTTGCAGCGGCAGCGGGCGCGCGAGGCGGTTCCGCAGCGGGCGCCGCAATCGGAGCTGATGCGATGACAGGCGCCGGGGCGCGCGGCATGCCCCCTGCGGCCACCGCATCGCGCGGTTGCCAGTTGTCGATGCCGATCTGCTTGAGGTAGCGCTGGCGGCGGGCCCGGTCCATCGGCGCATTTTACGGGCTCGGCCATGAAAAAAGCCGCCGGCTT
>CAMLDZ010000216.1 GCA_946478985.1 uncultured Solimonas sp.
AGCAGGCATTCGATCTTCAGTTGCTCGTCGAGCGTGCGGCCGACGACTTCGAAGATGGTTTCCTTGGCCGACTCTACCGCGCGGCGGTCGTTGCGCAGAATGCGCGCCGCATAGGCTTCGGCCGTCGCCATCAGCTGATCGTGCGGAACCACCTTGGACACCATGTTGGCGTAGAACGCCCGCATGGCGTCGATCGGCTCGCCGGTCAGCTCCATCTCCAGCGCGATGCCGGTACCGCAGGTGTTGACGATGCGGACGATGCCACCATCCGCCGGATGCATGCCTCGACGCAGCTCGAAGGAACCGAACTGCGCACGCTCCGAGGCGATGCGGATATCACAGGCCATCGCCAGTTCCAGGCCCCCGCCGAGCACCCAGCCGTTGCAGGCGGCGATGATCGGCTTGTAGAGGCGATGCACGCCGCGCGTGATGCCACCGGCAAAGCCGTCCGGCAGCTTGTCGCGCGCCAGGCTCGGGCCTGCGCCATCCCACTCGGGCACATGCGTCTTGAGATCGGCGCCGGCACAGAACGCATCGCCCGTGCCGGTGAGGATGGCAACGCGAAGTTCGGCGTCATCACGGAAGTCTCGCCAGATCTCTCCCAGACGATGATGCGTGTCCAGATCGATCGCGTTCTTGCGCTCGGGACGGTTGAGCGTGATGTAGGCGATTGCGCCTTTCTTTTCGTACAGCACTTTGTCTGACATGCGCGTGAGTCCTAGGAATGCGGGGTGTCGAGAATTTCAGGCAAGCGCGCGCGATGAAAGCCGTCGAACGGCTTGCTGCGATCCGACGGCGCCAGCTGCATCCACATGCGGCGCGCATTGGGGCCGCCGCCATCGATGCGAATGCAGGAGCCGGTGATATAGGACGCCGCCGGCGACAGCAGGAAGACGATGGCCGCTGAAACCTCGGCCTCGTTGCCGAAGCGCTGCAGGGGGATCTCGCGGGCGATCTCGTTCTGGATATAGCCGGTATGCGCGACGTCGTAGGTGTCCAGGCCACTGGACGCGATGGACCCCGGCGCCACCGTGTTGACGCGGACGCCAGCAGCGGCCCATTCACTGGCCGCACTTTCGCTCAGCGTGTGCATGCCGCCACGGGCGGCAGCGGAGTGCGCAAAGCTCGGCCAGCCGTGCCAGATGTCGGCGATCATGTTGACGATGGCACCGCCGTTGGCCTGCATCCAGCGCAGATAAACCTCACGCATGAAGATGAAGCCGCCGGTGAGATTGTTGCGCACCACGGCCTCGAAACCCTTGGTGCTGATGGTTTCCAGCTTGGCGCGATACTGCCCGCCTGCGTTGTTGACCAGACCATCGATATGACCGTGCTCGGCGAGCACGCGGTCGATGAGCTCGATCACCTTGGCCTCGTCGCGGATGTCGCAGACGTAGGCGAAGGCCTGTCCACCGTCCTCGCGGATCTCCGCCTGCACCGTCGTCAGCTTGTCGGCATTGCGGCCGACGATGACGACCGTTGCGCCCAAGCGCGCGAGTTCATGCGCCGTGCAGCGGCCGATGCCGCTGCCGCCACCCGTGACAATCACAACCTGGCCATCAAACAGCCCGGCCGAGAACACCGATCGATACTGATTCTTGCCGCTCATGCCTCAGCCTGCTCCTCGTTCTTCGGTGGCGGCGCGGCCGGCACGGGCACGCGCGACGATCATCTTCATGATGCCGGCGGTGCCGTCGCCGATCTCCAGACCCATCACGTCACGCATGCGCTGCTGGTGCGGCAGGTCCATCGACCAGCCGTAGTGACCGAGCGTCAGCGCGCACTGGTGAATGACATCGAACGCCGTCTTCGGCGCCATCCACTTCACCATTGCCGCCTCGGCGGTATGCGCCTGGCCGGCATCGCGCAGTGCCAGCGCGTGGTACGACAACTGCCTGGCCGCCGCGACCAGCGTCTCGCCCTCGACCAAAGGAAAGCTGACGCCCTGAAAGCGCGCGATCGGCCCGCCGAAGGCGTGGCGCTCCTTGGCATACGCCCAGGCTTCATCGAGCGAGGCCTGAGCGGCGCCCAGGCATTGCAGCGCGATCAGCGCGCGGCTGTAGTCGAAACCGGCCATCACTTGCGAGAAGCCCTTGCCTTCACCGCCGAGCCTGTTCTCGACCGGCACCCGCACGCCATCGAAGAACACCGAGCCGCGCCCGGAACAGTGGCTGCCCAGATCCCTGAATCGCGTGGTGGACAAGCCTGGCGTCGCGGCCGGCACCAGCAGCGCGGTCACGCCCTTGGCCCCGTCTTCGGGTCTGCCGGTCCGCGCGAACACCAGGAAGGCATCGGCGCTGTCGCAATAAGTGGTCGAGGTTTTCTCGCCGTCGAGCACGTAGAAATCGCCATCGCGACGCGCTTTGAGCTGCAGCGAGCTGGCGTCCGAACCGCACTTGGGCTCAGTGATCGACAGCGCCAGGATGGCTTCGCCGCGCGGCACCCGCGGCAACCATTGCGCCGCCACGGCCGGGTTGGCGTTGCGCGCAATGATGGCCGCGCACAAGGACATCACCAGCACCACGGCGGCGACGTTGAAATCGCCGTAGGCGAGTTCTTCGACAATCAGGCCTGTGGTCACGCCGTCGACCCCGAGGCCACCATGCTCGGTCGCGACGTCGACGCCCAGCAGGCCCAGCTCACCCATCTC
>CAMLDZ010000217.1 GCA_946478985.1 uncultured Solimonas sp.
CAGCGGCGGCCATGGCATTAGCAGGCCCTAAATGCGCCTGACGCTGAGCAGCGCGCCTTCCAGCAGTTCGCAGCGGCGGCGCTTCGCTGCCACGCAGCGGATCATGGGCCTGCTGCTGATGAGCTTCTCGACGACGATGCTGCCGCCGATCGTCGTCGATCTGCTCAATGAGGGCAGCACCTGGAAGGCCTTCACCGAAGGCTTGTGGATCACGCTGCTGATCGGCCTGCTGATCTGGCTGCCGGTGCGCCGGCACCGCGGCGAGCTGAAGACCCGCGACGGGTTTCTGATCGTGGTGCTGTTCTGGCTGGTACTGTCCGGTTTCGGTGCGATTCCGTTCATCGAGACCGACGTCGGCTGGTACACGCTGACCGAGGCCATGTTCGAATCGGTATCCGGCCTCACCACCACCGGCTCGACCGCGATCGCCGCCGGTCTGGACGACATGCCGCGCGCGATCCTCTACTACCGCTCGCAACTGCATTGGCTCGGCGGCATGGGCATCATCGTGCTGGCGGTGGCGATCATGCCGATGCTCGGCATCGGCGGCATGCAGCTGTACAAGGCAGAGACGCCGGGTCCGATGAAGGACGCCAAGCTCACGCCGCGGATCATGCACAGCGCACGCGCGCTGTGGGCGGTTTACCTGCTGCTGACCGTCAGCTGCTTCTCCGCCTACTGGCTGCTCGGCATGCAGCCTTTCGATGCGTTGTGCCATGCCATGTCGACGGTGGCCACGGGCGGCTTCTCCACGCACGACGCCAGCCTGGGCTACTTCGACAGCCTCAGCATCGAGATCGCCGCGATGTTCTTCATGATCGCCGGCGCCTCCAACTTCGCGCTGCACTTCACCGCCTGGCGCGACCGTTCGCCGCGGCTGTACTGGCGCAACGCGGAGTTTCGCGCGTTCATCACCGTCTACGCCGTGCTGGCGCTGCTGATCTGCGGCGTTCTGTATACCGGCGGCACTTACACCTCGCTCGAAGAGGCGGTGCGCCGCGGCCTGTTCCAGCTGGTGGCGTATGGTTCCACGGCGGGTTTTGCCACCGCCAATCCCAGCGCCTGGCCGCACTTCGTGCCGCTGGTGCTGATTCTGGTGACGTATTTCGGATGCTGCGCCGGCGGTACCGGCGGCGGCGTCAAGGTGATTCGCCTGCTGTTGTTCGTCAAACAGTCCGGTCGCGAGATCATGCGTTTGATCCACCCCAACGCCGAGGTGCCGATCAAGCTGGAAGACAAGATCGTGCCCGATACGGTGATCTACTCGATCGGCGGCTTCTTCTCGATCTATATCGGCTTCTCGATCCTGCTGACCTGCCTGATGATGATCACCGGCCTGGACGCGGAAACCGCGTTCTCGGCCGTTGCCGCTGCGATCAACAACGCAGGCCCCGGCCTCAACAGCGTGGTTGCCAACGTCGCCGGGGTGACGCCGTTCGGCAAGTGGGTGCTGATCTTCGCCATGCTGATCGGCCGCCTGGAAGTGTTCACCCTGCTGGTGATCTTCACGCGGGCATTCTGGCGGCGCTGAGCGCCGCCATGCGGCTTGCGGCTATTCGGCCACCGCCATCTCCTTCGACACCATGAACGCCCAGGCCAGGCCGATCGCCACCGAATAGCCGTGGACGTTGCGGAACAGCGGGCTGTCCTCATTGGCGGCGCCGCTGTGGCGGAAGTAGCGCGTGCTGATAAAGCCGCGCCAGCGCGGCGAGAACGCGTAGGCGGCGCGCAGGCCGATCGAGCTGCCCATGTAGCCGCCATCGGCGCGATAAGCCGGCCGTTCTGCGGTGGCGTAGCGCGGCGCCACTTCGTAGAAGTAACGCTGCAGCAGCGTGCCGGTGAACTCGCTGCTGATCGACGCGCGCAGCAGCAGGCGGCCGCCGACGAAGCGCTCGCTCAGGTACGCCAGCTCCGGCTCGAAGATGAAGCCCTGCCAGTCGACCCCGGAGCCGACCGAGATCACGGCGCGCAGCGGCAGGTTGATGAGGACCTTGGACTGCGGGCGCGGGCCGTCGAAATTCAGCTTGAGGTTGGGGCCCAGCTCGACCAGGTAGTCGAGATCCGGCATGCCCTCGCGTGCATCGGAATTGCCGTTGCTGGACAGCGCGCCGCCGCCGCTGACGTCGATCTCGACATGCTCGGCCAGCTTCTGGCGCACCCGCGAACTGCCGTCCTCGGCGCGCAGCACGTCGCCGCGGTAGACGAAGTACGGCACCGGCACCGCCAGATAGCGGTAGTCCTCGGCGGCCGGGTACTGCGGCAGCATCAGGCCGGCGAACATCACGCCGCCCTCCCACTTCGGCAGGGTCGCGCGCTCCACCGCGCGGTCTTCGGCGGGCAGGGTCTGCGCGCGCAGCGGCAGCGCCGCGGCAAGCAGCAGGGCGGCCAGAGCACAGCGTGAGGCGGGCCAGTTCATCGGCGGCAGGGATCGGCAGTGAGGGACCCGCATGGTGCCCGCAAGCCCCGCGCCGCGTCGATGCCGCGGCGTGACGCACGGCACGGGCGCATGACACGCTGGCGGGCCTCTGGTCTAATTTCGTCCTGCGACGCTACGCCGCCCGCCTTTCGCGCTTTCCATGTCGGTCTTCACCAAA
>CAMLDZ010000218.1 GCA_946478985.1 uncultured Solimonas sp.
GCAGATGCGCGGACACACGAGGTCCACCACGCGGCGGCTGGCTGTCCTTCTGCTGGGCGCCGGCATGGGCCTGGTCACCGGCACGGCCACCGCCGTCGAGCTGGCACGCGTCGAGGGCTTCGGCCCGGTGTCACGCGGTTTTGCCGGCAGCGGCGTCGCGTTTCCGATCGGCGCCGGCGCGATGATGCTCAACCCCGCCGAGCTGCTGAACCTCGATCGTGAGCAGGAGCTGCTGTTCCAGCTCACCGAGATCCACGCCGACATCATCGTCAGCAGCAGTGCCAGCGGCGAGCGCTTCGACACGCAGAATCTCGGCAACAACCGCGGCCCCTACGATCTGCCGGAGATCGCCTATGCGCGCCGCTTCGGCGACTGGGCCTTCGGCGCCGGCGTGTTCGCGGCCGGCGGCTTCGGCATCGAGTACGGCAACGACAGCTTCCTGTCGCGCACGAGCACGTACGGTGTCTATACCGGCCTGCCGGTGTCGACGCGGCTCGGCCATCTGCGCATTCCGTTCGCGCTCGCCTGGCGGCCGCATGCGCGCTGGCGCGTCGGCGCCAGCATCGACGTCGTCAACGCCTCGCTGAACCTCGCCAGCCTGCTCGACGTGCAGCAGGTCGGCATGCTGATCGCCGACGGCCGCACCGGCGGCACGCTGGTGCCGGTACTGGCCGGCATTCCCAATCTCGCCGGCGCGCACTTCGACTTCGTGCGCGATCACCCCCTGAGTTCGGAGCTGTCCGGCTGGGGTGTCGGCGCGCGCCTGGGCCTGAGCTTCCGGCTGACGCCGTCGACGACGCTGGGCGCGGCCTATGAATTCGAGAGCCGGCTCGACGATCTCAAGGGCGAGGGCACGCTGACCGCGATCGACAGCAACAACCAGCAGATCGCGATCCGCGGCAGCGCGCGCCTGCCGGCCTTCCAGTTTCCGCAGGCCTTCGTGCTCGGCGTCGCGCATCGCGTGTCGCCGACGCTGGCGGTGGTCGCCGACCTGCGCCGCACGTTCTGGTCGCAGACGCTGGCCGACACCCAGATCCGCTTCCGCGCCGAGGACGGCTCGACGCTCGACGTCAACCTGCCGACCGGCTTCAACAACATGACCACGGCCAGCCTCGGCGTCGAATGGCAGTTCATACCGCAGTGGACGCTGCGCGTCGGCGGCGCCCACGCCTTCCAGCCAACGGTGCCGGATCAGCGCGTCAGCGGCACCTTTCCGACACTGACACGCAATCATCTGGCGACGATGCTGGCCTGGCTGAGTCCGGCCGGCGCGCATGAGTTCAATCTGGGCCTGACTTACGGCTTCACGCCGACGCAGCGCAATCCGGGCAACAACGTCAGCAGCATTCCGGAGATCGAAGCCAAGAACCGCCTGATCAATCCGGTGCTCGCCTACCGTTATCGCTTCTGAACCCGGGCGCAGCAAAAAAAAGAAGGCCGCGGTCCCCACCGCGGCCTTCCCGACAACACCACACTCCCCAACCAATCGGAACCACTGTTCGTCATCGCCGATCGCCATGACGAATCGGACGCGAGCTTAGCGCCAGCGTCGCTTCGTATCCACTTTTACTTACAGCGCAGTAAGACACCCCTTATTCGCTGTGCTCATTGGCCTGCGCTGCCGGCAGCGGATCTGCCGATGACGCCGCATCCAGTTTCAGCGCGACCCCGCTGCCGCGCAGGCGTAGCGCCTCGCCGATCAGCCAGGCCAGGGTCGCCGCCGCGCGGGCAGGCGCAAGACCGGCGGCGTGGATGTTGGAAATGCAGTTGCGCTCGGCGTCGCAGCGGCCGAGGCGCGGCGCGTACGTGAGATAGATACCAAGACTGTCCGCTGCCGAAAGGCCGGGCCGCTCGCCGATCAGTACCGCCACCAGCCGCGCACCGAGCCGTTCGCCGATCTCGTCGCCGAGCGCGACGCGCGCCTGTTGCGCCAGCACCAGCGGCGCCACGCGCAGCGCCGCGAGCTTCGGCAGCAAGGCCGCGACCAGCGGCGGCGCCTGCGCATGCACCGCGGCAGCCGACAGGCCGTCGGCGATCACCAGCACCAGATCGTAATCGCCGCGCGCGGCGTCGAGCGCCGGCAGGTCGGCGGCGTCGACGCGCCGGCCGAGATCGGGACGGCGCAGATACATGCTGCGATCGGCCGCACGCGAGCGCAGCTGCAACTGCGGCGACGGCAGCGCCGCCGTCAGCGCAGCAAGGTCGACGGCGCCGTGCACCGCGTCGCGTGCGCGGCTGTGCGCGAGCTGGAAGTCGAGCAGCGCCGGCGTCGGCAGCGCGTCGCCGCTGCGGCCCAGGCCGATCCGTGCACGCGTGGCCAGCCGCCAGCGCGCGAAGGGATCGGCCGCCGTCTCATGTTCGGTGCCCGATGGCACGCCCCGCGTCACCCGCGCGACTCCAGTGCCAGCAGTCGCTGCAGGGCCGCGCTGTCGGCACGCGGCGGCGGCAGCTGGCCGCGCGCATCGAGCAGGCCGATGCGCGCCAGCCAGTCCTGGAACTCCGGCGCCGGCTGCAG
>CAMLDZ010000219.1 GCA_946478985.1 uncultured Solimonas sp.
GTCCTTGTTGTGCGGGTACACGACGTTATCCCGCTTAGCGGCCCGCGACTGCGCTGGCGATCACCAGGCGCTGTATATCCGAAGCACCTTCGTAGATCTGCGTGACGCGGACGTCGCGGTAGATGCAGCAACTCGCGGCCGGCCTCTCTCCGCAATGAGGGCTTCAGGGTGCATTCGCGCGCGCCGTCTGCTGAATCGCCGGTGAAAGTCCGGGTCCGCGGAGTTCACGACGAATTCAGTGCTGCCGCTTACGGTGAAAGCTCACATCCGTATCGGAGAACAGACCATGAAACTGCGCGCGATCCTGCTGTCCGCCGTAGCAGCGACTTGTATCGCCCCTGCGTACGCCGAGGTCTATACCAACGAGAGCGGCCAGCGCATGGAATGCCATGACCAGCAGGTCGTCACCAAGAAGGGCGATCATCCGATCGCCGCGCCGGTCATCGGCGCGGTGGCCGGTGGCGTGATCGGCCACCAGTTCGGCGGCGGCCGCGGCCAGGACATCGCCACCGGCGCAGGCGCGGTCGGCGGCGCCGCAGCAGGCAAGCATCTCAACGACAAGAATGCCCGCGAGGAAGTGACCACGCGGCGCGTCTGCACGCCGATCAACTGAGCCTGCGGCCTCGCCTTCAGCGCGCGGACTTGAGGTACAGCGCACCGAGCCAGGCCAGCAGGCCGGCGATCATGCCGGTCTGCAGCCAGTAGGCCAGCGTCGAGGCGCCATCGATCATCCGCGCCAGATCGGCCGACAGATTGACGGCCGACAACCCCAGCACCGTGCCGGAGAGCGCGACCAGTGCCGCCGGCACCGCCGCACGGTGCCGCGCCGCCGTGAACACCAGCACCGCATAGGTGAACGCGCAGAAGCCGATGATCATGTCCTGGTAGTGGTTGGACGGCACATTCCAGTAGACGAACAGGACCGGCACCTTGAAGCCGGCAAAGTGCGCCGCGCTCATCGCGCAGAAGTAGGCGGTGCAGGCGTAGAGCGAGTACTTCAGCAGGGTCTTGGCATTCATGGCGCAGCGGAGCTGAGGATTGACCGGCACCTTACGGCGACCGGAAGATCGCGCCCATAGTCAAAACCGACAAGCAGCAGGCTGAATCCGCCATGGCCGCCGCGCCGATCGCTCCTCCCACAGTTCCTGTCGCGCTGATCGGCATCCTGCATTACACCGGCGCCCAACTGGCGGCGATACACGGCCTGCGTGATCTGTTCGAGACCGCGGCCCGTCTGGCCGGCGCGCGCGGCGCAGCCGCCCGCGAGCTGCGCGTGCAGGTGCTGGCGCTGCACGGAGACGAGCCGCCGCCCGCCGGCACGCCACTGGCCGCGCTGATCCTGCCGCCCCGCCTCGACGGCGAACCTACGGCGGCCGAGGCCGCCGCGCTGGCGCCGTGGATACGCGCGCGGCATCGCGAGGGCACGCGCGTCTGCTCGGTCTGCGCCGGCGCCTTCCTGCTGGCGGCCAGCGGCCTGCTCGACGGCCGCGCCGCCACCACGCACTGGACGCTGGCGGAGCGCTTTGCGATGCGCTTTCCCGAGGTGCGGCTGGACATCGCCAAGCTCCTGATCGACCACGGCGACCTGCTGACAGCGGGCGGGGTGATGGCCTGGACCGACCTGGGCCTGCGGCTGATCGAGCAGCTGCTCGGGCCGGCGGTGATGCTGGCGACCGCGCGAATGTTCCTGATCGATCCGGGCGAGCGCGAGCAACGCTACTACAGCAGCGCGGCGCCGCGACTCGCGCATGGCGATGCGGCGGTGCTGCGTGCACAACAGTGGCTGGCCGCGCATTTCACCGAGCCGGTGCTGATGCCGCAGCTCGCGGCGCTGGCCGGGCTCGGCGAACGGACCTTCCTGCGCCGCTTCCGCGCCGCCGCCGGTGACACCCCGACCGGCTATCTCCAGCAGCTGCGCGTGGGGCGTGCGCGCGAGCTGCTGGAGTTGTCGGACCGGCCGGTCGACGCCGTCGCCTGGCAGGTCGGCTACGAGGACACCAGCGCGTTCCGGCGCGTTTTCCAGCGCGTGGTCGGCCTTGCGCCCGGCGCCTACCGGCAACGCTTCGCCGTGCGTCAAGCACGGCGCTAGCCGGCGACGGCCTGCGCGCGGGGCGCGCCGCTACCGCCGGCTAGGTGTCGAGGCGGTTCAGCCCTGCTCCTTGCGCAGATATTCGAGGTAGGCGGTCGGCCACATGAACTCCGACCAGCCGACGCCCGGCTTGCCGTCGATCTCGGCGCGCATCGCGCCTTCGTACAGCGTGCAGCTCGGCACCGGCAGCAGCGGGAAATGGCCGAAGTAGGCGCCGGTTACGCGCGTGCTGCGGCCGGCGGTATCGATCACGGTGGCGTCGACCGTCTTGTGGCGGTACTGCGCGTCGACGGTGAAATCGACATCGACCGAGGCGACCTCGGCCATCTTGCCGTCACGGAGCACGTAACCGCGCAGCTCGGTCTTGCCGCGCGCATTGATTTGCCAGAAGTGCACCGCGGTGTCGGTGCCGGCCTG